>NZ_JBYIVZ010000062.1:0-57722 GCF_057710365.1 Streptomyces sp. bgisy027
GGGCGGTGCACGTTCTCCCGCTCGCTCGGGCCCGGGGTCGCGTCCGCGATCCACACACCGCCGTCGTCCGAGGGGTCGACGATGCCCGATTCCAGCCACTCGTAGGTGCCCGCCATGACTCCCTTGACGACCTTGCGGTCGAGGTCGTCGGTGTTGGACCACAGCCGGCCGAAGAGCTCCTCGACGCGCAGCCGGGACTGCCGGCAGAAGGCGTCGGCGAGTTGGTAGGCCTCGCGCCCGTGCTCGCCCCGGGCCCGCAGGTGCTCGGCGCGGACGCAGGCGGCGCTCATGGCGAACAGTTCGGCGCCGATGTCGACGACCCGGCCCAGGAAGCCCTGCTTGGTCTCCATGCGGCCCTGCCAGCGGGACATGCCGTAGAAGGTGGAGCGGGCCAGCTTGCGGGAGGTGCGCTCCACGTAGCGCAGGTGCGGGGAGAGGTCGACGCCGCGCTTGAACTCGCCGTACGAGTACGGCAGTTGCCCCTGTCCTGCGACCAGCTTCGGCAGCCACCTGGCGTAGAAGACGCCGGCGTTCGCGCCCGCCTTCGCCTTGTCCTGGAGGGACTTGTCGGGGTCGATGAGGTCACCGGCCACCGACAGGTGGGCGTCGACGGCCTCGCGGGCGATCAGCAGGTGCATGACCTCCGTCGAGCCCTCGAAGATGCGGTTGATGCGCAGGTCGCGCAGGACCTGTTCGGCGGGGACGCCGCGCTCGCCGCGGGCCCTGAGCGAGTCGGCCGTCTCGAAGCCCCGGCCGCCGCGGATCTGGATGAGCTCGTCGGCCATGAGCCAGGCCATCTCGGAGGCGTACAGCTTGGCGAGGGCGCCTTCGATGCGGATGTCGTTGCGGTCCTCGTCGGCCATCTGCGAGGCGAGGTCGGTGACGGCCTCCAGGGCGAAGGTGGTGGCCGCGATGAAGGAGATCTTGGAGCCGACGGCCTCGTGCTGGGCGAGCGGCTTGCCCCACTGCTCGCGCGCCGCCGACCACTCGCGGGCGATCTTCAGGCACCACTTGCCGGCCGCGACACAGGACGCGGGCAGCGACAGCCGTCCGGTGTTCAGCGTGGTGAGCGCGATCTTCAGGCCGGCGCCCTCGGGGCCGACGCGGTTGGCGGCGGGGACACGGACCTGGTGGAAGCGGGTGACGCCGTTCTCGATGCCGCGCAGGCCCATGAAGGCGTTGCGGTTCTCGACGGTGATGCCGGGCGAGTTGGTCTCCACGACGAAGGCGGTGATGCCGCCCTTGTGCCCCTCGGACTTCGGCACCCGCGCCATGACGACGAGGAGGTCGGCGACCACTCCGTTGGTCGTCCACAGCTTCACGCCGTCGAGGACGTAGTCTCCCCCATCGTCGGGCACGGCGGAGGTGGCGAGGCGGGCCGGGTCGGAGCCGACGTCGGGCTCGGTCAGCAGGAAGGCGCTGATGTCGGTGCGGGCGCAGCGCGGCAGGAACCGCTCCTTCTGCTCGGCGGTGCCGAACAGCTTCAGCGGCTGCGGTACGCCGATCGACTGATGGGCGGAGAGCAGGACACCGATCGCGGGACTCGCCGAGCCCGCCAGGGTGAGGGCCTTGTTGTAGTAGACCTGGGTGAGGCCGAGACCGCCGTACTTGGTGTCGATCTTCATGCCGAAGGCGCCGAGCTCCTTGAGGCCGTCGATCACCTCGTCGGGGATGCGGGCCTCGCGCTCGATGAGGGCGCCGTCGACCTTCGTCTCGATGAAGTCGCGCAGCTTGGCGAGGAACTCCTCGCCGCGCTGGGTGGCCTCGTCGGTGGGCATCGGGTGGGGGTGGATGAGGTCCAGGCGGAAGCGGCCGAGGAACAGTTCCTTGGCGAAACTGGGCTTGCGCCAGTCCTGTTGCCGGGCCTCCTCCGCCACTTGGCGTGCCTCACGCTCAGTGACAGTGGGCTTCGTGGGTGCTGCGGACATGAGGCTCACCTCGCCGCGAATCGGGATCTTGGGCCGTTTGGTTACCGACGGGTGCTACCCGATCGTATCTACCCGATTACCGGCGCGACCACCACCCCGCGCGCGACCGCTTGGCCGATGTCGGCGGATCGGGGGCCGGTCTGCGTGCGGACCGTACGCTGGAACCCCGGCCGCGGACCTCGCCGGGCGGCTTGCGCCGAACAGGTGCTCGCGCCGCATCGGAAAAATTGTCGAAGCGCTTCGACAACCTATGGACACCCACGCCCGCCGGGGCTAGTGTCGAACCACCCTCACACCTGACCCAGTACCTGTCGCGCAGTGTCGAAGCGCTTCACACAAGCTTGGAGAGCTGGATGGTCACCCTCGCCGAGGTCGCCCAGCACGCCGGAGTCTCGGCGAGCACGGTGAGCTATGTCCTCAGCGGCAAGCGGTCCATCTCCGCGACCACCCGGCAGCGGGTCGAGCAGAGCATCCGCGAGCTCGGCTACCACCCGAACGCGGGTGCCCGCGCCCTGGCCAGCAGCCGGTCGAACATCATCGCGCTGATGATCCCGCTGCGCACCGACATGTACGTGCCGGTGATGATGGAGATCGCCATCGCCGTGGCCACCACGGCCCGCACACACGGCTACGACGTCCTGCTGCTGACCGGCGAGGAGGGCCCCGACGCCGTGCGCCGGGTCACCGGCAGCGGGCTCGCGGACGCGATGATCCTGATGGACGTCGAACTGGACGACGAGCGGCTGCCGCTGCTGCGCGGCTCGCACCAGCCGTCCGTGCTGATCGGGCTGCCCGCCGACACCGCCGGGCTGACCTGCGTCGACCTCGACTTCAAGGCGACCGGTGCGCTGTGCGTGGAGCATCTGGCGACGCTGGGGCACCGCGACATCGCTGTCATAGGAGAGGCCCCGGCCGTCTACGAGCGGCACACCGGTTTCGCGGAGCGCACGCTGGACGGACTGCGGCTGCGTTCCCAGGAGTTGGGGATGCGGCTGCTGCACCGGCCGTGCGAGGGCGGGTACGACGCCATGGCCGTCACCCTCGCCCGGATCTTCGACGAGCGCCCGAGCACCACGGGGTTCGTCGTGCAGAACGAGTCGGCCGTCGAGCCGCTGCTCGCCCTGCTGCGCCGGCAGGGCCGCGCCGTGCCGGAGGACGTGTCGGTCGTCGCGATCTGCCCCGACCAGGTCGCCACGCAGGCCTCGGTGCGGCTGACGTCGGTCTCCATCCCCGCGCAGGAGATGGGCCGGCATGCCGTGCGGCAGCTGGCTGCCAAGCTGGACGGGCGCGGCAGCGACGAAGTCGTGCTGATCGCACCCGAGTTGACGGTCCGGGCGAGCACGGGTCCGGCACCGTCCGCCGCCCACTGACCACCGCACGTCCCGCCGCCCACCGATCATCCGCGCATCCCGCCGCCCACCGATCATCCGCGCATCCCGCCAGAGATTGATCATCCGCACCTCCCGCCACGCCCTGGTCATCGCACGCCCGCCACGGACCGATCACCGCACCACCGTGCCCCTGCCCGGGCACCGCCATGCCTGCACCCGCCTCCCTCCCCTGGAGCGCCCACGTGAATCAGCTCGCCGAAGACATGCCTCAGCCGGGCGCGGTCAGCCTCGCGCAGTCGTCGCCGACCGTCGGCACGTTCCGTGAGCGGGACGGTGCGCTGGAGTGGAGCGGCCGGCAGGAGACCGTCCGCGTCGAGCCGTGGGGGCCGGACGCGGTCCGGGTGCGGGCCCGGCTCGGCGGTCCGATCCTCGACGGGCTGCCGGGTGCGCTGCTCGACGAACCGCCGGCCACGGAGAGCTCGGTCAAGATCGGTGACGGGGAGGCGCAGCTGACCGTGGGCGCCCTGACCGTCCACGTGGACGCAGAGGGGCTGATCCGCTTCCTGCGCACCGAGGACTGCGCCGAGCTCCTCGCGGAGGCCCGCGCCCACTTCTGGTGGCCGGGCCCGCGTCTGTACACCGCCGTGGGCAACGGCCACCACCGCCTGGAGCAGCGGTTCGCCGCCTACGACGACGAGCAGCTGTACGGCCTCGGCCAGCACCAGCACGGCCGGTTCGACCAGAAGGGCCTGGTCCTGGACCTGGTGCAGCGAAACGCCGAGGTCGGCATCCCGGTGCTCGCCTCCAGCCGCGGCTACACCCTGCTGTGGAACAACCCGGCGATCGGCCGGGTGGAACTCGCGCACAACGGCACCCGCTGGGTCGCCGACTCCGCCCGCCAGATCGACTACTGGATCACCGCGGGCACCCCGGCCGACGGCCAGCGCCGCTACAGCGCGGCGACAGGCCGTACGCCGATGCTGCCGGAGTGGGCCGCGGGCTTCTGGCAGTGCAAGCTGCGCTACCGCACACAGGCCGAACTCCTGGGCGTGGCCCGGGAGTACAAGCGCCGGGGTCTGCCCATCTCGGCGATCGTGTGCGACTTCTTCCACTGGACGCACCTGGGCGAGTGGAAGTTCGACCCCGCCGAGTGGCCGGACCCGGCGGCCATGGTCCGCGAACTGCAGGAGCTGGGCATCAAGCTGGTGGTGTCCGTGTGGCCGTCGGTGTCACCGCTGAGCGAGAACCATCCCGTGATGGAGCAGCGCGGCTACTTCATCGGCACCCAGTACGGCCCGATGGCACACGCCGACTGGCCCGACAAGGAGGTCGCCTCCACCGTCCAGATCGCCTTCTACGACGCCACCAACCCCGAGGCCCGGGAGTTCGTGTGGTCGAGGATCAAGGAGAACTACCTCGACCCGTACGGCATCACGGCCTTCTGGCTGGACGCCTGCGAGCCGGAGCTCAAGCCCGGTTTCCCGGAGAACCTGCGCTACTGGGCGGGCCCCGGTCTGGAGGTCGGCAACTGCTACCCGGCCGAGAACTCCCGCACCTTCTACGAGGGGCTCAGCGCGTGCGGCGAGGAGGAGATCGTCACCCTCAACCGCTCGGCGTGGGCGGGCAGCCAGCGCTACGGCGCCGCCCTGTGGTCCGGTGACATCGGCACCGACTTCCCGACCCTGCGCCGGCAGATCGCGGCCGGCCTGAACACCGCCATGTCCGGCATCCCGTGGTGGAACACGGACATCGGCGGCTTCCACGGCGGCGACCCGGACGACCCCGCCTACCGCGAGGTCATGATCCGCTGGTTCCAGTTCGGCGCCCTGTCCCCGCTGATGCGTCTGCACGGCTTCCGCGACCCCGGCATGCCGCTCGGCCCGGAGATGACCGGCGGCCCGAACGAGGTCTGGTCCTACGGCGAGCAGGCCGGCCCGATCCTGGAGGCGTACCTGCGGCTGCGCGAGCGCCTGAAGCCGTACGTCCTCGACGTCATGCGCGAGGCCCACGAGGAGGGCCTGCCGGTGATGCGGCCGCTGTTCCTGGAGTTCCCCGCCGACAAGCCGTGCTGGCAGGTCGCCGACGCCTATCTGCTCGGCGCGGACCTGCTGGTGGCGCCGGTCCTGGAGCCGGGCGCGACGACCCGGACGGCGTACCTTCCGGCCGGGGCACGGTGGACGGACGCCTGGACCGCACAGGCGTACGAAGGCGGGCACGCCGTCACCGTCGACGCCCCGCTGGACCGCATCCCGCTGTTCCTGCGGGACGGGGCACGGCTGCCGATCAAGGAGTAGCCCAACTCCCCATCCTGTACGACGAGTTAGGCGCGATAGGGTCATCCCGTGTCCATGCCTCCCCTCGCTCTCGCCCTGGCCGATCAGCTGCTGCGGCCGGCGTTCGGCTCCCGGCGCAGGCCCGACCGGATCTTCGACCGCATCGTCGTGGAGACGGGACAGGCTCAGGGCGACGGGCAGTTCGTCGACGACTTCCGGGCGCTGCTGGGCTGGTGGGCGAGGGCCGACAACCTCACGCCGGTCGGCTGGCAGTCCGCGCAGGTCTTCGTGCGCCGGCATCTCGCCAACCGGGCCCGGATCCGGAAGCTGATCGCCGAGCGTCCGCAGATCGAGCGGGAGAGAATCGAGAAGCCGGTCTTCGTGGTGGGCCTGCCGCGCACCGCGACCACGGTCACGCACGGCGTGCTGGCGCTGTCGGCTCAGCACCGCGGCCCACTGCTGTGGGAACTGCTCACCCCTGACCTGGAGTTGCCACCGCGGGAGCGCCGCAAGGCGATCACGGCCGGGCGCCGGATGGTCCAGGGCACCCACCTGTTCACGCCGCGCTTCCGCGACATCCACCCGATGGCCGCCGAGGGCCCGGAGGAGTGCACCTTCGCCCTGCCGCACGCCCTGATGCCGCTGTCGCAGGCGCTGATCCCCGAGTACACGGCGTGGTACCGCGAGCGGGAGTTCACCGACGACTACCGGTATCTCAAGCAGGTGTTCCAGGTCCTGCAGTACGGCCGTCCGAGGCGCCGCTGGGTGCTGAAGTCCCCGCTGCACCTGGGCAATCTGGACGCGCTGCACCGGGTGTTCCCGGACGCCACGCTCGTGTGGTGCCACCGTGACCCGGTCACCGCCGTGGCCTCGTTCTGCAGCCTGATCGAGCACGGCATGACCGTCAGCACCCGCCCGCTCGACCTGCACGGCATCGGCGCCACCTGGTTCGGCCTGCTCTCCCGCGCCATGCGACGCGGGCTCGCGGCCCGTGCTGCACTCCCCGGGGAGGCGGTCGTGGACGCCCCGTACTCCTGGCTCGGCGCCGAGCCGGCCACCGGTGCCCCCAAGCTCTACGACGCGGTCGGCGCACGCTGGACGGAAGCGGAGGCCGCCCGGCTCGCCGGTGTGGTCGCCCGTCCGAAGGGCACCCGGCCGCACCGCTACGACCTGGCCCGCTACGGCCTGGACCGCGACGAGGTCGAGGCCGCCTTCGTGGACTACAACGCGCTGCGGGCCGAGGTCGACCCCGCCTGAGGCGAGACGTGGGCCGGCCCCGGCCGCGTGACACGTCAGCTGCTGCTGACGGTCAGATTGTTGGTGACGAAGTCCAGGCCGCCCGACGACGAGGTGATCTCGTAGCCGAACTGGACGTCACCGATGGTCTCGCCGCTGGACATCCAGCCCTTGGTGCCGGCGATCCAGGTGAGGATCGGCTTGATGTCGACGCTCCCGGAGCTGGAGTCGGAGGTCCGCAGGAACGAGAACACCTCGTTGGCCCCGTTGTTGCCCTTGTAGACGGTCCAGGTGTGACCGCCCAGGGTGACGTTGCCCTGCGAGGTGCCGAGGGGGCCGACGGCGCCGTTGTAGTTGACCCAGAGCATGATCTCGTAGTCGTAGTCGGTGTCCCAGATGTCGTACGACGTGTTGTACGCGCCGGACGACGGGACCGTGACGTTGTAGTTGCTGGTGAGAGAGCCGAGGGAGGCGATCGTCTTGTTGATCACCTTCTTGGAGTTCGGGTAGGACTTGATGCCGCCGGTGCCCGGGTGGTTGGCCCAGACGCCCCAGTTGGTGCCGGAGTTGGCCCAGACACACTGGCTGCCGGCGCCGGAGCCCCAGATGTTGTTGTAGAGCGTGTAGCCGTTCAGGCTGGTGTTGCCCCACTGGTCGCAGGAGTTCCAGACGGCGGCCGAGGCGGGGGCGGACGCGAGGCCGACGACGGCGCCGAGGGCCATCGCCGGGGCCAGCACGGCCGTGGTGATCTTGCGCAGTGTGCTCTTTGCCATGGTGTCCCTTCCATGGGTGGGGGGGAATCGCCTTGGAATTGCGGGGAGGTCACCACGCCCCGAGGCTGAGGACGTGGTCTTCTCCGGCGACGAGGTCGAGCGGACGCGCGGCGCGATCGCCGTCGCCGGGGGAAGTCCGGAGTTCGATGCGCAGGGTGCGGGTCGGCATGAGGACGGCCGTGGCACCTTCGGGGCCCCAGCTCAGATCGAGCCGCGCCCCGAACCGGGTGCGGATGCCGCTGAGCCGCCCCCGCGGGCAGGTCCGCGGGACCGCGGGCAGCAGGACCAGCCGGTCGGGGGTCGACTGTACGAGCATCTCGATCAGTACGGCGGGCAGCGTGTGCGCGGCGTCCGCGTTGTAGACGTCGCGGCGGGGGTAGTGGGCGCTCATCAGGGAGGCGTGGAAGAAGTCGCCGCCGAGGACCTGGTCGAGGGCGTTGGCGACGCGCTCGCCGTCCCCGAGCCGGGCCGCGATCAGGGCGTGGTGCAGATGGCCGTGCGCGGAGTCGTTCTCGGCACCACGGAGTTCCAGGGCGCGGCGCGCGGCGACCGCGAGGCCGGGGGTGTCGTACGGGGTGATCTCGTCGAGCGGCCAGACACCGTAGAGGTGGCTGAGGTGGCGGTGGTCGTAGCTGTCCTCCAGGCCGGGCGCGGCCCATTCCGCGAGGGCGCCGTCGGCGTTGATCCGGTGCGGCGGGAGGCGGTCGGCGAGGGCGCGCCAGCGGTCGGCCCCGGAGGTGCCCGGGTGGTAGCGGGCGGCGGTGCGCAGGGCGTGCCGGGCCGCCGAGAGGTCCATGGCGGCGTTGACGCTGCCCCAGCTCGCGTTCGCCGGGCGGTTCTCCGGCGAGTAGGACGGGACGACGACGAGATGGCCGTCCTCGTCGGTGCGGGTGAGGAAGTCCTCGTAGAACAGGGCGACTTCGGCGAGGACGGCCGCGGTGCGCGGGTCGCGCTCGCCCCAGGTCTCGTCGTGGTCGACGAGGGGTTTGAGGAGCCAGTCGGCGCCCGCGGTCCACAGGTGCAGGGGGTACTCGCGGCTGAAGTGGTAGACGTGCCCGGACTCGCCGTCGGTGTGGGCGGGCGCCACGACGCCCCGGGTGCCGAAGACCGCGCGGGCGTTGTCGCGCCAGTGTGCGACCTGGCCGTGCACGAGGGCGGCGTGGGCCTCGGTCACCTCCGGGAGCGCTGCGGCCGCGGCCGAGGCGGTCTGGAGGTTGAGGTTGGCGTCGGTCGTGAAGGCACCCGACCACGCCGTGTTCCAGTCGCCGGTCCACAGGCCGGTGAGGCGCGGCGGCAGCATGCCGGAGGCGGACAGCAGGTGGTAGCGGCCGGCCGCGAAGAGGCGCTCCAGGAGGGCGGCGCTCTTCGGACGGCGGACCAGCTCAGAGCCGGGCAGGGCCCTTTCGGTGTCGTCCGCGTCGAGGTCGAGGCCGGCGCGGAGACAGGCAGGGCGGTGCAGGGCCCGGTGGCGGGCGAGGAGAACGGTGTACGGGTCGTCGTCGGCGTCCTCGGGCAGGAGTGCGCGCAGTTCGCGTGCCTCGGCGAGGACGTCCGGCTCGCCGGTGTGGCGCCGGACCCGGGTGAGCAGGAGCAGGGCACCGGCGTTCTCGATCCGGATGCCGGGGAGCGAGGTGCGGGTGCGGCCGCCGGTGACGACGGCGAGGGTGATGCCCGTGTAGGCGCGGTCGCTGCCGGAGTAGCGGACGCGGAGGGTGAGGAGTGCGCCTTCGGGGGTGAGGACGGTGCCGTGACCGACCGCCAAGGCGCCGGGTGCGCCCGGCAGTTGGTGGTCGAGGGTCACTTCGGCGGTGAGGCCGGGCTCGGTGACGCGGTGGACGATGACGTCGTCGGCGCGGGAGACGAAGGCCTCGCTCTGCCAGGCGCCCCGCACGGCCGTGCAGACGCCGGTGGTGAAGTCGACCTCGCGGCGGTAGTCCGCGTGCACCCCGGTGGCCGAGCGGCTCAGCCGTATCCGGAAGGCGGGGTGGAAGGGCTGCACCCACTGGAGTTCCCGCCCGTCGGTGAAGGACTCGGCGGCGGTGACGTCCCCGGCCAGCAACCGGTCCTGGAGCAGCGGGAGTTCGGCGGCCAGGGCGGGCGGTCGGGCGTGTTCGCCGCCGTTGGGGCGGACCAGGGTGTGATGGTTGACGACGACCCGGTCGACGTTCGGATCACCGAACACCATGATGCCGTGTCGTCCGTTCCCGCTCAGGAAGGCGTCCTCCCAGCGGGCGGCGGGAGCCGGCTCCCAGGTGCCCTGCACGGGCCCGCTCATGAGACGGCCTCCAGGACGGCCACCCCGTACCGCCCGAGCTCGACCGCGTCGGTGACCTCGGTGCCGGTCAGCAGATCGCGATGGCGGCCCGGCACCGGCACGGTGACGTGATCGCGCCCGTGGTGGAGCAGGAACAGCAGCCCGCCGCGCCGTACCGCTTCCACCCCGGCCGGAAGTCCGGCGAGGGTCGGCCGTACGCCCGCCTCGGCGGCGATGTCGGCGAGCAGCGCGCGCAGGGCGTGCGGCTCGGGGAGGGTGGAGAGGTACCGGGCGCGGCCCTTGCGCAGGACCGCCGGGAGCCCGTCCAGCTCGCCGCCCTTGTACGGGACGACGGCGTCGACGTCGTCCGCCGCCTCGATCTCCTCGGACCACAGGGTGCCGCGGAATCCGTCGGCGTCCACCGTCTCCCCCGCGTCCAGCGGCCACCACTCGTGCAGCACGCGGATGCCGAACAGGTCGCGCAGCCGGACGTCCATGCCGCCCTCGCGGACCCGGTCGTCCTCGTCGGCGACGCCGGTCTGGAAGCCGGCGACGAGGCTGCCGCCGGCCTCGACGTGGGCGACCAGGTTGTCGATCGCCGCGTCCGTCATGAGGTACAGCTGCGGTACGACGACCAGCCGGTAGCCGGACAGGTCGTGCTCGGGGTGGGCGAAGTCGGCGACGGTGTGCGCCTCCCACAGGGCGCGGTGCCAGGCACGGACGACCTGTGCCAGGTCGGTCTCGCGGGAGAGCCGTCCGTCCTGCTCGCCCGCCCACCAGGCGTTCCAGTCGAGGAGTACGGCGACCTCGGCGGCCTCGACCCGGGTCCCCGCCGTCTTCCCGCTCAGCAGGGCGAGTTCGGTGCCGATCCGCTTGACCTCCCGGAAGGTGCGGCCCCGCTCACCGGCGTGGCCGACCATCCCGGAGTGGAACTTCTCCGAGCCCTGCCGGGACTGGCGCCACTGGAAGTAGCAGACGGCGTCGGCGCCGCGGGCCACCGCCTGGAGGGACCAGAGCCGGTTGAGGCCGGCGGGCTTGGGATGGTTGACCCCGCGCCAGTTGACCGGGCCCGCGGCCTGCTCCATCACCGTCCAGGGGCCGCCCCGGGCCTGCGAGCGGGTCATGTCGTGCACCAGCGCACCGTACTGCCCGCCGAACGGATCCCTCGGATCCGGGTAGACGTCGATGGAGACGACGTCCTCCTCCTCGGCCCACCGCCAGGCGTCCAGGCCCTGCCACAGCGCCATGAAGTTGGTCGTCACCGGGATGTGCGGAGTGTGCCGGGCCACGATGTCGCGTTCGGCGAGGTAGCACTCCAGCAGGGCGTCGGAGGTGAAGCGCCGGAAGTCCAGCACCTGGGTGGGGTTCTTCATGTAGTGCGCCCGGCGCGGCGGCAGGACCTCGTGCCAGTCGCCGTAGCCCTGGCTCCAGAAGGCCGTTCCCCAGGCCCGGTTGAGGACTTCGAGCGTGCCGTACCTGGCCTGGAGCCAGCCGCGGAAGGCGTCCTCGGCCTCGTCGCCCCAGTCGTAGGTGCAGTACTCGTTGTTGATGTGCCACATCCGCAGCGCGGGGTGGCTGCCGTAGCGGGCGGCGAGGTCCTCGGTGATGGCGGCGGCGTAGCGGCGGTAGGTCGCGCTGGAGTGGGAGAAGTGCTGACGGGAGCCCCACCACTCGGTCCGGCCGTCCTCGTCGCGCGGGAGCGTCTCGGGGTGCAGGCGGCCCATCCAGGGCGGCGGTGAGGAGGTCGGGGTGGCGAGGACGACGCCGATGCCGTTCTCGTGCATCAGGTCCATCAGCCGGTCCAGCCAGCCGAACTCCCGTGCGCCCGGCCGGGGTTCGAGCTTCGCCCAGGAGAAGACGCCGAGGGTGACCGAGTTGACCCCGGCCTCCCTCATCAGCCGGACGTCCTCGTGCCAGGTCTCCTCGGGCCACTGCTCGGGGTTGTAGTCGCCGCCGAAGAGGATGCGGCCGCGGGTGGCGTCGCTCAGGGCAGGTCCTTTTCGTTCCGGCATCAGGCGGGCTCCCCGTACTGCACGCCCCGCCCGTTGGTGGCGAGGTAGACACGGCCGTGGATCCGCGGGTCGCCGGTGACGGCGGCGCCGATCCAGCCCCACTGGTGCCGGTCGTCGTTGATCCGCACCCAGGTCCCCGCCTCGTCGTCGGAGCGGTAC
This sequence comes from Streptomyces sp. bgisy027, assembly GCF_057710365.1. Taxonomy (NCBI): domain Bacteria; kingdom Bacillati; phylum Actinomycetota; class Actinomycetes; order Kitasatosporales; family Streptomycetaceae; genus Streptomyces; species Streptomyces sp. bgisy027. Next base: position 11,967 of record NZ_JBYIVZ010000062.1, read on the forward strand.
ACGGCGGTGATGGCCTCGGTCGAGCCGACCAGGTAGACCGCCGGGTAGGACGCGCCCCGGGCGGCCCTGCCGAAACCGAGGGTGTACGAGGCCCAGCAGCTGGAGACCTTGGTGAAGGTCGCGCCCCCGTCGGTGGAGCGGTACAGCCCGTTCCACTTGAGGCTCAGCCACAGGTCGCCGGACCGGCCGGGCGCCACGGCCAGCTGGAACTCCCTGTCGCCCGAGCTGAGCCCGCCGGCCCGCGCGGCGAAGGTCAGGCCGCCGTCGGTGCTGGCGTGGAGGGTGCCGGTCGCGGTGTCGAAGGCGTAGAACACGGACGGGTCGACCGGGTCCGCGACCGGGGTGGCCCCCTTCGGGAACGTGGTGACCTCCGACCAGGTGGCGCCGTTGTCGGCGGAGCGCCGCGCCGCGTACGGAGTGCCGTCCCAGTGCACGAAGGACCACAGCAGCACGCCGCCGTCGGCGTTGGCGGCGATCGGTCCGGGCGCGTCCTTGGCGATGGCGGGCTGCGCGGGGAAGGGCGCCCAGGTCCGCCCGCCGTCGTCGGAGTACGCGCCGTTGCCGTGGTCGCCCCATCCCGCACGGACGACGTACGACGGCCTGGCCGCCGCCTGCGCGAGACCCGTGGCGGTCCCGAAAATCGGGTGGGCGGCCATGCCACGCGCCGGGGACGCGGTGAGCGACTCGTGGTACATCACGCCGATGTCCCCGTTGCCGCTGATCAGGTGTGCCTTCCCGGTCGGCGGCGAGATCAGCTGACGGACCGAGGTCTCCTCCAGGCCGCGGATCCGCGGGGCCCAGTGCCTGAGGTCCCGGGTGCCGTAGAGGGTCGCGCCCGTGCCGTACAGGAGGTGCCGGGAGTCGTACGGGTCGAGGGCGACCGCCTGGATCCACCAGCCGAACTTGGGCTCGTCCTCACCCCACTTGAGGTAGGGCGTCTCGGAGACGTCGAGGACGGCCGTGTCCTTCAGGGACGTCCAGCTGCGGCCGCCGTCGGTGGTCCGGTACAGGGTGTCGACGGCGGCCCACCGGTTGTTGGTGGAGACGACGACGGTACCGGGGCGACGGGCGTCGACGGCGACACCGCCGTACCCGAAGGTGTCGGTGCCGCCGGGCTGCACCGGGGTGACCTCGGTCCACGCGCCGTCCGTCGTACGCAGCCGGTGCACACTGCCGTCCGCCTGGCCGTTGGGCCCGGGGGCGTCGGCGTACGTCACGTACAGCTCGCGGGTGTGGCGGTCGTACGCGGCGCGGACCGGCACCTTGGCGGCGGTGCCGGTGGGCAGGCCGGGGACGGTCTCCCAGGTGTTGCCGTCGGACGTGCGGTACAGGTTGGGCCGGTCCGCCGTGCCGTCGGAGTCGCCCCAGCCGGCGTAGACGGCACGGCCGGCGGCGACGAGGAAGGTGATGCCCTGACCGGTGCCGCCCGGGTCGGCGGGGAACTCCGCCGACCGCCAACTCGCTCCCCTGTCGCCCGACTTGAGCAGCCCGTCGTGCCGGGTGCCGAGCCACAGCGTGTCGCTGTCCCGAGGGTCGACGAGCAGCCGCTCCCCGCACCCCCGCCCGTCCTCGTTGGCCCCGAGTTTCACGGTGAGATCGGTGCGCTGCCAGGTGCTCCCGCGGTCCTCGGAGCGCAGGACGGCCCCATTGCCGGCCCACGACTGGGCGTAGGTGCCGAGCGCGAGGTACAGCCGGTCGGGGTGCTGCGGATCGACGGCCATCGCCTCCACCCCGAGCAGATTCCAGTCGTCCCACCCGATGTGATCGATCAACGGCACCCACCGCTCGCCCCGTTCGTCCCAGCGATAGGCACCCCCGATGTCGGTACGGGCGTAGGCGAGTCCACGGGCGGAGGGGTGGAAGAGCACTCCGGTGACGAACCCGGTGCCGCCCATGACGGCGGTGCGCCAGCGGTACGCCCGTCCGGCGGCTTGGGCGGTACTCGAAAGCAACGGCACCGTGCTGAGCCCGGCGACCGCCGCGGCCCCGGTGAGAACCACACGTCTGCTGGGTCGGGACGTACGCATGGACATACCTCGACTCCTGGAAGAGGGGACTGGAGAACCCAAGGGGCGCGGGGAACCGCGCGACCCGCCACAACCGACCCGCAGCCGCCCATCAGCCCTTGACGGCCCCTGTGAGCATGCCTTTCTTGAAGTGCTTCTGGACAAAGGGAGAAAGCACGGCGACAGGCAGCAGCGCCATGACCATCACGGCCATCTGCACGGCCAGCCCCGACAGCTGCCCCGTCTTGATGGCCTGCCCCAGCCCGACCGGCGCCTCCTGCTTCTGCACGAGCTGGATCATGACGTTCTGCAGCGGCATCATGTCCTGGTCGTTCAGATACAGCGAGGCGTTGAACCAGGCGCTCCAGTACCCCACCGCGTAGAACAGCGTGATCACCGCGATGACGGCCCGCGACAACGGCATGACGATCTGCCAGAGGATCCGAAGGTCCCCGGCGCCGTCGATGCGCGCGCTGTCGATGAGTTCCTGCGAGATCCCCATGAAGAACCCGCGCAGCACGAGGATGTTGAACACGCTCACCGCACTCGGCAGGATCAGCGCGAGATAGGAATCCGTCAGCCCGAGGGTCTGCACCAGCAGATACGTCGGGATGAGCCCGGCGCTGAAGAACATCGTCGCCAGCAGGGTCAGCAGGATCCAGCGGTGCCCCAGCGACCCGGTCCGCGACAGACCGTACGCGCACAGCACGGACACGGCCATCGAGAACAGCGTGCCGACGAGGGTGACCAGAACGCTGATGACGGCCGCCCGGGTGACCTGCCCGCCGCTCAGCAGCTCCTTGTAGGCGATGAAGGTGATGTCCTTCGGCACCATCACCAGACCGCCGGCCTCGTCGATCGTCCTGCGCGACGACAGGCTCGTCACTACGACGATCCACAGCGGGAAGAGGATCCCGAGGCAGGCCAGCGTCAGCGCGAGCCCCTTGCCCGCGAGGCCGGCCCCGGAGGGCTCCTCCTCCCAGCCCGGCCGGGGCGGCGCAGCCCACCGGCCGGGCCCGCGCACCGTCTTGTCGATCACGGCGGTCACTTCCTGTACACCCCCTGCTCGCCCATGAGATGGGCCACCTTGTTCGCGGCGAGCACCAGTCCGAGGCTGACGACGCCCTTGACCAGGCCGGCGGCGGCCGCGTAGCCGAAGTCCTGGTTGCGCACGCCGTTCCACCACACGAAGGTGTCGAGGACCTCGGCGGCGCCCGGTCCGACCATGTCCCGCTGCAGCAGGATCTGTTCGAAGCCGACGGTCAGCGCGTCGCCGACGCGCAGCACCAGCAGCAGGGCGATCACCGGGCGCAGCGCGGGAAGCGTGACGTGCCACATGCGGCGCCAGCGGTTCGCGCCGTCCATCGCGGCGGCCTCGTAGAGGTCGGGCGGTACCGAGGCGAGCGCGGCGAGGAACACGATGATCCCCCAGCCGGCGTCCTTCCACACGCTCTGCGCCGTGATCAGCAGCGGGAAGGTGCTCGGGTCCGTCATGAAGTCGAGGCCGTCGTAGCCGTGCTGCCGCAGCAGCTGGGAGAAGATCCCGGCGCCGCCGAACAGTTGCTGGAACACGGCGATGACCAGCACCCAGGAGAAGAAGTGCGGCAGATACAGGATCGCCTGTGAGACCGCCCGTATCCGGGGCCTGACCACGCTGTTGATGAGCAGCGCGAGCAGGACCGGGATCGGGAAGAACAGCACGAGCTGGAGGAAGAAGAGGATCAGCGTGTTCTGGACGGCGTTCCAGAAGGCCGAGTCCTCGAAGATCCGCTGGAAGTTCTCCATGCCCACGAAGGGGCTGTTCAGAATGGAGACGACGCCGTTGTCGCTGATGTAGGGGTCGTAGTCCTGGAAGGCGACGACGTTGCCGAGGATCGGTGTGTAGTTGAAGAGCAGGACCAGCACGACGGCCGGCAGCGTCATCAGGAGGAGCACCCGGTCGCGCCGGAATCTGACCTTCAGGCCCAGCTTCCCCGACCGGCCCCGACCCGGGGAGCCGGGGGCGCCGCCGGACGCGACCGGGGTCTTCTCCCCCGGGGTCCTGCTCTTCGCCTCGGTCCTGCTCCGAGGCACCGTGCTGTGCGACACGGCCTTCTCCTTGCCTCGAACCCGGGATCAGTTGGCCGCGCTGCCGTTCTCGTCGAGGATCTTCTTGTACCAGTCGCGGAGCTTGTCGCCGCCCTTGCTCTTCCAGTCGGAGACGGCCTGCTGCATGTCGCCGATCTTCTTGCGGCCGCGGACGATGTCGTCCTCCAGTTGCTCGAAGTCGTTGGAGAGGTTGGTGTAGCGGGCGGGCTCGGTGATCTGCATGCCCCAGAACGACGACTTCTTGGTGAGCGCGCCCATCCGCTGCTGCCACTCCACCTGCGCCGCGGCGATGTCCGGGAAGTCGGGGTGGGCGAGGGTGGAGGCGGGGCTCGCGACCATGACGTAGGCGTTGAGGACCTCGTTGTTGCCCTGGTCGGTCTTGACCGGGACGCCGTCCTTGAGGGTGTAGTGGGTGCCCTCGACGCCGTAGTTGGTGAGCATGTACTCCTTGGTGCCGTACGGCGCCGCGGTCACGTTGGCGACGGCCAGCGCGTCGCGGACCACGGCCTCGGAGGCGTTCTTGTTGATGAACGCGAAGATGCCGGCGGGCTGTGCCGCCCACGGGGTGGGGCCGCTGCCGCCGGCGCCGAAGATGTCCATGCCGGAGACCTTGAAGTCCGGGTTCTGGGTGGCCTGGGAGGCGGTGAGGCCGTACCAGCTGGAGATGTCGTTGTTGTAGATCAGGAACTCACCGGCGGCGAACTTGGTGGCCGGGTCGGTGGCCTGGCTCTTGCCGAGCTTGAAGTCGGGGTGGACGACGCCGACCGCGAACAGCTTGCGCGTCCACTCCAGGGCCTCCAGGTACTCCTCGGTCTCGATGCGGTAGACCAGCTTGCCGTCGACGAGGTTCCAGCCGAGCGGCTTCTCCGAACCGGACAGCACGCCGAAGGAGTTGAACGCGGTCCACTTCATGTCACCGCAGGCCCACACCTTGGCCTTGGCGTTGGTGATGTCCTTCGCCAGCGCCAGGAACTCGTCGGTGGAGGTGGGGACCTGGTACCCCTCCTTGTCGAAGACGTCCTGACGGTAGAGGGGCACGATGTTGGTGACGTACGACGCCGGCATCGGCAGTCCGCGCAGCGCGCCGCCGAATATGGAGCGCTGCCAGGCGTCGGTCGGGATCGCCGCGAGGTTGGGGTACCTCTTGACCTCGTCCCCGGAGAGGTAGGGGCCGAGGTCGGCGAACTTGCTGATGATGGCGCTGGGTATCCTGCCGCCCATGTTCCAGCCGGGGACCACGACGACGTCGGGGACGTCGCTGGAGGCGAGGACCGCGCCGAGCTTCTGGTCGTAGGTGTTGCCGTCCTGGTTCTGCCACCGGACGTCGACGCCGATCAGGTCGTTCATCGCCGTGTAGTAGGGGTTGTTCCCCTTCGGCGGGGAGCCCCAGAACGGCGACATGACGGTGACCTTGCCGCCCTTGCCGAGCTTCTTCGCGACCGACGTCTTCAGGTCCGCGATGTCCAGCTTGCCGGTGAAGCCGTTCGAGGAGCCGTTCTTCGACGGGATGTCCGGCGTCACCACGCTGCCGGCCACGTACGTCGGCAGGATCTTCTTCGCGTCCTTGCCCGAGGTGGTCCCCTCACGCGAACCGCTGTCCGAACCGCCGCAGGCGGCGAGCAGCGGCATCCCGCCGGCCACCGCCGCGGTGGCGACCGCCGTGGAGGCGAGGAAGCTTCTCCGGCTCGGTCCGGAGGAGGCGGAGGAGGCGGCTTTCGGCGTCATTGCGTCAACCCCACTGTCGAAGCGCTTCGATGTTGCAGTGAGGTTAAGTGACCGCCCATGGGCGCACAAGAGTCGCTTCCAAGATTCCTTCAGGTGTCTTGACACCTGCCCCACCACCAAATGAGCATCGAAGCGCTTCGAAAGCGTCCAGCCGATCCATCGCGAGGGGATCCCCACGTGACCGCACACACCCCGCACACGCCGCCCTTCCGCGATCGGCGACTGCCGTTCGCGAAGCGCATCGACGACCTTCTGTCGCGGCTCACGCTCGACGAGAAGACTGGGTTCCTGCACCAGTTCACGCCCGCGGTCGAGCGCCTGGGCATCGCGGCCTTCCGCACCGGCCAGGAGGCGCTGCACGGTGTGGCGTGGATGGGCCCGGCCACCGTCTTCCCGCAGGCGGTGGGCCTCGGCGCGACCTGGAACCCGGACCTCGTACGGCGGATCGGCGAGGCCGTCTCCAAGGAGACCCGTGCCATGCGCGCCCGCGACGACCGCGTCGGCCTCAACGTCTGGTCCCCCACCGTCAACCTGCTGCGCCACCCCCTGTGGGGGCGTGGCGAGGAGGGCTACTCCGAGGACCCGAACCTCACCTCCGCCATCGCCACCGCGTACACCCGCGGCCTGCGCGGCGACCATCCGACGTACTGGCGCACCGCGCCCGTGCTCAAGCACTGGCTGGCGCACAACAACGAGACCAGCCGCGACGTCACGTCCTCCTCGGTCCGCCCGCGTGTCCTGAACGAGTACGACCTGCGTGCCTTCCGCGCGACGGTCGAGGCGGGCGCGACGGCCGGGGTGATGCCGGCGTACAACCTGGTCAACGGCCGCCCCAACCACGTATCGCCGTATCTGCGCGAGCACCTGCGCACCTGGACCGATCAGGACCTGCTGGTCTGCTCGGACGCGGGCGCGCCGTCCAACCTGGTCGACTCCGAGCACTACTTCGACACCCACGAGGAGGCCACGGCCGCGGCCCTGCTGGCCGGCGTCGACAGCTTCACCGACCACGGCACCGACAGCTCGAAGATCACCGCCCGGATCCGCGGCGCCCTGGACCGGGGCCTGCTGACCGAGTCGGACCTCGACGCGGCCGTCCGCCGTCAGCTCTCGGTCCGCTTCCGGCTCGGCGAGTTCGACCCCGAGTACGACCCGTACGCGCTCACCGGGGACTTCGACACCCCGGCCCACCGGGCCCTCGCCCAGGAGGCCGCCGAGCAGGCGGTCGTGCTGCTGAAGAACAGCGCGGGCCTGCTGCCGCTCGCGCCCGACACCCGGCTCGCGGTGGTCGGCCTGCTCGCCGACGAGTGCAAGCTCGACTGGTACAGCGGCACGCTCATCCACCGCTCGACCCCGCTGGAGGGCCTGTACGAGCGGTTCGGCGCGCAGCGCGTGGACTTCGCGGAGGGCGTCGACCGCATCCTGCTGAAGACCTCGGCCGGCGCCTTCCTGCACGTCCCCGAGACGGACGCCGGCGACGAGGTGCGCGGCGCCGAGGGCGCACTGGACCCGGCGCTGCTGGCGGGCCGCACCGACCTGCCCGCGCTGACCGCCGGCCCGGCCGGCACCGAACTGGCCCTGGTGGACTGGGGCGAGGGCGTGCTGACCCTGCGCGGGCCCGACGGGCGTTATCTCTCGGTCGCCGAGGACGGCCGGGTGCGTGCCTCCGCCGACCAGCCGGGCGGCTGGGTCGTCCAGGAGACGTTCCGACTGGAACCGCACGCGAACGGACACCTCCTGAGGCACATCGGCACGGGTCACCACGTCTCAGTCGCCGCCGACGGGGTGCGGGTTGCCGAACACGACCCGGAAGTCTTCGAGCTGATCGTCGTCGAGCGCGGCGAGGACGCGGTGGCCAGGGCCGCCGCGCAGGCCGACGTGGTCCTGGTGGTCGCGGGCAACGACCCGCACATCAACGGCCGCGAGACCGAGGACCGTACGACGCTCGCCCTCCCCGCCCACCAGGAACGCCTGTTGCGCGGCGCCCGCGCCGCCAACCCGAGCACGGTCCTGGCGCTGGTGTCGGCGTACCCGTACGCGGTCGACGTCGCCGCCCTCCCGGCGGTGCTCTGGACCTCCCACGGCGGCCAGGCGGCCGGCACCGCCCTGGCCCGGGTCCTGGCCGGCGACGTCTCCCCCGCCGGCCGCCTCCCGCAGACCTGGTACGCCGCCGACGCCGACCTGCCGGACCTCCTCGACTACGACGTGATCGGCGGCCGCCAGACCTACCTGTACTTCGAGGGGACCCCGCTGTTCCCGTTCGGCCACGGCCTGTCGTACGCCGCCTTCTCCTACGCCGGCCTCGCCACCCGCACGGCGGACGGCTCCCTGCACATCACCTTCGCGGTCACGAACACCGGGGACATGACGGCCGACGAGGTGGCCCAGGTCTACTTCCGTGCCGTGGACCCGACGGTGCCGCGCCCGCGCCGCGAGCTGCTGGCACATGGCAGGGTGCGCCTCGAACCGGGCGAGCGCAGGGAGCTGGCCTTCGAAGTTCCCCTGTCCGCCGTCGACTTCTGGGACGTGGCGCGGGACGGCTGGCGCCGCGAGCCGGGAACGTACGAGGTGCTGGCCGGCGCCTCCAGCGAGGACGTCCGGCTGCGGACGACGGTGGTCCTGGACGGCGAGCCCGCGGCCCCGCGGCCCGTCCTCCGACGGGGCCTGCCCGCGGCCGACTTCGACGAGCAGAGCGGTGTCGCGATCGTCGACCGCACGAAGAGCTCGGGCGACGCGGTGACGGCGGCCGGGGGCGGTTCCGGTGAACTGCTCTACCGGGACTGCGACTTCGGCGACGGCGTCACCGAGGTGACGGTGACCGTGGCGGGCGAGGGCACGGTCGAGGTGTCGCCGGCCGGCGGCCCGGTGCCGGCCGTGCTGACGTCGAAGGCGGCCGGCACCGGGCCGTACGACTACCGGACGCTCACCGCTCGGATCATCGCCGCGGGCGTCCGTGACGTCCGCATCGGACTGCGCGGCCCGCTGCGGCTCGCGCACGTCGGCTTCTCCGGTTGAGGGTCCGGACCAGGCCGGCGCACGGAAGGGGCCCGGCACCGGAAGGCATCGGTGCCGGGCCCTTTTTCATCCCGGGATACGGGACCACTCTACCTGAAAACGATTGTCATAGGCCAGAGTGGTTCGCGGACCTGCTCAGAGCGCGATGCCGGTGAGGACCATCACGCGCTCGTAGGTGTAGTCGTCCATCGCGAACTTCACGCCCTCACGGCCGACACCGGACTGCTTGACACCGCCGTAGGGCATCTGGTCGGCGCGGTAGGACGGGACGTCGCCGACGACGACACCGCCGACCTCCAGCGCCCGGTGGGCACGGAAGGCGGTCTGGAGGTCGTGGGTGAACACACCCGCCTGGAGGCCGTACTTGGAGTCGTTGACGGCGGCGAAGGCGGCGGCCTCCCCGTCGGCCTTCTGGATGCTGAGGACGGGTCCGAAGACCTCCTCGCAGGAGAGCGTGACGTCGGCCGGTACGTCGGTGAGGACGGTCGGCGCGTAGGAGGCACCGTCGCGCTTGCCGCCGGTGAGGAGGGCGGCTCCGGCGGCGACCGCCTCGTCCACCCACGTCTCGACGCGCTTGGCGGCGTCCTCGCTGACCAGCGGGCCGACATCGGTGGCGTCGTCGTTCGGGTCGCCGGTGACCTGGTTCTCGACGGCGGCGACGATGCGCGGCAGCAGCCGGTCGTACACGGAGGCGTCCGCGATCACCCGCTGCACGGAGATGCAGGACTGGCCGCCCTGGTAGTTGGAGAAGGTCGCGATGCGGGTCGCGGCCCAGTCCAGGTCCGCGTCGGAGGCGAAGTCGGCGAGCACGACCGCCGCGCCGTTGCCGCCCAGCTCCAGGGTGCAGTGCTTGCGCGGCACCGAGTCCATGATCGCGTAGCCGACCTTCTCGGAACCGGTGAAGGAGATGACCGGCAGACGCTCGTCCTGGACCAGGGCGGGCATCTTGTCGTTCGGCACCGGCAGGATGCTCCAGGAGCCGGCCGGAAGCTCGGTCTCGGCGAGCAGGTCACCGATGATCAGGCCGGACAGCGGGGTGGCCGGGGCGGGCTTCAGGATGATCGGCGCACCGGCGGCGATGGCCGGGGCGATCTTGTGGGCGCACAGGTTCAGCGGGAAGTTGAACGGCGCGATGCCGAGGACCACGCCCTTGGGGAAGCGCCGGGTGAAGGCGAGCCGCCCCTGGCCGCCGAGGTCGGTGTCGAGCCGCTGGGCCTCGCCGCCGTTGAAGCGCCGGGCCTCCTCGGCCGCGAACCGGAACACGGACACGGCACGGCCGACCTCGCCCCGGGCCCACTTCATGGGCTTGCCGTTCTCGGCGGAGATCAGTCGCGCGATCTCCTCGGTGCGCTCGACGAGGCGCCGGCTGACGTGGTCGAGGGCGGCGGCCCGCACATGCGCCGGCGTCGCGGCGAACTCGTCCCGGACGGCGTACGCGGCGGCCACGGCCCCCTCGATCTGCGCGTCGGTCGGCACGCTGACCCTGCCGACGACCCGCCCGTCCCATGGGGAGGTCACATCGAAGCTGTCCTCGCCGGTGACCTGGCGGCCGGCGAGCCAGAAGGCGTGGGTGGCTGCCACATTTTCCTTTGGCATGTCGATTTCCCGGCCCTTCCGCGTTGGATGTCCTGTGTGTCGTGGTCCACGGTAGGGGCGCGAGCGCGGACCGGTGTTTGTCCGAGCTGTACTGGTGGGGAGCCGGGGTTCGCCGGATTGGCGCACCATGGCTCTCGCCAGCGCGCTACTCCGTCGACGTCGCCTTCAGCGCCAGCCAGAGCTCCATCCGTACGTCCGCGTCGTCCAGCGAGCGGCCGAGGATCTCCTCCACCCGCCGCATCCGGTACCGCAGCGTGTGCCGGTGCACTCCCAGGTCCGCGGCCGCCGCGTCCCACTGGCCGTGCCGGGACAGCCACGCCCGCAGGGAGGCCACCAGGTCGCCGCGGCCCGTCGCGTCGTGCTCGTGCAGCGCCCGCAGCAGACCGTCGGCGAAGGCCTTCACCGCGTCGTCCGCGAGCAGCGGCAGCACGGATCCCGCGGCCAGCTGCTCGTGCTCCACGAACACCCGCCCGCGCCGCCGGGCCACCGACAGTGCCTGCTCGGCCTGCTTGTAGGCCGCCGCCGCGGCGATGGGTCCGGCCGGCGCGGACAGGCCGACGACCAGCTCGTCGTCGATGACCCCGGGCTGCTCCGACACGGTTCCCACGCGCGTCGCCTCCAGCGCCGCCGCGTACTCCGCGCTCGCCGAGACCGCCGCACCGCCGTCCGCCGCGAGCACCACCAGCCGCGCGGTCTCGCCCTCCCCCTCCGGAACCACCAGCACCGCCTCCCCGGCGCGAGCCGCCGCGGACTCGACGACCTCGGTGAGCCCGCCCAGCGGATCGCCGTTCGCCTCGCCGGCCGCGACCAGCACCGCGGCGGACGCCTTGGTCAGCGGCACCCGCGACCCGGAGTCCACGACCCGCGCCGCCGACACCGACGCCGACTCGGCGACGATCATCCGGAAGGGCGCGTCCAGCAGTCCGCCGTACAGTCCCCCGGCCACGGCCCGGGCGTGGTCCGGCTGTCCGGCGAGCAGCATGCGCAGCACGGCCGCCCCGATCCGCTGCTCGGCGGCCTGCAGGGAACGGGAACGCTCGGTCGTCAGGGTCAGCAGGGCGATGGCGGAGTGCACGGCGTAGCGCTCCGCGGTGCCGAGTGCGGTCGCCGTTCCGACGGCCAGGGCCGCCCGGGGGCGCCGGCCGGTGCCCAGGCTGTGCAGTTCGACCCGGTCCTCGTTCTCCGGTCCCCCCACCACGGACGACGCCGGCGCGGGCCGCTCGCGCAGCCGCTCGACGTCCGCCGTGAGCCGTGCCGCCCGCCGCCCGGCCCACTCGGGCGCCGTCGCGACGACGGCACCGGAGGCGTCGTACAGCGCGGCCCAGCCGTCCACCTGCGAGGCCAGCGCGGTCAGCAGCCCTTCGGGCCCGTCGGTCAGGGCGTGCCTGGTCAGCTCCCGCTGGGCCGCGAAGCCCGCCGTCACCGCACGGTACTGGTCCGCCGCGATCGCCGCGGAGACCGCTTTGCTGATGGCGAGGAAGGGCGTGCGGCGCGGCACCTCCAGCAGCGGAAGGTCCTCCGCCGCCGCGGCCTCGACCAGGGCCTGGGGGATGTCTTCATAGTTGACGCCGACCGCGAAGCCGAGCCCGACCACACCCGCGCCCACCAGGCGCCGCACATAGCGCCGCATCGACTCGGGGTTCTCGGCGTCCAGCTTCAGCGCGGTGATCAGCAGCAGCTCCCCGCCCTCCATATAGGGCACCGGGTCGGTGAGCTCGCTGGCATGCGCCCAGCGCACGGGCACGTCCAGGCGGTCCTCGCCCGCACGCACGGTCAGCTTCAGCGCGGAGTGGTGGACGAGCGAGGAGAGCGTGGGGGGCATGCGGCCTTCAAGTCGGTGTGATCTCGGTGATCGTCGGTGTGATCTCAGTGATCATCGGCGGGCTCTGTGCGATCCCTGTGATCTTTTGGCCGCCGTGTATGAACGACCTGTGTCGATTCTGCCTCACCGTACGGTCCCCGCGTGGCCTCGTGCCCGGATACCCAGGTCAGCCCCGCAGATCCACCAGCAGCGGCGGCGCGTGCTCGCCCTGAACGCTGGTGAGCGAGAGCACGGCATGCCCCGGCGGCACCCCGTGCGCCAGCTCGGACGCCGACCACCGCTCCCGCTCGACCTGCCGCACGGTGACCGCCTCGGTGGTGACCGCCTTACCGGTCAGCCGCTTACGCAGGGCGTGCATGACCCGGGTCATCGGCTGGTCCGCGAAGACAGTGTGCCGGGCGACATCCTTGGTCTCGACCCACTCCGTGCCCCATGCCTCAGCGAACCGGCTGCCGTCCCAGGTCGTCACTCCTGCCAGGGCCATCCGGCAGCCGACCGCCCCGTACAACGGCCCGTGCAGGGACTCCGGCACGTCCGAAACCGTGCGCAGCGCGAGTACGACACCGGCGTTCTGCGACCGCAGCCGCTGAATCCGCCGTACCGAACCGGGGGTGACGGTTCCGGTGGCATCGTCCAGGATCAGGCTCACGAAGTGCTCGCGTGAGCCGTCGCGCGCAACAGCCGCGAACTGTGCCAGTACCAATCGGGCGATCAGGCGGGAGGCCTCTTCGTGCCCGTGCTCGGGCAGGTCGATCCGGACGCGCAGCGGGTGGTGGGCGACGGCACGCAGTGAGAACGGGCGGATGGTCTCGCCGCCCGAGCCGAAGAACTCCGCGAACGCGGGCCGATCGAGCAGCGCGAGCCGGTCGGCCAGCGCCGGACCAGGGTCACCGGAGGTGCCGGCCTGCCGTGCACGGGCCTCCAGTTCCCGGCGCATCGCCGTGTACCGGTCGTCGGCGAGACGTCGGCGCAGGTCGGAGAGGTGGGCAGGGTTTCCCTCCAGCAGCTCCCGCAGGACGGGCAGGGCCGGGAAGTGCCCATGCACGGCACGGTAGGGGCCCAGGAGCTGGGCGAGAGCGGTGCCCGCACGCTCGGCGCCGACGGTGTCGAGGTCGCCGGCGAGGGCCTCGGCGAGGAATCCGGCCGCCTCGTCGGGGTCGTCGGAGTCCGCGTACGGGTCGAGGTCGTGCACGGAGGCGGGGTCACCGACGCTCACCACGACGTCGTACGACGAGTCCGCCCCGACCGGTGTGCCGGCGCTGGACACCACCACCACCGCGCAGCTGCCGGTGAGAGCCTGGAGCGCGAGTGACTCGACGACTGGGGCGATCACGTGCCGGGTCTTCCCTGCGCCCGACGGCCCGACCACAAGCATCGAGGTGCCCAGTGTCTCGCGCCCGAGGGCCGCGCCGACACCGCCGTAGGCCAGCGGCGCGCGCTCGGTGGCCACCCACTGTCCGATGCGCACCTGTCCGGTCAGCAGGTCGTGCCGGGCGGCGCGGCCGTGCAGGTTCCGGGCGCCCGAGGGATGGGTGAACGCCGCAGCGCCCTGGCGCAGCACCGTGTCCGTGAAGCCAGGGAGCCGACCCTGGCGTCGGGCACGGATCCAGCCGTGTTCGACACGGGCACAGTCCACGTCGTTCATCCGCCCGGCGAGCACCTCCGTGGTGAGGACGTCGGCAGCCTGGTGCTGCCCGGCCTCCCGCAGCTCGGGCCAGCGGGCACGGGACCGGTCGTCGGCCGACGACGCGTCTCCCTCAGGGTCGGCGCGGCGACGGGCGGCGAGCCGACCACGCGTCAGCGACCACCAGCCCCCGAGCCTGGCGAAGGGCCAGAGGACGGCCAAGGTGATGAGGGCGTTGAGCACGCCCGGCACCAACGGCGACCTGTAGATCTCGTAACTGCCATTGATCAGCGCGATCAGCGAGCGCAGTGGATCCGCGATCGGCAGGGCGTCCCAGCCGATTCCAGGGAAGGCGTTCGGGAACACGAAGCTCAAGGTGACCAGGGCGCCGAGGGCGGCGAGCAGAGCGCGGGCAGGCTGGGGCCTGCGGCCCACCACGTGACGGACGACGGCCGGCCAGTCACCCAGCCGGCCCACGGCGTAGACGAGCAGGGCGAAGAAGAAGGCGTTGTAGACCTGCACCGCCTCCACGCCCGGGCGCTGGATCGCCTGGTCCTTCAGCAGCTTGGGCGAGGCGATCGTGCCGCCGTACCACCAGTCGTCCGGGGTGAACAGCCGCAGGACCGTGTACTGGTACGGGATCACACCCCGCTGCCAGAAGGACCAGACCAGGAGCGCCACGGCGAGCGGGATCAACATGCCGAAGACGGTCACAGGAGCAAGCCGCTCCGCGTCCGGCCCCGCCTTCGGCATGCGGTAGCCGAAGCGCCAGATGCCGGTCCGGGCCTCGGGCCGGGCTTCGTCGAGCCAGGCAACGACTGCCTCACCCTGGCCGTTCTCCTGCCGTGACGGCATCGCCGGTTCCCGCGTCGGCCGCGGCGGCACCGCCGGGGCCTCCGGTGGCGTCGCCGGACGCGGCACAGGCGTCGCGTGTGTGCCCCGCGCGTCCTGCGTCCCGTCGCTGTCCATCGCCCTTGCCCCCTGACCAGCCGTTCCATCCGTGCCATCCACCATCAGCGAGTCAATCTAACGCCCACTCCTGGGGAGTTCACCGCTTACACGGCCGACGGAGCGGACCGAGATGATCAGGATCTCGTCGTGGCCGGTGCCGGGCCCCGCGTCGCTATGTCCACCACGGACAACCGACGTCGCCGACAACGCCCACATGGAGCATGCCCACCCCCCACTCCCCGCCCTAGCCTGCGAGAAAAGAACAAGACAAGCGTCAGCAAAACCCCCAGGAGCCCCTCATGAGCGCAGTTCCGCAGGAGCGCCGCGTCGTCACCGCCATCCCCGGTCCGAAGTCGCAGGAGTTGCAGGCCCGCCGTACCGCCGCGGTCGCGCAGGGCGTGGGCTCCGTGCTGCCCGTCTTCACCGCGCGTGCGGGCGGCGGCATCCTCGAGGACGTCGACGGCAACCGGCTCATCGACTTCGGTTCCGGCATCGCGGTGACCAGCGTCGGCGCCTCCGCCGAGGCCGTCGTACGCCGCGCGTCCGCCCAGCTCGCGGACTTCACCCACACCTGTTTCATGGTCACGCCGTACGAGGGGTACGTCGAGGTCGCCGAGGCCCTGGCCGAGCTGACGCCCGGTGACCACGCCAAGAAGTCCGCGCTGTTCAACTCGGGCGCCGAGGCCGTCGAGAACGCCGTCAAGATCGCGCGCGCCTACACCAAGCGGCAGGCCGTCGTCGTGTTCGACCACGGCTACCACGGTCGTACGAACCTGACGATGGCGCTGACCGCGAAGAACATGCCGTACAAGCACGGCTTCGGTCCGTTCGCGCCCGAGGTCTACCGCGTCCCGGTCGCCTACGGCTACCGCTGGCCGACCGGTGCCGAGAACGCCGGACCCGAGGCCGCCGCGCAGGCCATCGACCAGATCACCAAGCAGGTCGGCCCGGACAATGTCGCCGCGATCATCATCGAGCCGGTGCTCGGCGAGGGCGGCTTCATCGAGCCGGCCAAGGGCTTCCTGCCCGCGATCCGCCAGTTCGCCGCCGACAACGGCATCGTCTTCGTCGCCGACGAGATCCAGTCCGGCTTCTGCCGCACCGGCCAGTGGTTCGCCTGCGAGGACGAGGGCATCGTCCCGGACCTGATCACCACCGCCAAGGGCATCGCCGGCGGCCTGCCGCTGGCCGCCGTGACCGGCCGCGCGGAGATCATGGACGCCGCGCACGCCGGTGGCCTCGGTGGCACGTACGGCGGCAACCCCGTCGCCTGCGCCGGCGCGCTCGGCTCCATCGAGACGATGAAGGAGCTGGACCTCAACGCCAGGGCGAAGAACATCGAGGCGATCATGAAGGCCCGCCTGGGCGCCATGGCCGAGAAGTTCGACATCGTCGGCGACGTCCGCGGCCGGGGCGCCATGATGGCCATCGAGCTGGTCAAGGACCGCGCCACCAAGGAGCCGAACCCGGAGGCGACCGCCGCGCTCGCCAAGGCCTGCCACGCCGAGGGCCTGCTGGTCCTGACCTGTGGCACCTACGGCAACGTGCTGCGCTTCCTGCCGCCGCTGGTCATCGGCGAGGACCTGCTGAACGAGGGTCTCGACATCATCGAGCAGGCCTTCGCCCGCATCTGAGGTCACAGCGAAACCACTGGTGGGACCTGGGGTTCCCGCCCCGGGAACCCCATGCGCCCCAGCCCTGACGACTCCGCGGATTCCGGGGCCCGGGCCGCGTTAGTCAGAGCGTGTGAAGAAGGTGTGCGAGGTGGATGTCAGGACGCGATTGCGTCTGTCTAACGCCTTCGCCCTGCCGTAGGTTCTAACCAGATGAGAGATACACCCCGTCCAGAGGGGACTCTGGGCGACATCAGGCCGCGGCCTCCCCAGCTTCGACCTGGTCGTGCCCTCGCGCACACACCCGGAGCTTCCGGCTCCGGATCTCCTCACCGATCGGACAGTCGCCCGCCCCAAACCCCCCGGGGCGCGCGACCATCCGGTCCGGACGGCCGCCTCGGAACCACCCCCCCTGTTCCGGGGCGGCCGACCTCCCTCTTTCTCCTTCTCGGGCTTCCGGCCCTCCTCTTCGCGCTCATCACCTGGCAGGTGACGGCCGACGGCCCGTTGGTCGGCCTCGACGAGGCGGCCAGCCGCGCCCTGATCCACCCCGACCGCCTCTCCGAACTCCTCGCGGACCTCGGCAATGTGCCGGTCGCGGTGCCGGTTCTCGCGGTCGTCCTGGTGTACGTCAGCCGGCGACATCGCCGCACCGGTACAGACCACTGGTGGCGGCCGGCCGTCGCCGCGGCCGTGCCGATGGCTCTCGTCCCGGCTCTGGTCGTCCCGCTCAAGCTGCTGACCGACCGCCCGGGCACCCCGGCCGTGCCGCCCGCCACCGGCTACTTCCCCTCGGGCCACACGGCCACGGCAGTCGTCGCCTACGGTGCCGCGGCCCTGCTCCTCCTCCCCTGGCTGCGCTCCGCACTCGCCCGCCGCGCCGTCCTCGCCCTCTGCGCCGCCCTCAACCTGGGCGTCGCCCTCGGGCTGGTCCGGCGCGGCTATCACTGGCCGCTGGACGTGGTGGCCAGTTGGTGCCTCGGTACGGTGCTCATGACGCTGCTGTGGCAGTTCCTCGCCCGCGGCGGCCGCTCTCAGCCGAAGTAGCCGTCGAACGTCCGCTGGAACTCCCAGTTCGAGTAGCGGTCCCAGTTGATCGACCACGTCATCAGGCCGCGCAGCGCCGGCCAGGTGCCGTGGGTCGTGTAGGAACCGCAGTCGGTCTTCTCGGTGAGGCAGTCGAGGGTCTTGGTGACCTCCGCCGGGGGGACATGGCCGTTGCCCGCGTTGGTCGACGCCGGCATGCCGATGGCGACCTGGTCGGGGCGCAGCGGCGGAAAGACGTTGTTCGCGTTGCCGGCGACCGGGAAGCCGGTCAGCAGCATGTCGGTCATCGCGATGTGGAAGTCGGCGCCGCCCATGGAGTGGTACTGGTTGCCCAGGCCCATGATCGGGCCCGAGTTGTAGTCCTGGACGTGCAGCAGCGTCAGGTCGTCGCGCAGGGCGTGGATGACCGGCAGGTACGCCCCCGCTCTCGGGTCCTGGCCGCCCCACTGGCCGGTGCCGTAGTACTGGTAGCCGAGCTGGACGAAGAAGGTCTCCGGGGCCATCGTCAGCACGAAGTCGTCGCCGTACCTGGCCTTCAGGGTCTTCAGCGCCGCGATGAGGTTGACGATCACCGGGGTCTTCGGGTTCTTGAAGTCGGTGTCGTCGGCGTTCAGGGACAGCGAGTGACCCTCGAAGTCGATGTCCAGGCCGTCGAGGCCGTACTCGTCGATGATCTTCGATACCGACGTGACGAAGGTGTCCCGCGCGGCCGTGGTGGTCAGCTGCACCTGGCCGTTCTGGCCGCCGATCGAGATCAGCACCTTCTTGCCGGCCGCCTGCTTGGCCTTGATCGCCGCCTTGAAGTCCGCGTCGGACTCGACGTCGGGGCACTCCGCCACGGGGCAGCGGTCGAAGCGGATGTCGCCCGAGGTGACCGAGGTCGGTTCACCGAAGGCCAGGTCGATGACGTCCCAGCTGTCGGGGACGTCGGCCATGCGCGTGTAGCCGGAGCCGTTGGCGAAGCTCGCGTGGAGGTAGCCGACCAGGGCGTGGGCCGGGAGGTCGGTGCCCGGTCCGTCCGGTGCGGCGGTGGTCGTGGCGGTCACCGTGGCCGACTTCGCCGACTCGCCCGCGTCGTTCACCGCGGCGACCTGGAAGCTGTACGCGGTGGACGGCGTGAGACCGCCGACGGTCGCCGAAGTGCCGGTGGCGGTCTGGACCTTGGCGCCGTTGCGGTAGACCGCGTAGCTCGTCGCGCCGGCCACCGGTGACCAGGACAGGGCGATGCTGGTCGCGGCGATGGTGCCCGTCTGCAGGCCGGTCGGTGCCGCGGGCGGCTGGCCGGCGTCCACGCCGGGGCCGACCAGGGAGATGTCGTCGGCCTGGTAGGCGCCGGTGCCGTACCAGCCGTGGGTGTAGAGGGTGACCCGGGTGGTGGAGGGGCCCGTGCGGAAGGTCGTCGACAGCAGCTGCCAGGAGGGGGCCGACTGGGTCCAGGTGGAGACGTCGGTGGTGCCGGTGCCGCTCGCGCCGAGGTAGACGTAGGCGCCGCGGACGTATCCGGACAGCGTGTACTGGGAGTCGGGTTTCACGGTCACCGTCTGCGCGCATCGGGCGTTGTCGGCGCCGGCCGGGGTGGCCTGGAGCGCCGAGGCGCCGCTGTGGACAGGGGAGTTGACGGTCGTACCGGCCGTGCAGGTCCAGCCGTCCAGGCCGGACTCGAAGCCGCCGTTGCGGGCGAGGTCGGCGTCGGCCGCACGGGCGGCCGACGAGAGCGCGGTGAGGCCGGGCAGGATCAGTGCCGCGGCGGTGAGGAAGGCGAGGGATCTGGAGCGGTCCACAAGTGCCTCCGGGCATGGGGGATTTGGAGACTGGGGTCGCCCACAATTTGGTCCAGACCAATCCGCCTTGTCAAGATACCGAGCGGCTCGGTAACACCCCCAAGGCGCGCAGGGCTGTATCTACGTGCGGCTCCGCCGCGTGGGCGCGACCAGCCACAACGCACCCGCAGCCGACACACAGCCCAGCGCGGCTCCCCTAGCCGTCGGCCAGGCCGGCGGCAGCCTCGTGCATCGCCAGTTCGAGAAGCGCCGGGTCCGTGAGGGTCCCGGTGCCGTCCGGCTCGACCAGCCAGCGCACCCCACCGGTGGCGCGCCCCGGGTACGGCACGACGATCCAGGTGCCGGCCCCGGCCGTGCGGATGCCGGTGCCGAGCCAGCGCGCGGCCGTGCCGGGCGGCACGAAGAACCCCATCCGGGAGTCGCCGAAGTCGACCAGGACCGGCCCGAGCCGGTCGATGATGCGAGTGAGGACGTCGAGCGTGGGATAGCCGAGCTCACCCGGCAGGATGAGCACGTCCCAGGCCCTGCCGGCGGGCAGGAGTGCCACCCCGAGGGGATGGCGCTCCCACTCCCAGCGGCAGGCCTCGGGATTCGGAGCCACGGACGCCAGCCACTCGACCGCCGTTTTCGCCCCTGTCATGACGGTGACCTCCCTCTCTGTCGTGGACGCCGATCGCGTCACGAGGGAGAGGGAGGTCACCGGCCGGCATTACGCGAGTTCTCGCGACCGGTTCAAAGAATGATCCGGGTCACTTCACTCACGGCTCATCAGCTGTCGAAGCCCAGGCCCAGCCTGTCCATCGCCTTCAGCCACAGATTCCGCCGCCCGCCGTGCGCGTCCGCGCGGGCCAGCGACCACTTGGTGAGCGCGATACCGGTCCAGGCGAAGGGCTCGGGCGGGAACGGCAGCGGCTTCTTGCGGACCATCTCCAGCTCGGTGCGCTCCGTGCGCTGCCCCGCCAGCAGGTCCAGCATCACGTCCGCGCCGAACCGGGTCGCGCCGACGCCGAGCCCGGTGAAGCCCGCCGCGTAGGCGACCTTGCCCTGATGGGCCGTGCCGAAGAACGCCGAGAAGCGCGAGCAGGTGTCGATGGCGCCGCCCCACGCATGCGTGAAGCGCATGCCCTCCAGCTGCGGGAAGCAGGTGAAGAAGTGCCCGGCGAGCTTGGCGTACGTCTCCGGGCGGTCGTCGTACTCCGCGCGCACCCGGCCGCCGTACGGGTAGATCGCGTCGTAACCGCCCCACAGGATGCGGTTGTCGGCGGAGAGGCGGAAGTAGTGGAACTGGTTCGCCGAGTCGCCGAGGCCCTGGCGGTTCTTCCAGCCGATCGACGCGAGCTGGTCCTCGGTGAGCGGCTCGGTCATCAGGGCGTAGTCGTAGACCGGGACGGTGTAGGCGCGCACCCGCTTGACCAGGCTCGGGAAGATGTTCGTGCCGAGCGCGACCTGGCGGGCGCGGATCCGGCCGTACGGGGTGGTGACGGCCATGCCGGCGCCGTACGGCTTCAGGGTGAGGGCGGGCGTGTGCTCGTGGACACGGACGCCGAGGTCCATGCACGCCCGCTTCAGGCCCCAGGCCAGCTTGGCCGGGTTGACCATGGCGACGCCCCGGCGGTCGTACAGGCCGGCCTGGAAGGTCGGTGAGTCGACCTGTGCCCGCACCTCGTCGGTGTCGAGGAAGTCGATGCCCTCGGCGAGGCCCTTGTCCCGCAACTCCTCGTGCCAGTCGCGCAGTTCCTGCGCCTGGTACGTCTCGGTGGCCACGTCGATCTCGCCGGTGCGTTCGAACTCGCAGTCCAGGGAGTAGCGGGCGACCGCGCTCTCGATCTCGTCGAGGTTGCGGGCGCCCAGCTCCTGAAGCTTGTGGATCTCGTCCGGCCAGCGGGTCAGCCCGTTGGGCAGCCCGTGAGTGAGGGACGCGGCGCAGAAGCCGCCGTTGCGGCCGGAGGCGGCCCAGCCCACCTCGCGGCCCTCGACCAGGACGACCTCCCGCTGCGGGTCGCGCTCCTTGGCGATGAGCGCGGTCCACAGTCCGCTGTAGCCGCCGCCGACGACCAGCAGGTCACAGGTCTCGGCGGTGGTGAGGGCGGGCTCGGGGCGGGGGCGGCCGGGGTCGTCCAGCCAGTACGGGACCGGCTGGGCTTCGGAGAGTGCTTTCGTCCAGTGATGGCCAGAACTCATGGCGCTTGGGGCCATGATTTCAACTCCCTACAGAGGCTTATGCCTTTTGCTTCTTACGGCGGTTTCCGATGGCCATGGAGGCCAGGACGAACAGTACGGCGACGATGAACATGGCCGTACCGATGACATTGATCTGAACGGGCGTTCCGCGCTGGGCCGAGCCCCAGACGAACATCGGGAAGGTGACGGTGGAGCCCGCGTTGAAATTGGTGATGATGAAATCGTCGAAGGAGAGCGCGAAGGCGAGCAGCGCGCCCGCCGCGATGCCGGGGGCGGCGATCGGCAGGGTGACCCTGACGAACGTCTGGACCGGTCCGGCGTACAGGTCCTGGGCGGCCTGCTCCAGCCTCGGGTCCATCGACATCACGCGCGCCTTGACGGCGGTGACGACGAAGCTCAGGCAGAACATGATGTGCGCGATGAGGATCGTCCAGAAGCCGAGCTGAGCGCCCAGGTTGAGGAACAGGGTGAGCAGCGAGGCGGCCATGACGACCTCGGGCATCGCCATCGGCAGGAAGATCAGCGAGTTCACGGCGCCGCGTGCGCGGAAGCGGTAGCGGACCAGCGCGAAGGCAATCAGGGTGCCCAGCAGGGTGGCGCCGATGGTCGCCCAGAACGCGATCTGGAGGCTGACCGACAGCGAGCCGCACAGGTCGGAGACTCCGCACGGGTCCTGCCAGGCGGCCGTGGAGAACTCCTGCCACTGGTAATTGAAACGCCCCTTCGGCTGGTTGAAGGAGAAGATCGTCACAATGACGTTGGGCAGCAGGAGATAAGCAAGCGTCAGCAGTCCCGCGATGACGACGAGATTGCGCTTGAACCAGTTGACGACGGTCATTTAAACCAGATCCTCCGTGCCGGACCTGCGGATGTAGAGCGTCACCATGACGAGGATGGCGGCCATGAGGATGAAGGACAGCGCAGCGGCCGTCGGATAGTCCAGGATCCGCAGGAACTGCGTCTGGATGACGTTGCCGACCATGCGGGTGTCGGTGGAGCCCAGCAGGTCCGCGTTGACGTAGTCACCGGCCGCCGGGATGAAGGTCAGCAGCGTGCCGGAGACGACGCCCGGCATCGACAGCGGGAAGGTGACCCGGCGGAAGGTGGTGACCGGTTTGGCGTACAGGTCGCCGGCGGCCTCGTGCAGCCGTGGGTCGATGCGCTCCAGCGAGGTGTAGAGCGGCAGGACCATGAACGGCAGGAAGTTGTACGTCAGACCGCACACCACCGCGAGCGGCGTGGCCAGCACGCGGTCGCCCTCCGTCATGCCGAGCCAGCTGGTGACGTCCAGGACGTGCAGCGTGTTGAGGGCGCCGACGACCGGGCCGCCGTCCGCGAGGATCGTCTTCCAGGCGAGGGTGCGGATCAGGAAGCTGGTGAAGAACGGCGCGATCACCAGGATCATGATCAGGTTCCGCCAGCGGCCCGCGCGGAAGGCGATGAGGTACGCCAGCGGGTAGCCGAGGAGCAGACACAGGATCGTCGCCGAGCCGGCGTAGAGCACCGAGCGCAGGAACTGCGGGTAGTACTCGGACAGGGCGTCCCAGTAGGTCGCGAAGTGCCAGGTGACCTTGTAGCCCTCCTCCAGGGAGCCCGTCTGCACGGACGTGGAGGCCTGGTAGATCATCGGCATCGCGAAGAAGATCAGCAGCCACAGGATGCCGGGGAGCAGGAGCCAGTACGGCGTCCAGCGCCCCCTCTTGCGCGGTGGCTTCGGCTCCTCGGGAGCCGGCGCCAGGGGTGGCGCCTCGGTGACTGTCGCCATCAGACCCCCGCCTCTTCCTGGATGCCGGCGGAGCCCGTTGTCCCGGCAAGCAGGGACTGGGCGGCGTCGAGGCCGAAGGTGTGCGCCGGGTTCCAGTGCAGGACGACCTCGGCGCCGGGCACGAGCCGGGTGTCGCGGTCGATGTTCTGGGCGTAGACCTCGAACTCGGGGCAGACGGGGCTGTCGACGACGTACTGCGTGGAGACGCCGATGAACGAGGAGTCGGCGATCCTGCCCGTTATGCGGTTGCGGCCCTCGGGTATCTCGCCCGCGTCCTCGGCGGGGACGAGGGAGATCTTCTCCGGGCGTACGCCGGCCAGCACCTTGCCACCCGTCGTCGTGGGCGCGGAACATCGCGCCTCGGGCAGGACCAGCTTGCCGCCGCCCGCCTTCAGCACGATGTCCTCGCCGCTCCTGGAGTCGACCTCGGCCTCGATGAAGTTGGAGCTGCCGAGGAAGTTGGCGACGAAGGTCGTGCGCGGGTTCTCGTAGAGGTCGGTCGGGGAGCCGAGCTGCTCGACGCGGCCCGCGTTCATCACGGCGACCGTGTCGGCCATCGTCATGGCCTCCTCCTGGTCGTGCGTGACATGGACGAAGGTGATGCCGACCTCGGTCTGGATGCGCTTGAGCTCCAGCTGCATCTGGCGGCGCAGCTTCAGGTCGAGGGCGCCGAGGGGCTCGTCGAGGAGGAGCACCTTGGGGTGGTTGATCAGGGCCCGGGCGACGGCGACGCGCTGCTGCTGGCCGCCGGAGAGCTGGTGCGGCTTCTTGCGCGCCTGCTCGCCCAGCTGGACCAGCTCCAGCATGTCCTCGACCTGCTTCTTCACGCTCTTGATGCCGCGTCGGCGCAGGCCGAAGGCGACGTTCTCGAAGATGTCGAGGTGCGGGAAGAGGGCGTAGGACTGGAAGACCGTGTTCACGGGCCGCTTGTACGGCGGGAGCGCGGTCACGTCCTGGTCGCCGAGATGGACGGTGCCGCCGCTGGGCTCCTCCAGGCCGGCGATCATGCGCAGGGTGGTGGTCTTGCCGCAGCCGGAGGCGCCGAGCAGGGCGAAGAAGGAGCCCTGGGGCACGGTGAGGTCGAGCGGGTGCACGGCGGTGAAGGAGCCGTAGGTCTTGTTGATGCCGGAGAGGCGGACGTCGCCGCTGGTGTCGTTGGTCATGGTGTGGTCACGCCCCTGTGAGCTTCGCGAACTTCTCTTCGTAGGCCGTCTCTTCCTTCGAGCTCAGTGAGCGGAAGGCACGGGAGGCGGCCTGCATGGCCTTGTCGGGGAGGATCAGCGGGTTGTTCGCCGCGTCCTCGTCGATCTTCGCGAGCTCTTCCTTCACGCCGTCCACGGGACAGACGTAGTTGATGTAGGCGGCGAGCTCGGCGGCTGCCTTCGGCTCGTAGTAGTAGTCGATCAGCCGCTCGGCGTTCGTCTTGTGACGGGCCTTGTTGGGGACGAGCATGTTGTCGCTCGACGTCATGTAGCCGCTGTCCGGGATCAGGAAGTCGATGTCCGGGCTGTCGGCCTTCAGCTGTACGACGTCACCGGCCCAGGCCAGGCAGGCGGCGAAGTCGCCGCTGGTGAGGTCGGAGGTGTAGTCGTTGCCGGTGAACCGGCGGATCTGCTTGCTGTCGACGGCCTTCTGGAGCCGGGCGACGGCGGCGTCGTAGTCGTCGTCGGTGAACTTCGCCGGGTCCTTGTCCATGTCGAGCAGCGTCATGCCGATGGTGTCGCGCATCTCGGTGAGCAGGCCGACACGCCCCTTGAGCTTGGGGTTGTCGAGCAGGTCGGAGAGCGTCCTCACCTCGACGCCGTCGAGCGCCTTCTTGTTGTAGGCGATGACGGTCGAGATGCCCTGCCAGGGGTAGGAGTACGCCCGTCCCGGGTCCCAGTCGGGGTCGCGGAACTGCTGGGACAGGTTGGCGAAGGCGTGCGGCAGGTTCGAGGGGTCCAGTTTCTGGGCCCAGCCGAGGCGTATGAGACGTCCGGCAAGCCAGTCGGTGAGGACGACGATGTCCCGGCCGGTGTCCTGCCCGGCCGCCAGCTGCGGCTTGATCTTCCCGAAGAACTCGTTGTTGTCGTTGATGTCCTCGGTGTATTTGACCTTGATGCCGGTCCGCTTGGTGAACTGCTCCAGCGTCGGGTGGTGCTTGCCGCTGTCGTCGACGTCCATGTACTCGGTCCAGTTGGAGAAGGAGACCTCCTTCTCCTTGGCCGAGTGGTCCTCGGCGGACGTGCCGCCCTCGGTCTTGCCGGCCGCGGGGATCCCGCAGGCGCTGAGCGTGCCCAGGCCGCCCAGCGCGAGCGCGCCGCCCGCGGAGGCGCGCAGCAGGCTGCGGCGGGTCATGGCGGCCCTGCCGTTGCGGAGGCTGCGCCGCATGGCGGCCACTTGGGCCGGGGAGAGGCGGTCGGGCTCGTACTGCTCCATGCGCTTGATGCCCTTTCGGGAGGGGGGACGGCCGGGCGCGGGTCGGACGCCCGGCCGTGCCTGCTGATCTGGCTATCGGTCCCCGAAGACGGTGCGGTGCCAGTCCTTCGCGGCGACCGCGGTGTTGTCGAACATGACGTGCTTGATCTGGGTGTACTCCTCGAAGGAGTACGCGGACATGTCCTTGCCGAAGCCGGACGCCTTGTAGCCGCCGTGCGGCATCTCACTGATGATCGGGATGTGGTCGTTGACCCACACACAGCCCGCCTTGATCTCGCGGGTGGCGCGGTTCGCCCGGTAGACGTCGCGGCTCCACGCGGAGGCGGCCAGCCCGTACGGGGTGTCGTTGGCGAGCCGGATCCCCTCGTCGTCGCTGTCGAACGGGAGAACGACCAGTACCGGGCCGAAGATCTCGGACTGGACGATCTCGCTGTCCTGGGCGGCGTCGGCGACGAGCGTGGGCAGATAGTACGCGCCGTTCTCCAGCTCGCCCTTCGGCGCGGCGCCGCCGGTCACCACACGCGCGTAGCCACGCGCACGCCCGACGAAGCCGGCGACCCGGTCGCGCTGGACGTGGGAGATGAGCGGCCCGAGGTCGGTGCCCACCGCGAACGGGTCGCCGAGCCTGACGCTCTCCATGAGCTCGGCGGTGCGCTCGACGAACGCCTCGTACAGCGGCCGCTGCACGTACGCGCGTGTGGCGGCCGTGCAGTCCTGCCCGGTGTTGATGAGCGAGCCCGCGACGGCGCCGTGGGCGGCGGCCTCCAGGTCGGCGTCGTCGAAGACCACGAACGGCGCCTTGCCGCCGAGCTCCAGGTGGATCCGCTTGACGGTGGCGGTCGCGATCTCGGCGACGCGCCTGCCGACGGCGGTGGAGCCGGTGAAGGAGGTCATGGCGACGTCGGGGTGACCGACGAGGTGTTCGCCGGCTTCCTTGCCGGTGCCGGTGACGATGTTGACGACACCGTCCGGGATGCCGGCGTCGGTGGCGGCCTGCGCGAACAGGAGCGAGGTCAGCGGGGTGAGCTCGGCGGGTTTCAGCACGATGGTGTTGCCGGCGGCGATCGCCGGGAGGATCTTCCAGGCGGCCATCTGGAGGGGGTAGTTCCAGGGGGCGATCGAGCCGACGACACCGATGGGTTCGCGGCGTACGTACGAGGTGTGGTCGCCGGAGTACTCGCCGGCCGACTGACCCTGGAGGTGACGGGCGGCACCGGCGAAGAAGGCGGTGTTGTCGATCGTCCCCGGGACGTCGAACTCACGCGTCAGCTTCAGCGGCTTGCCGCACTGGAGGGACTCCGCGCGGGCGAATTCCTCGGCGCGGTCGGCGAGCACGGCGGCGAAGCGGTGCAGCGCGTCGGAACGCTCGCCGGGGGTGGCGCCGGACCAGCCGGGGAAGGCGGCCCGGGCGGCGGCGACCGCCGCGTCGACGTCATCCGCACCGGCCAGGTCGTACGTGTACACCTCCTCGCCGGTGGCGGGGTCGACGACGGCGTGCGTACGCCCCGAGGTCCCCTTCGCGTACCGGCCCGCGATGAACTGCGCGCCGTCCGCGAATCGGTCCTGGGCCGCGAATCGGTCCGGGGTGTCGGTGCCCGGGTTGTGCATGTCGCTCCCTCCGTGCCCCATCAGAGGCCGGCGTGGCTCGGGCTCGAATTGAGTGCCGATCCTGACAGAGCAGAGGGACTCCAACAAGTGATTCCGTTGTTGCCTTTTGGTTACGCGACGGAATCTGTCGACCAGGTGTCGAGTAGGCCCGGAAAACCGAGGACGGAATGTCGGTGGTGCGTGCCAGACTCGGCCACATGGCGAAGATCGATTCTTGGGACGTCCTGGTCCAGGAGGTCCGCTCGGGGGCGAGAGTCAGGTATCTCCACTTCTGGGGACACCGCCCGCTGCCCGACGGCCGGGTCGGCGCGAGCTGTCTGAGTCAGTGGTGGCCGTCGCCGTTCGCGGTGTCCGGCGTGTCGTACGCGACCGCCGAGCACTGGATGATGGCGGAGAAGGCGCGGCTCTTCTCGGACCCGGACGCGGAGCGGCAGGTCCTGGCCGCGGAGCACCCGTCCCTGGCGAAGAAGGCCGGGCGGCTGGTGCGGGGGTTCGACAACGCGGCGTGGGAACGGGAGCGGTTCCGCATAGTCGTCGAGGGTTCGGTCCACAAATTCGGTGCGCACCCGGAGCTGAGGGCATTCCTGCTGGGGACCGGGGACCGCGTACTGGTCGAGGCGAGCCCGGTGGACCGGGTGTGGGGCATCGGCCTGGCGGCACGGGACGACGGGGCCGGCGATCCCGAGCGGTGGCGGGGGCCGAACCTGCTGGGGTTCGCGCTGATGGAGGCGCGGGAGCGGCTGCGTCCGGATTTCTAGCCGGTCCGACGCCTCCCCTACAGCCTCGTCGAGATCACCAGCACCAGCATGCCCAGGCCCAGGGCCACGCCCGCCGCGCCACAGATGATCCCGGCCAGCGCCTGCCCCGGATTCGTCGCCTCGCCGCGACGCGCCTTGCCGCGCCCGATCGCCCCGAAGATCACGGCGAGGACGCCCACCACGATGGCCACCGGCCACAGGCAGAAGATCACGGCGGAGATGATCCCGAGCACCAGCCCGGCCGTCCCCATGCCGTTGCTCGGCAGGGGGTGCATCCCGGGCCAGCCGTAGTGACCGGGGCCACCCGGGCCGGGAGCGGGATAGCCGGGACCGCCAGCCGGATGACCGGCCCCGCCCGGATAGCCGTACGGAACCTGCCCGGGCCCGTCGGGCGCGATCGGCGGCGGAGGGACGGGCTCGCCGTGGGTGGCGTGAGGAACGGACGCCGTCGGCGGCACGAAGGGGTTCACCGGCGTGGCACCCGGCGGCGCGAACGGATCGGGCGCGGGCCGCGGAGCCGGTGACGGATTCACCCACTGCGGCGCGGGCACGGCATCCTGCGGCTCCCCCGCCGGACCCGCGGCCGGCATCGACGTGACCGTCCGCTGGTCGTGCACGGAGGGCGCGGCCCAGGCCGGAGTGTCGTTCGGGACAAGAGTGTGCCCGGGCCCCGCGGGCTCGGCCGGACGCGGCGGCGCGGCCTGCTTGTCGAGCGAGGTCTTCGACGCCTCCCCCGACACCTCCGGCGCTTCCGGCGTCTGCGCGTCGTCGGACATGCGCGGGATCCCCTCTGTCGTACGTCCCGTCATGCTAAGGCCCTGGCATCACCGCCGCGGGCCCGGCCTACGATGATCCCCGAGTCACCGATCAGCCGATCACCGCGCCCCGCCGGCCACGAACCGGACGGAGGGCGCCGTTCCGGGGAGGAACCTTGACCGACCGTCTCGTCGACGCCCGCGTCCCGCGCGATCTGCACGCCTTCATCGCCGGACTGCCCAAGGCCGAACTGCACGTCCACCACGTCGGTTCCGCCTCCCCCCGGATCGTCGCGGAACTCGCCGCCCGCCACCCCGACTCCAAGGTCCCCACCGACCCGGAGGCCCTGGCGGACTACTTCACCTTCACGGACTTCGCCCACTTCATCGACGTGTACCTGTCCGTCGTGGACCTGATCCGCACCCCGGAGGACGTACGGCTGCTGACGTACGAGGTGGCGCGTGACCTGGCCCGGCAGCAGGTGCGCTACGCCGAGCTGACCATCACGCCGTTCTCCTCGACCCGCCGCGGCATAGACGAGCGCGCCTTCATGGCGGCGATCGAGGACGCCCGCAAGGCGGCCGAGGCCGAGTTCGGCACCGTGCTGCGCTGGTGCTTCGACATCCCCGGCGAGGCAGGTCTGGAATCCGCCGAGGAGACCGCGCGGCTCGCCACCGACGACCGGCTGCGCCCGGAGGGCCTGGTCTCCTTCGGGCTCGGCGGGCCCGAGATCGGCGTACCGAGGCCGCAGTTCAAGCCGTACTTCGACCGGGCCGTCGCCGCCGGGCTGCACTCGGTGCCGCACGCCGGTGAGACGACCGGTCCGGAGACGGTCTGGGACGCCCTCACCCACCTGCGCGCCGAGCGCATCGGGCACGGCACCAGCTCCGCGCAGGACCCGAAGCTGCTGGCCCATCTGGCCGAGCACCGGATCGCGCTGGAGGTGTGCCCGACCTCCAACATCGCCACGCGCGCGGTGCGCACCCTGGACGAGCACCCGATCAGGGAATTCGCGAAGGCCGGGATCATCGTCACGATCAACTCCGACGACCCGCCCATGTTCGGCACCGACCTCAACAACGAGTACGCGGTCGCCGCCCGCCTCCTCGACCTCGACGAGCGGGGTCTGGCCGACCTCGCGAAGAACGCCGTGACCGCGTCCTTCCTCGACGAGACCGGCAAGGCCCGGATCGCCGAGGAGATCGACACGTACACGGCCGGGTGGCTCGCGCCCTGAGCCACCCGGCCCGCACGTCTCCACGCCGGCCCCTCCCCTCCAGAATGTCCTCATGCTGAACGTGACCGCCGTGGCCCACCGCGGCGACCCCTACCGGGTCCGCGAGAACACGCTCGACTCCCTGCGCTCCGCGCTCGCCCTGGGCGCGGACGCGGTGGAGGTCGATGTGCGCCTCACCAGGGACGGCGTGCCCGTACTGCTGCACGACGAGACGCTGAAGCGGCTGTGGGAGCAGGACCGGCCGCTGCGCGCGCTGTCGGCGGCCGAGGTGCGGGGGCTGACGGCGGGCGGGGTGCCGACGCTGGCCGAGGCCCTCGCGGTGTGCCAGGGAACCCGGGTGATGCTCGACCTGCCGGGCAGGCCCGATGTCCGGGCGGCCCGCAAGATCGCGGACGTCGTGCGGGAGTGCGGGGCCCGGGACCGCGTGTACTACTGCGCGGACGCCGCCGCCATGCTCGCCGTGCGGGAGGCCGACCCGACCGCGGAGATCGCCCTGACCTGGACGACGCTGGCACCGCCGCGGCCCGCCCTGCTGGACGCGGTGCGCCCGCGCTGGCTGAACTACCGTTTCGCCCTGGTCGACCACGCCCTCGCCCAGCGCGTCCACCGGGGCGGCCATCTGCTGTCCGTGTGGACCCCGGACACCGGCCGCTCGATCCGCCGGCTGCTGGAAATCGGCGTCGACTCGATCACCACGAACCGCCTCGATGTGCTCCTGGGCCTGCGCGGAACCTGAGCGCGGTCCGGCAGCGCCCTGAAGGGCGCGGGGAACCGCGCGGCCGGCCACGACGCCGCCGCGGCCGAGCGCCAACGTGCCCCACGCGGAGCCCCGCACACCTAGACGCGCGAGCGTTGCGCCACCGTCGCCGGATCGGTGGGCGTCTCGCGGGTGACGTACTGCGGGACCGGCGCGGTGTCCCGGCCGGTGTCACGGACGAGGCCGTAGCGGATCGCGCCCTGGTCGGGGCCGGTCCGCACGTCCTTGTCGGCCGCCTCCCAGGTGGACGGAAAAACGATCACGCCGTAGTCGGCGCCCCGTTCGTTCTGGTGGAGCGTGACCGAGCCGTCGAGGTAGAAGTACTCGTTCTGCCACATCTGCTGGGCGCCGTCCGGCAGGACCGTGTAGCCGGTGGCGGGGCTGCCCATCCCGGTGGTGTCCGGCCCGGTGGTGTCGTCCATACGCCGGCCGCCGCCGGACGCGACATGGAACAGCTCGCCCTTCAGGCCGGTCCAGGTCGGCATGACCAGCGCGCCCGGCCGTGACTGCGGGGAGATCTGCCAGCGCACCAGGACATAGCCCTGGCCGCTGAGCGTCACGGCTTCCCCCCGGTGCTGCATGACGGCCTTCGCGCCCCAGGTGCTGGTGATGCCGGACTCGGGGCGGTGCGGCAGGACCCCGGGCGCGGAGTTCGGATCCGGGGCCGGCTCGACGGCATCGACGACCGTGCCGTACAGGCCGGCCTTCCGCGTCGGTGACGGCGTCGTGGAGAGGGACGGCGCGGGCGTGGACGTCGGTGTCGCGGGGAGCGCGGGCGACGGCGTGCGGGCCGTGCTCGATGCCGTGGGGACCGTGACGCGCGGCGGCGTGTCCGGCGGCTGCGTCACGACGTAGGCGCCGCCCGCGACGAGCGTCGCGCCGGCCGTCACCGCGACGGCCGGCTGCGTGAGGGCGGCCATCGCCTTGGCTGACCAGCCGACGGAGGCCGCCGTCGCCGCGGCCGCCGTCTTGCCGCCGAACGCCAGGGACAGCGTGAAGCCGACGGGGACGGGGACGAGTGCGATGCCGACGAGCAGGCGTTCCGCCGGTACGACGGCCTCGGGGGTGTCGCCGCAGTAGCCGCAGCCCCTGATGTGCCGGGCCAGCCGCTTGCGCCAGACCGAGTCGGGGCGGCCGCTGAAGCGGGCGGTCAGCTCACGCAGGCCGGGGCAGGCGCCGTCCAGCGCCCGCACGATGCCGCGCGCGGTCTCCAGCCGCTCCTTGACGCGCTGCACGCGCACCGCGGCGTGCCGCCGGCCGATCCCGGCCGCGTCGGCCAGCTCGCGCCGGGTCAGCTCGCCCGCGACCTCCAGCCACCACAGCGCCAGCAGTTGCCGGTCCTCCCCGTCCAGCCAGCGCACCGCCTCCGCGGCCTCGCGCCGCTGGCCTTCCAACTGGAGCCGCAGCACGGTCAGTTCGGCGAAGTCGCCGGCCTCCTGCGCGGCGGACTCGTCGAGTTGCACGTGCTGTCTGCGGCGGGCGCGGTCCCGTATCTGCCGCATGGCGATGGCGACGAGCCAGGAGCGGAAGCTGTCCGGGTCCCGCAGCGAGCCGAGACTGCCGACGGCGCGCACCATGGTCTCCTGGACGACGTCGTCGACGTCGGCGTGGCCGTTCAGGGCCCGCCCGACCACGTTGTAGACCAGCGGCAGCCAGCCCTCGACCAGCTCGTCCAGCGCCTGCCGGTCCCCGGTCTGCGCCGCCTCGATGGTGGAGCGCCACTCGGAGATCACATTCCGCTTCTGGTACGGGCGGGACATCGCGGGCTCCCGAGTATGGGGGGTGGGGACGCGAAGGAGACGGGACAGCGAGGGCGGCGATAACACTTTTTGATGCTGCCGCTCGGCCCTCCACGAGGGTCCGCCGCCGGGCCCGTAAGGACCATCCCCCACAACACCCTTGCCCCGTAAGGCACTTGCTCCGGGATCGCCCAGGGTCCGAGCCCCTCCTCACCGACGATCCGGCCGGGCCCGAACCGCCCGACGATGATCGCGTACCTCCCACCGACCTCAGGAGCAGTCGATGCCCGTACGCCCGCTTCCCGCCCTCCTCACCTCCGCGCTCGCCCTGACCCTGACCGTGCTGTCGCCGGCCGGTACGGCGTCGGCGCGGCCCGCACCGCCCTCGTCCTGCTCCGCGCGTGCGGTGGAGGCCGCCTCGCCGGACGGCCCGGACGTGCGGGCCCTGTGCGCCGCACTGGCGGGGCTGCCCGACCAGGACGCCACGGCCGCCCTGATCCGGGTGGGCGGCAAGGGCAGCTGGCACGGCGCGGCCGGCGTGCGGGACATGCGGACCGGGGCGCCGGTGCTGGAGAACGCCCGGTTCCGCGCCGGTTCGACGACGAAGATCGTGACCTCGGCGATCGTGCTGCATCTCGCCGCCGAGGGACGGATCTCGCTCGACGGGACCGTGCAGCAGTACCTGCCGGGGCTGCTCACGGAGGACTTCGCGCCCATCACCGTACGGCAGTTGCTGAACTTCACCAGCGGCCTGCAGCCGGGGGCGTCCCTCGGCGAGGACGTCGACGGCGGCTACTCGCACCGCTTCGAGACGCTGACCCCCGAGGAGGTGGTGGCCGCTTCGGTCGCGAAGGGCCCCGACCCGGACCACGCGCCCGGCGAGTTCCAGCGGTACGGCAACATCCACTACACCGTGCTGGGCCTGCTGGTCGAGAAGGTCACCGGCGACTCCTACGCCCATCAGGCGGCCGTACGGATCTTCCGCCCGCTCGGCATGCGGCACACCTCGCTCCCGGCGGGCCCCGACCCGCGGATCCACGGGCCGCACAACCGCGGCTACGACTGGATCGACGGCAGGCTGGTCGACGTGACCGAGTGGAACATGTCCGACCGGTTCGCGGCCGGCGACCTGATCTCCACCACGGCCGACCTGGAGCGGCTGCTGTTCGCCCTGTTCCGCGGTCAGGTGGTGCCCGAGCCGCAGCTGACGGAGATGTTCACGGTCCCCGACATCGACGGGGCCACGATGGGCGCCGGGCTGGAGCGCTTCGAGCTGGGCGGCAAGGAGATCTGGGGCAAGACGGGTGCCCGGCCCGGCTATCACACCGTGATCGCGGCCACCCGTGACCTGTCCCGGACACTCGTGTACTCCGTCAACTCCACCGACGCGAAGGGCGACGGCCTGGCCATCGCCCAGCGCTTCGCCTTCCCCGCGTTCAACCGCTGACTGCGGCAGCGGCCGGGGGCGCCGCCGGCTCGGTCAGCGCCTCCAGCCGCTTGATCCTCCCGCGCACGACGTACAGCGGGATCACCCCGAAAACGCCGAAGGACATGTCGATCACCGACCACCACAGCGGGATGTCGCGGATCGGCCCGCAGATCAGGGCCAGCGGGATGATGCCGGCGCAGGCGATCATCCCGAACTCGACGACCCAGATGTTGCGGACGGGGTCACGGTAGGGCCCGTAGAAGGCGACGGCGATGACGAGGTGGGCGAAGGCCAGCCAGTCCGTGCCGTAGAGCAGGAACGGATACTCGGCGTCGGCGGTGTCGAGGCCGCGGCGGACGCGCTCGATCCAGTCCATCAGGCCGGGCAGGTGATCCGGCACGGACAGGGCACGCAACAGGTCCTCGGTCCAGCGCAGTTCGTGGACGAGGGGGAAGGCCGTGGCGCCGCTGAGCACCAGGCAGACGACGAAGAAGGCCAGCCAGACACGGATGCCCTTGAGCAGGGCGGCTCTGTCGCTCATGGGGGCAGCGTACGCCTGGAGTTGAACACGTTCAAAACAGATACTTGCAGTACAGCCCGAACTGGCGGCCACATGCGGCATGTACCTGCCCGGCCCTACGATGTCCGCCGACGAGGGAGGACGCATGGGCCTGGACCTGAGCGAACGGGCTTACCGGGGGCAACGATGGGCGGCACGGGCCTCCCTGGCCGCGGCGGGGCTCGCGGTGCTCGTGCCGCTCGCCTACGGCGGGGTCGGCGGCGTGCTGCTGCTGGTGGCCGGAGTGGCGGGCCTGGGGATCGGCATGGTCGCGGCGTGGTGGACGCTGACGCTGCGCGGACCGCTGCGCTGGGTGGCCGGCGTGGTGGCGCTGGCCGTACCGGCCGCCGTGATCGCGCTGTTCGCGGCCACCCTGTTCTGGGCGCTGCTGGCGTCCGTGGCGCTGTGGACGGTGGCCGTGTGGAGCGGCCGGTACGCGCTGCGGGGCACGGGCAGCCCGCGGGTACGGGTGATGCGGGGGCACAGGGCGGCACCGCCGCGACGGGCTGTCCTGATCATGAACCCGCGCTCGGGCGGCGGGAAGGTGGACCGCTTCGGGCTCAAGGAGAAGGCGGAACGGCTCGGCGCCGAGGTCGTCCTCCTCGACCCCGACGAGCACCAGGACGTCACCGCCCTGGCCCGCAAGGCCGTTTCGGAAGGCGCGGATCTGCTGGGCGTCGCGGGCGGGGACGGCACCCAGGCGCTGGTCGCGGCCGTCGCCGCCGCGTACGACATCCCGTTCCTGGTGATCAGCGCCGGCACCCGCAACCACTTCGCCATGGACCTCGGCCTCGACCGCGAGGACCCCGCCGCCTGCCTCGACGCGCTCACCGACGGGGTGGAGCTGCGCGTCGACCTGGGCTTCGCGGGCGGCCGGCCCTTCGTCAACAACGCCTCCTTCGGGGCGTACGCGGCCATCGTGCAGAGCCCCGGCTACCGCGACGACAAGATCGGCACCAGCCTGGAGCTGCTGCCCGACCTGCTCACCCGGCAGCAGGGCCCGCTGCTGACCGTCCGGGCGGCGGGCACCACGCTCGAGGCTCCGCACGCCGTGCTGGTCAGCAACAACCCCTACCGCACGGACGACCCCTTCGGGCTCGGCCGCCGCGACCGCCTGGACGCCGCCGTTCTCGGCGTCCTCGGCATCAGGGTGGACAGCGCGGCCGAGGCGGCCGCCCTGCTCCTGGACCCCGCGCCGCCCGGCCTCAGCATCCTGACCGCGACCGAGGTGGTCGTCGACGCCGACCTCGACGAGATCGAGGCCGGCATCGACGGCGAGGCCCTCGTCCTGCCCACCCCGGTCCACATCCGCATCACCTCGGGCGCCCTGCGCGTCCGCGTCCCCCGCAAACGCCCCGGTGTCCCCCGGCGCAGCCCCCGCCTGGACTGGCGCCGGCTGCGCAAACTGGCGGCGACGGTGGGTCGTACGGCGGTGCACCGGCAGGGACACCGGTAGGAGCACCGGCAGGAACGCCCGTAGGAGCACCGGCAGAAGGCCGCCTACAACCCCGCGATCGCGTTCCACCGCTGGGCGAACTCCACCCGCTCCTGCGATGTGATGTCCCGCGCGATGGCGAGGCGTTCGCGCATCGCCTTGTCGGGGAAGATCAGCGGGTCCTCGGCCAGGGCGGCCGTCTCCTCGTCCTCGGCCGAGGCGAGCACGTCCCGGGCGGCGGGGACCGGGCAGACGTAGTTGACCCAGGTCGCCAGTTCGGCGGCCACCTCGGGCTCGTAGTAGTAGTCGATCAGCCGCTCGGCATTGGCCTTGTGGCGGGCGAGGTTGGGGACCATCAGGGACTCCGACCACAGCTCGGCGCCCTCCTCGGGGACGACGAACCGGATGTCGGGGTCGTCCGCCTGGAGCTGGATCACATCGCCGGAGTACGCCTGACAGGCCAGGACGTCGCCGCCGGACAGGTCCTTGATGTAGTCGTTGCCGGTGAAGCGGCGGATCTGGCCCCGGCCGATCTGCTTCTCCACCTGGTCGCAGATCTGGTGGAAGTCGTCCGCCGTCCAGCGGGTGATGTCGACTCCGTTGCCCTGCATGAGCAGGGCGAACGCCTCGTCGAGCCCGGAGAGCAGCGTGACCCGGCCCTTCAGGTCGCTCGCCCACAGATCGGAGACCTGGCGGATCTCGCGGCCCAGCCGGCGGCGGTTGTACGCGATGCCGGTGATGCCGGACTGCCACGGCACGGTGAACTTCCGTCCCGGGTCGAAGGCCGGTGAACGCAGCAGCGGGTCCAGGTACTTCGTCACGTTCGGCTGACGGGCCCGGTCCAGCTCCTGCACCCAGCCCAGCCGTACGAACCGGGCGCACATCCAGTCGCTGATGACGATCAGGTCGCGGCCGGTGCGCTGGTGGTTCATCAGGGCGGGGCTGATCTTGCCGAAGAACTCGTCGTTGTCGTTGATCTCCTCGACGTAGTCGACGGAGATGCCCGTGCGCTTCTCGAACGCCTCCAGCGTGGGCCGGCGCGTGGCGTCCTCGTCGTCCGTGTCGATGTACAGCGGCCAGTTCGCCCAGTCGAGCCGCTTGTCGGTGGCGGAGACATCGGTGGCGGCCCGGTCGGCGGGCGACACATAGGCGGGCCGCACACCGCATCCGGCGAGCCCGCCGAGCAGGGTGCCCGCACCCAGCGTGCGCAGCAGATTCCGGCGGGACAGCGGGGAGTTCATCGATGGGAGGGCCATTGCCGCAGCATGCCGCCGCCACCGAGGGCCCTGCAATGGACGCCCCGTCGAGCGGAACGGCCCCTGACCGACACCCTGTCGATCACACGCTGAAGGGGCGCGGGGAACTGCGCAACCAGCCCCCACGCCCCCGCGGCCGAAATACGGCCTACGACCTACGACCTACGCGTCCAGGGACGTCATCACGTGCTTGATCCGCGTGTAGTCGTCGAAGCCGTACGCCGAGAGGTCCTTGCCGTAGCCGGACTTCTTGAACCCGCCGTGCGGCATCTCCGCGACCAGCGGGATGTGCGTGTTGATCCACACGCAGCCGAAGTCCAGTGCCTTGGACATCCGCATCGCGCGCCCGTGGTCCTTGGTCCACACCGACGACGCCAGCGCGTACTCGACGCCGTTCGCCCACTGGACGGCCTGCGCCTCGTCCGAGAAGGACTGCACGGTGATGACCGGCCCGAAGACCTCCTTCTGGACGATCTCGTCGTCCTGCTTCAGCCCGGACACGACGGTCGGCGCGTAGAAGTACCCCTTGTCACCGACCTGGTGACCGCCGGCCTCGACCTTGGCGTGCGCGGGCAGCCGCTCGATGAACCCGGAGACCTGCTTGAGCTGGTTGGGGTTGTTGAGGGGACCGAAGAGCACGTCCTCGTCGTCCGGCCGGCCCGTCTTGGTGTCGGCGGCGGCCTTCGCGAGCGCCTGCACGAACTCGTCGTGGATGGACTCGTGGACGAGGACGCGCGTGGCGGCCGTACAGTCCTGGCCGGCGTTGAAGAAGCCCGCGACGGAGATGTCCTCGACGGCCTTGGCGATGTCGGTGTCCTCGAAGACGACGACGGGCGCCTTGCCGCCGAGCTCCAGGTGGACCCGCTTGAGGTCCTTCGACGCGGACTCGGCGACCGACATGCCGGCGCGCACGGAACCGGTGATGGAGGCCATCGCGGGGGTCGGGTGCTCGACCATGAGGCGGCCGGTGTCACGGTCGCCGGTGATGACGTTGAAGACGCCCTTGGGCAGGACCGAACCGATGATCTCGGCGATCAGGACCGTCGACGCCGGCGTCGTGTCCGACGGCTTCAGGACGACCGTGTTGCCCGCGGCGAGGGCCGGGGCGAACTTCCACACGGCCATCATCATCGGGTAGTTCCAGGGCGCGACCTGCGCGCAGACGCCGATCGGCTCACGGCGCACGATGGAGGTCAGGCCCTCCATGTACTCACCGGCCGAGCGGCCCTCCAGCATCCGCGCCGCGCCGGCGAAGAAGCGGATCTGGTCGACCATCGGCGGGATCTCCTCGGACCGCGTGAGCCCGATCGGCTTGCCGGTGTTCTCCACCTCGGCGGCGATCAGGTCCTCGGCGCGCTCCTCGAACGCGTCCGCGATCTTCAGCAGAGCCTTCTGGCGCTCGGCGGGGGTGGCGTCGCGCCAGGCGGGGAAGGCGCGCGCGGCGGCCTCCATCGCGGCGTCGACGTCCGCCTGCCCGGACAGCGGCGCGGTCGCGTACGCCTCGCCCGTCGCGGGGTTGACCACCTCGGTGGTCCGTCCGTCGGCGGCGTCCCTGAACTCACCGTCGATGTAGTTGCGCAGACGACGCAGCTCGGTGCTCACTGCCGGCCCTCCTGTCAGGTGAAACTGTCCATTCTCTGAGACACCCACCCTAATCGTCCGGCCCACGTTTTCAACACCCCCGCTGGCGCCACTTCTGCGAAATCCGCAGGTCTCAGTCACGTAAACAACGAATTTCATCGCCTCGGCCTTGCGGAACTGTCGAGACGTCGTGCACAGTGACGTCGTGGCCAGTCGAAGCGCAGAGCACAGGGACTCCCGCGAGTCCAGGAACGGCGGCGGCCCCACGCTGGACGCCGTCTCCCTAGCCATCATCGAACAACTTCAGGAGGACGGCCGCCGGCCGTACGCCGCCATCGGCAAGGCCGTGGGCCTGTCCGAGGCGGCCGTGCGCCAGCGCGTCCAGAAGCTGCTCGACCAGGGCGTCATGCAGATCGTCGCCGTCACGGACCCGCTCACCGTGGGCTTCCGGCGGCAGGCGATGGTCGGCGTGAACGTCGAGGGCGACGTGGAGTCCGTGGCCGACGCGCTGACCGCCATGTCCGAATGCGAGTACGTGGTGATGACCGCCGGGTCCTTCGACCTGATGGTGGAGATCGTCTGCGAGGACGACGACCACCTCCTGGAGGTCATCAACAGACGCATCCGGGCCGTCCCCGGAGTGCGCTCGACGGAGAGCTTCGTCTATCTCAAGCTCAAGAAGCAGACCTACATGTGGGGAACCCGATAACCGTGAGGACCCGATAACCGTGAGCACCGACACCCCTCAGGACCTCAGCAGGACCGCGTACGACCACTTGTGGATGCACTTCACGCGTATGTCCTCGTACGAGAAGGCTCCCGTCCCGACCATCGTCCGGGGCGAGGGCACCTACATCTACGACGACAAGGGCAGGCGCTACCTCGACGGTCTCGCCGGCCTGTTCGTGGTCCAGGCCGGTCACGGCCGCGTCGAGCTGGCCGAGACCGCGTTCAAGCAGGCCCAGGAGCTGGCGTTCTTCCCGGTGTGGTCCTACGCCCACCCGAAGGCGGTCGAGCTGGCGGAGCGGCTGGCCGACGAGGCGCCGGGCGATCTCAACAAGGTCTTCTTCACCACCGGCGGCGGCGAGGCGGTGGAGACCGCCTGGAAGCTCGCCAAGCAGTACTTCAAGCTGGTCGGCAAGCCCACCAAGCACAAGGTGATCTCGCGTGCCGTCGCCTACCACGGCACCCCGCAGGGCGCCCTGTCCATCACCGGCCTGCCGGGCCTGAAGGCCCCCTTCGAGCCGCTGGTGCCGGGTGCGCACAAGGTCCCGAACACCAACATCTACCGCGCCCCGATCTTCGGCGACGACCCGGAGGCCTTCGGCCGCTGGGCCGCCGACCAGATCGAGCAGCAGATCCTCTTCGAGGGCCCGGACACGGTCGCCGCGGTCTTCCTGGAGCCGGTGCAGAACGCGGGCGGCTGCTTCCCGCCCCCGCCCGGCTACTTCCAGCGGGTGCGCGAGATCTGCGACCAGTACGACGTGCTGCTGGTGTCGGACGAGGTCATCTGCGCCTTCGGGCGCCTGGGCACGACGTTCGCCTGCGACAAGTTCGGCTACGTCCCGGACATGATCACCTGCGCCAAGGGCATGACCTCGGGCTACTCCCCGATCGGCGCCTGCATCATCTCCGACCGCCTGGCCGAGCCCTTCTACAAGGGCGACAACACCTTCCTGCACGGCTACACCTTCGGCGGCCACCCGGTCTCCGCGGCCGTGGGCATCGCCAACCTCGACCTGTTCGAGCGCGAGGGCCTCAACAAGCACGTCCTCGACAACGAGGGCGCCTTCCGCGGCACGCTGGAGAAGCTGTACGACCTGCCGATCGTCGGCGACGTCCGCGGCAACGGCTTCTTCTACGGCATCGAGCTGGTGAAGGACAGGGCCACCAAGGAGTCCTTCAACGACGAGGAGACCGAGCGCGTCCTGTACGGCTTCCTCTCCAAGAAGCTCTTCGAGAACGGCCTGTACTGCCGTGCGGACGACCGCGGCGACCCGGTCATCCAGCTCGCCCCGCCGCTGATCTCCAACCAGGAGACGTTCGACGAGATCGAGCAGATTCTGCGCGAGACGCTGTCGGAGGCGTGGACGAAGCTGTGACCCCCGACCGATCCTCCGCCGCCCCGCGGCCGGAATGATCAACACACCGGCCCCGGTGCCGCCCGTTCGAGTGAGACACGGCGGCCCGGGGCCCTGTGCTGTCCCGGCTTCGGGCGACGACTGCCTAGCGTGCCAGTGACCGATCGGCCCAGCCTTCGTTCCCCCGCACGGGGGAACGAAGAACGGGAAAACGGATCAGAACCGAGGTGTACGCCATGGTGGCCCCGCCGGACAACGACGTGCTCTGGGCACGTGCCCTGCACTTCTCGTACCACGACGGCTCGCCCGCGCTCAGCGGGGTCTCGCTCGGCGTCCAGGAGGGGGAGATCCTCGCCGTCCTCGGTCCACGCGGCAGCGGCAAGACCGCCCTGCTGCGCTGTCTGTCCGGCCTGGCCCCGGCGGGGCGCGGCGAGGTCTGGTTCAACAGCGTGCCGGTGCACACGATGGGCCCGGTGGCCCGCGAGCGGCTGCGCCGGGACCGGTTCGCCTGGGTCGACACCGCGCCGTCGCTCGTTCCCGAGCTGAACGTCTGGGAGAACACGGCCCTGCCGCTGATGCTGCGCGGCACCAGCCGCCGCCGCGCCAAGAAGGCCGCGCTGGAGTGGCTGGAGCGCCTGGACGTGGGTGAGGTCGCCCGCAGGCGCCCGCACCAGCTGGTCCAGGCCGTACGTCAGCGCGTCTGCATCGCCCGTGCGCTGGCTCCCTCGCCGACGGTGCTGTTCGCCGACGAGCCGACGGCACCCCTGCACCGTGCCGACCGAACGCACGTGCTGCGCACCCTGACGACGGCCGCCCGCTCGCACGGCATCACCGTGGTGCTCGCCAG
The DNA here is from genome assembly GCF_057710365.1 of Streptomyces sp. bgisy027. Lineage (NCBI taxonomy): Bacteria > Bacillati > Actinomycetota > Actinomycetes > Kitasatosporales > Streptomycetaceae > Streptomyces > Streptomyces sp. bgisy027. Next base: position 53,642 of record NZ_JBYIVZ010000062.1, read on the forward strand.
CCATGACGCGGACACGGCAGCCCTCGCCGACCGAAGCGTGACACTGCTGGACGGGCGGCGCGTGAACACGGTGCAACTGCCTCCGGTCGCCGAGGCGGAAGGCCGGGCCGCGTGCTCGCTCTCCGTCTGACCCGCGGCGCCCACCCCCCCGTACAGCTGCGCCGGCTGCTCGTCGCGGCGGCGTCGGCGGGCACGGGCTTCCTGTTGCTGTCCGCCCTCGGCTACGCGATGTCGCACCCGGACTCCCCCGCCGCAGCCACGCTCAGGCTGGCCTGGTGCGCACCCCCGCTGGCCGCGACGATCCACCTCGCGGTGGCGGTGGCCCGCACGGACCCCGGCACCAGACCGCGCCCCGGCCTGGCGGCGGCCGGCCTCGGACCGGGTCGGCTCATGCTGGTCTCCGCCACCACGACGGCCCTGTCCTGCCTGCTCGGCTCGATGCTGGCCCTCCTGGTCTTCCTGCACCTGAGGGGCGATCTGACGGGCATGCCCTTCGACGGCGACGCCTCCCGGTTCCTGGCGGCGGACAGCCCCCTGCCGCTGCCGGCCGCCCTGACACTCCTGGCCCTGACACCGGCACTGGCGTCGGCCGCGGTCGCCCTGCTGCTGCGCCCGAAGCACGCCGCGCCCGCCGCGACGAAGGCGAGGGCACGGCCGTACGGCCGCTTCGGGGTGTCCGGCAGATCGGCCGACCGCGAGACGTTCGGGGCCTACGGGCGGTTCGGGGCACGGCTGCGGGGTGCGGTACGCGGCGGCGCGACCACGCCAGACACCGCCTCGGCCGAGCGTACGGCCGCGCCCGCCCCGGCAGGCCGGCCGCCCGGGGCCGCGCAGAACGGCGGCGCGGCGCAAGCGCCTGCCGACGTCCCGGCCCCCGCGACGGCCGAGGAGAACGGCAGTCGGCAGACGCCGGACGACCTGACCCACTTCCCGGTGCCCCGCAAACCCCCGGCGGGCCTCCCCTGGGGCATCACCGTCCTCACCGCGGGCCTGGCCGTGGAGACCTACGCCGGCCGCGTCACCGCCGACGACACGCTCGCCCTCCCCACGGCCCTGCCCACCGGCCCCACCGCGGTCCTGGTCGGCTGGGTACTCGCGGCCGTCGGCCTCGCCCTCGCGGCACCGGGCCTCACCCATCTCTGCGGCCGGGTGCTCCAGGCCGTACGGCCGGGGCCGCTCCGGCTCCTGGCGGGCCGCGGCCTCATGGCGGAAGCCACCCGGATCGGCCGCCCCCTCGGTGTCGTCTGCGCGGTGGCCGCCGCCGTCCACGCCATGGCCCCCCGGTCCGGCTCCGCGGCCACCGACGCCATCGGCCCCCTCTCCGCCCTCGGCGCGACCGTGGTCGCCGGCGCGACCGTGACCACCCTCTTCATGGCCGCGCTGGAGGCCAGGCAGGCCCGCGCCGACACCACGGCCGCGCTGCTGCGCCTCGGCGCGCCGACCACGATGCTCCGCGGCGCCGCCGCCCTGCGCACCGGCGTCCTGCTGGCCGTCTTCGGCCCCCTGACCCTGATCGTGGCGGAGCTGGCAGCACTGCCGCTGGCCGCCCGCTGAGGCGGCCACCGCGGTCGTTCGCGGACGTCCCGAGGAACTCGTGGGAAAAAATCTCCACCGGGCGATGAGTTCCGGCCGGCCCGCCGGTCTACCCCACCGAACAGCAACCACCGTGATGGGAGAGACCACGATGAGCGCCCCCGCCTACCAGCAGATGATCTTCGTCAACCTGCCCGTGAACGACCTCGACGCGTCGAAGAAGTTCTTCACGGGACTGGGTTACTCGATCAACGCGCAGTTCAGCGACGAGAACGCGGCGTCCGTCGTGATCAGCGACACCATCGTCGCGATGCTGCTCACCAAGCCGTTCTACTCGACCTTCACCAAGAAGGAGATCGCAGACGCCACGACGACCAGCGAGGTGCTGATCTGTCTGAGCGCCGAGAGCCGCGACAAGGTGGACGAGCTGGTCGAGAAGGCGGTCACCGCCGGCGGCACCGCGTCGGACAAGGTCCAGGACATGGGCTTCATGTACGGCCGCGCCTTCGACGACCTCGACGGCCACACCTGGGAGGTCGTGTGGATGGACCCGTCGGCCGTCGAGGGCTGACAACCGCCGTACGACACAGGGTGCCTAGCATGGGCGGGTGCAGACGATGCCCGCCCATGCGGCCCACCACGACGACCATGAGATAGAGACGCTCCAGGAGTTCGACGCGATCGTCTCGGCGCGCGGCTCCCTCGCCGGATTCCGTGTCCAGGCAGTCGACCTGACGGACCGTACGCGCGAACTGCTCACCGCGGACACCACCGGTGCCGTCTTCCTCGGCTGCGCGATGCGCGAGGAGGCGGCCGCGAAGATCCGCACCGGCGGCGCCCTGGTCTTCCCCCCGGTTCCGGACCTCCCCTTCGACCCGTACCGGGGCCTGGTCTACTCCCCCGACGAACTCTTCACCTCCCTCGCGGACGGCTACGAGAGCACCCCCGACGCCCAGGCCTACGCCTGGTTCCAGCGCACGAAGGCCGACCGCGACGTCTACGCCTCCATGCTCCGCGCCATCCACGACGACTCCATCTCGGACGCGCTCGACGAACTCCTGTCCGGCGCCCGGGTGGTGGGCGTGATGGGCGGGCACGCGATGCGCCGCGGCACGCAGGAGTACGAGGGTGCCGCGCGGCTCGGCCGGGAGCTGACCCGCGCCGGTCTCACCGTCGCCACCGGCGGCGGCCCGGGCGCGATGGAGGCCGCCAATCTCGGCGCGTACGCCGCCCCGCTCGACGACGGGATGCTCATCGACGCGCTCCGACTCCTGGCCAAGGCACCGGCGTTCACGCCCTCGATCACCGACTGGGCGTCGGCCGCCTTCGAGGTGCGCGCCCGCTGGCCCAAGGGCGGCCGCTCCGTCGGCATCCCGACCTGGTTCTACGGCCACGAGCCGCCGAACCCCTTCGCCTCGCACATCGCGAAGTACTTCGCCAACGCCACCCGCGAGGACGGCCTGCTGGCCCGCTCCGGCGCGGGCGTCGTCTTCCTGCCGGGAGCCGCCGGGACCGTACAGGAGATCTTCGACAACGCCACGCCCAACTACTACGAGTCGCGCGGCGAACCGACCCCGATGGTGCTCGTCGACCGTGCGCACTGGACGGAGCGGCTGCCGGCCTGGCCACTGCTCAAGTCCCTTGCCCGGGAACGGTCGATGGAGGCCCGGATCGCCCTGGTCGACCGGATCGAGGAGGCGCCGGAGGCGTTGAAACGCCTCGGCTGTTAATAAGAGGGCAAAGCCAACGCCTGTAGGCTGCATATGCGTTGACACTCCTTATGCCACGCTTATAGACCTGTGAGACTCCTGGGGACGGTGATGTCGCGTCACCGGCCCCCTCCGAACCCCCCTCAGTGGTGCAACTCCCGTAAAGGACAAACGTGTCCATAAACCGCCGTACTGTCGCGCGTTCCGTGCGCGCTCTGAGTGTCGCCTCCGCAGCGGCCGCACTCGCGCTCTCCGCCGCGGGCACCGCGCTCGCGTGCAACATCAGTGAATTCTCCGCCGAAGCCAAGTGCGACGGCGACAAGGGCGTCATCACCGTCACCGATGTGGACCCCAGCGGTGTCCCGGCGACCATCACGGTGTTCCTCCAGAACAACGGCGCCGATCTGAAGAAGGTCGGTGAGCAGGTGGTCAAGGGCTCCCGCGAGGGCGTCACCATCACCTTCGCCGAGGACTGGAAGCCGGACGCCGAGTACCGCGTCCACGTCAAGGCGGCCGGCTATGTCGACGAGGACATCAAGCCGAACCTGACGACCCCGTCCACGGCCTGCAAGAAGGAGGAGCCGCCGGCTCCGTCGGACACCCCGACTCCGTCGGCCCCCGCCTCGACCCCGGCCGAGGAGACCGACTCGCCGACCCCGACCCCGTCGGAGAGCGACAGCACCCCTCCCGCGAGCAGCGCCCCGTCCCCCGCGGCCGGTGACTCCAACCTCGCCGAGACCGGTGCGAACTCCAACACCGGCATGATCGCGGGCATCGCGGTCGGCCTGGTCGCCCTCGGCGGCGGCGCGGTCTTCTTCGGCCTGCGCCGACGCGGCGCG
>NZ_JBYIVZ010000063.1:0-57597 GCF_057710365.1 Streptomyces sp. bgisy027
CCCCGGGGAACCTCCATCCCATACGTCGAAGGGACGACGGACGAAGATGTTCCATCCCAGACGCACCCTCAGGGCCCTGCTGATACCGCTGGCCGCCGGACTCGCCCTGACCACCCTGCCCGCGCAGACCGCCTCGGCGGCGAGCACGCTCACCAACGGCGGCTTCGAGTCGGACGGCACCGGCACCGCGACCCCGGCCGGCTGGTCCACCTACTCGGCGGCCGGACAGAACTCCGCCTCCTTCACCGAGGCCGGTGGCCACGGCGGCAGTTACCGCCTGACGCACTGGTCGGCGTCCGCGTACAAGGTGGAGACCTACCAGTACCTGTCGGGGCTGACCAACGGGAGCTACAGGCTCACCGCCTGGGTGCGCTCCGGCGGTGGCCAGAACTCGGCGTACCTCGCCCTGAAGAACTGCGGCGGCGCCGAGCAGCGCACCGACCTGCCGGTCTCCGCGAGCGGCTGGATCCGGATCGTCGTGCCGGTCAGCGTGACCGACAACCAGTGCACGATCAGCATCAACAGCGACGCGGCCGCGGGCAATTGGCTCAACGTCGACGACCTGACCTTCGCCGCCGGCACGGGCGGCACCTCGATCCACGGCGCCGACATCTCCTCCCTCGCCAAGAGCGAGGCCAAGGGCGGCACCTACAGGACCGGTTCCGGCAGCACCGGCGACGCGGTCGCCATCCTCAAGAGCGCCGGCATGAACTACGCGCGCCTGAAGGTCTGGGTCAACCCGGCCGACGGCTACAACAACAAGGCACGCGTCCTCGCCACGGCCAAGCGCGTCAAGGCTGCCGGCATGAAGCTGCTGGTCGACTTCCACTACTCGGACACCTGGGCCGACCCCGGCGCCCAGAGCAAGCCGGCCGCCTGGTCCGGCCACTCCTACGGCCAGTTGAAGACCGACGTGTACCACCACACGTACGACGTGCTCAACGCGCTGAAGGCACAGGGCACCACCGCCGACATGGTCCAGGTCGGCAACGAGATCAACGGCGGCATGCTGTGGTCCGAGGGCTCCACCGACAACTGGTCGCAGCTGGCCGGCCTGCTCAACTCCGGCTACGACGCGGTCAAGGCGGTCAGCTCGTCCACCACGGTCGCGCTGCACCTGGCCAAGGGCGGCGACCTGTCCGGCACCCGCTGGTGGTTCGACAACGCCGTCGCGAACGGTGTGAAGTTCGACGCCGTCGGCCTGTCGTACTACGGCTACTGGCACGGCACGCTGTACGACTTCCAGACCACCCTCGACGACGCGGCGTCCCGCTACGCCAAGCCGGTCTTCGTCGCCGAGACGGCCTACCCGTTCCGCCTGGACAGCGAGGACTCGCACGAGAACATCATCGACCTCGCCACCGAGCTGGTCGCCGGCTACCCCGCCACCGTGACCGGGCAGACCAGGTGGATGAACGACGTGGCGAGCATCGTGGAGGCCGTCCCCGGCGGCCGCGGTCTCGGCGTCTTCTACTGGGAGGCGACCTGGACCGCCGTCACCGGCAACGGCTGGGACCCGACCGACGCCGCCTCCGGCAACGGCTGGGAGAACCAGGCCCTGTTCGGCTACGACGACCGGGCGCTCTCCTCGACGTCGTGGTTCAGCCACCGTTGAGCAAGTGACCAAAGGGCCCGGTCGCGTCCCCGCGACCGGGCCCCCGCACGTTCGTCGCGAACAGCCCGGCGTCGTACGGCCGTTCGGTACCGGACAAGGCTCGCAGAGTCCCGGACACGGCGGTGGCCGCTGCGGGACAGTGGGAGCACGTGCCACGACGCGGCCCGACGGAGGGAGACGAGATGCTGAGGACTCCCGCCGGCCGGCGGCGCCTGGAGATCCTGGAGTGGTTCAAGGACCCGGCCGTCCACTTCCCGGACGGATGCCACGGCGACCCGGCCGAGGACGGCGTCACCGCGGACGCGGTGGCCGCCAAACTCGGAGTACCGCCCCACGTCGCCGAGACCCACCTCGGCCTCCTCGTCGGCATCGGCGTGCTGCGCAGAAAACAGGTCCAGCAGCACACGCACTACCGACGGGACGAGATGCGCATCGCGGAGGTGGCCCGCATGTTCGAGAAGGGCTGGTAGAGGCGCGGGAACTAGCGTGGACGCGGCCCGCCCAGCGAAGCGTCATGCTCGCGCACAGCGATCCGCGCCAGCTTCGTCAGCATCATCCCGTTGCGGATCGCGACCACGTAGTCGACGGGCAGACCGTGCATCCGGGTCCCGGGCCCCCGCAGCGGGTGCCAGTCGATGACGAAGAGGGTGTGCTCGCCCCAGGGAATCAGCTGCATGGCGATGCGGGCCGCACCGAAGGGCTCCGCCTTCGCCTCCAGTTCCAGCCGGCGTCGCGGTTCGTGGATGCGGACGACGACCGTGTCGTCGAGGGTCAGACGGCCCATCCCGACCCGGACCCGCAGCCGGGCGCCCACGTCCGGCCAGTCGGGGTCCACGGCGAGCACCTCCTGGGTGCCCGTGACCCACTCCCCGTAGCGGCGGCCGTCGGACAGCAGACTCCAGACCTCCGACGGCGAGCTCAGGATCAGACGGCGATTGCGCGCCACGCCGACCACGCTCCTTCACCTCGGCCGCTCAGCGGGCTCTTCGACAGTAGCCGCGCCGCACTGGACGGGCATGCCGAGCCGCGGCCGCCGCTTCCCGAGGTGACCCCTTCCCGCGCCCGGCGTTACCCTGTTGACCGGCCGCGATCACCGTCGCGGCGCGGCGGTGGGGCCCGCCGTACCCGAACCGCGGCAGTGCTGCCGCCAACGGTCCCTACTTGCAACCGCGAGGCCCGCATGCCCCGGGCCGCCCTGGCGAGTAGGAGACGTACGCCCATGACAGCCCCCGACACCGACAGCCTGCGCGCTCCCGCCGGCACCGCGCGCCCCCAGGCCTGGCGGACGCAGGCACCCGTCGTCGCGGTGGTCGCGGCCGGCGGAGCCCTCGGAGCCACGGCCCGCTACGCACTCGCGCTGTGGTGGCCGGTCCAGCCGGGCGGTTTCCCCTGGGTGACCTTCTGGACCAATGTCGTCGGCTGCGCCGTGATAGGTGTGTTCATGGTGATCATCACCGAGGTGTGGGCCGCCCATCGCCTCGTCCGTCCCTTCTTCGGCACCGGCGTCCTCGGCGGCTTCACCACCTTCTCGACGTACGCCGTCGACATCCAGAAGCTGGTGGACCACGGCCATCCGCGCACCGGACTGGCCTACCTCGCCGCCACCCTGATCGCCGCGCTCACGGCGGTCTGGCTCTTTGCGGCGGCCACCCGTCGCGTCCTGAAGTGGAGGCAGTCATGACCAGGCTGACCGGCAGGGCCCTGCGCCTGACCGTCTTCGTGGGGGAGCACGACACCTGGCACCACAAGCCGCTCTACTCCGAGATCGTGCACCGCGCCCACGCGGCCGGCCTCGCGGGGGCCAGCGTCTTCCGCGGCATCGAGGGCTACGGCGCCTCCTCGCTGATCCACACCTCGCGGCTGCTGTCCCTGAGCGAGGACCTGCCGGTCGCGATCGTGATCGTGGACACCGAGGAGCGGGTGCGCGCCTTCCTGCCGCAGCTCGACGAACTGGTCGCCGAGGGACTCGTCACCATCGACGAATGCGACGTCATCCGGTACATCGGCCGGGACGGCAAAACGGGCGAGTCGGACAGGAAAGGTAAGAAGCAGCCGTGAACTGGTTTCTGGTCGTCGCGGGCGCCGCCGTCGGCGCGCCGCTGCGCTATCTCACCGACCGCGCGGTGCAGTCCCGGCACGACTCCGTGTTCCCCTGGGGCACCTTCCTCGTCAACGCCTGCGGCTGTCTGATCCTCGGCCTGCTCACCGGCGCGGCGGCCTCGGGTGCCGCGAGTTCGCACCTCCAGCTGCTGCTCGGCACGGGGCTGTGCGGCGCCCTGACCACCTACTCGACCTTCTCCTACGAGACCCTGCGGCTGACCGGGACGGGCGCCGGGCTCTACGCCCTCGGCAATGTGGTGGGCAGCGTGGTCGTGGGTCTCGGCGCGGCCTTCCTCGGCGTGTCGCTGGCCGGGGCGGTGTGGCCGTAGGCCGTCACCGGCGGTGTCGACGGCGCGGGAGTCACACCCGCGCCTGGTAGGACAGTGCGCACCAGCTGTCCCGCCGACCCCCGGAACTGGATCACATGAGCGTCATCAGCGTCGGTCAGGCCATCGTCCTCGGAGCCGTCGAGGGGGTGACCGAGTTCCTGCCCGTCTCCTCGACCGGCCATCTGAAGATCGTCGAGGGGCTCATGGGCATTCCCGTGGACGACGACTCGGTGGTCGGGTTCTCGGCCGTCATCCAGGTGGGCGCGATCGCCGCCGTGCTCGTCTACTTCTTCAAGGACATCGTGCGGATCGTCTCCGCGTGGCTGCGCGGGCTGCGCGACAAGGAGGAGCGGTACCACCACGACTACCGGTTCGCCTGGTGGGTGATCTGCGCGACCATTCCGATCGTCGTCGTGGGCCTGGCCGCCAAGCCGCTGATCGAGGGGCCGCTGGCCTCGCTGTGGGTGGTCGCGGGCTCGCTGATCGTGGGCAGCGGTGTGATGTGGGCGGCCGATCAGATGGGCCGGCACAAGCGAGGGGAGGACGACACCTCCTTCAAGGACGCCATGCTCGTCGGCAGCTCTCAGATCCTCGCCCTGCTGTTCCCCGGCTTCTCGCGCTCCGGCGCCACGATGTCCACCGCCCTGATGCTCGACCTCGACCGGGTCGCCGCCACCCGGCTGTCCTTCTTCCTCGGCATTCCGGCGCTGACCGGAGCGGGCATCTACGAGCTGAAGGACGCCCTCGGCACGGGCACGGCGGCGCTGCCGCTGGCCGTCGGCACCCTCGTGTCCTTCGTCGTCGCCTACGCCTCCATCGCCTGGCTGCTGAAGTTCGTCGCCAAGCACTCCTTCAACGCCTTCGTGATCTACCGGATCGTGGTCGGGCTGCTGCTGTTCGGGCTGCTCGGCGCGGGTGTCGTCAACAGCTGACCGGCTCCGGACGTGACGTCGGCGAGGGACCTGCGGCGTCGCATCCGGTGAATCTCTCCTTGGGGGTCTCTTGACACCACCGTCCGCTCACCCGGAACATCTCTCCCGTGAACCTGTCAGACAGCCGGACAGCCGGACAGCCTCCCCGTCGTGTGAGCGCCATGGAGGCGGTGCTGGCGCATCTGCGTGATGCCATCGAGCGCGGCCAGTACGCCGTCGGCGACAAGCTGCCCTCCGAGGCGGAGCTCTGCCGCACCCTGGAGATCAGCAGGCCCGTCCTGCGCGAGGCCCTGCGGGCCCTGCAGACCATGGGCCTGACCGTCTCCAAGACCGGCAAGGGCACCTTCGTCGTGGCCAGCACCGTCGAGGACCCCACCTTCGGCGACTACTCGGCGAGCGACCTGCTGGAGGTGCGCCGGCACGTCGAGATCCCGGTCGCCGGGTACGCGGCCCTGCGCCGCACCCCGGAGAACCTCGACCACCTCGCCCACCTGCTGGACCGCATGGAGCGGGAGACGGACACCACCGCGTGGGTCGCGATGGACACCCTCTTCCACCTGGCCGTGGCCGAGGCCGCCCAGAACCCGGTCTTCCGCCGGGTCATCGAGGAGATCCGTGACGCACTGGCGCGTCAGTCGGCCTTCCTCAACGAGCTGGGCGGTCGCCGCGAGCAGTCCAACCGGGAGCACCGGGCGATCGTCGAGGCGCTGATCGACGGTTCCGAACTCGACGCGACCGACGCCATGGCCCACCACCTGGACCGCGTCGAGACGACCCTCACCGACATCGTGCGCCCCCCGCGCACCGACAGCACCACGGAAGGCGGACCCGAGGCGTGAGCGAGCAGCACCTCAAAGACGAGACGCGCCCCTCGTCCGGTCACGTAGACGTCGGAGACCACGGCTACAGCAAGTCGATGAAGGCCCGGCACGTCAACATGATCGCCATCGGCGGTGCCATCGGCACCGGCCTGTTCCTCGGGGCCGGCGGCCGACTCGCCGACGCCGGCCCGTCCCTGATCACCGACAACGGCGGCGTCTTCCCCCACGGCCTGCTGCCGATGCTGCTGATCGTCCAGGGCGTCGTCTTCGCCTACGCCTCCGTCGAGCTGGTCGGCGTCGCCGCCGGTGAGACCGAGAACCCCGAGAAGACCATGCCGAAGGCGATCAACTCGATCATGTGGCGCGTCGGCCTTGTTCTATGTCGGCTCCGTCATCCTGCTGTCGATGCTGCTGCCCTGGTCGTCGTACAAGGCCGGCGAGAGCCCCTTCGTCACCGTGCTCTCCGACATCGGCGTCCCGGCGGCCGGCGGGATCATGAACCTCGTCGTGCTCACCGCGGCGATGTCCTCGCTCAACTCCGGCCTCTACTCCACCGGCCGCATCCTGCGCTCCATGGCGGTCAACGGCTCCGCCCCGAAGTTCACCTCGGTGATGAGCCGCAGCCAGGTCCCGTACGGCGGCATCCTGCTGACCAGCGGTATCTGTGTCCTCGGCGTCGGTCTCAACTTCGTCGTCCCCGCCGAGGCGTTCGAGATCGTGCTGAACTTCGCGGCCATCGGCATCCTCGCCACCTGGGGCATGATCATGGTCTGCCACCTGCTCTTCTGGCAGAAGACCCAGAACGGCGAGCTGACCCGCCCCGGCTACCGACTGCCGGGCTCCCCCTGGACCGAACTCGTGACGCCGGCCTTCCTGGCCTCCGTCCTGGTCCTCATGTACGCCGACGGCGGCGCGGGACGCACCACAGTGCTGTGCCTGCCGCTGATCGTCGCAGCGCTGGTCGCGGGCCGGTACGCCATCCGCAGCCGGGCCGGGCGCACCGCCACCAAGGCCGACGCGTGACAACCGTGTCGGTCGACGACCCCTCATCGACCCACGACAACCAGGCAGCCAGACAGTGATGTACAGCAGCTCCATGGCGGACGCACCCCTTGTCCGCGAACCTCTCCACGCCCCCGTCGCCCACCTCATACGCGGCGGAATGACCGAAGGCATCCACTACGGCTCCGTCGTCGTCCTCGGCGGCGACGGTGACGTCCGGTTCCAGCTCGGTGACATCGAGGCCGCCTTCTACCCCCGCTCGGCGCTGAAGCCGGTCCAGGCCGTCGCCATGGCCCGGGCGGGGCTCCCGCTCGACGGCGAGCTGCTCTCCCTCGCCGCGGCGAGCCACTCCGGCGAGGAACGCCATCTCGCCGGAACCCGGCGCGTCCTCGAACTCGCCGGTCTCACCGAGGACCACCTGCGCAACGTCCCGGACATGCCGTTCGACCCCGTGGTCCGGGACTCCTGGGTGCGGGAGGGCCGCGCGCCCTCCCGGCTCGCCCAGAACTGCTCCGGCAAGCACGCGGCCATGCTGTACACCTGCGTGCTCAACGGCTGGTCCCTGGAGGACTACCTCGACCCCGGCCACCCGCTCCAGCAGGCCATCGCGGAGATCGTCGAGGATCTCACCGGGCAGCGGATCGCGCGCGTGACCGTCGACGGGTGCGGGGCGCCGCTGTTCTCCGTCTCGCTGCACGGGCTCGCCCGCGCCGCCGCGCGTGTCACCACCGCGGCGCCGGGCACACCCGAGGCCCGGGTCGCCGACGCGATGCGGGAGCACGCCGAGATGGCCTCCGGCTCCGGCCGGGACGTGGCGGCGCTGATGCGGGCCGTGCCGGGGCTGCTGGCCAAGGACGGCTTCGAGGGCGTGCAGGTCGCCGCGCTGCCGGACGGCCGGGCCGTCGCCGTGAAGATCGCCGACGGGGCGAACCGGGCGCGGGTGCCGGTGGCTGCCGCCGCTCTTGCCTGGGCCGGGGTCGATCCGGAGCTGCTCACCGAGTTCCGGGGTGAGGCGCTTCTGGGTGGCGGTCGGGCGGTCGGGTGTGTGCAGCCCGTTCGTTCGCTGGAGCCGGTTGCCGTTTCGGCCTGCGCCTAAGGATGTGCCGCGGATCTTGTACGGCGGCTGCGAGCCGGATGTGGCTGGTCGCGCAGTTCCCCGCGCCCCTGAAGGGGCGCGCACACTCACCCTCTCAGAAAGAAGAACCGTTCCCTCATGACCACCGCCACCCGTAGCGAACACGACCTGCTCGGCGACCGGGACGTGCCCGCCGACGCCTACTGGGGCGTCCACACCCTGCGCGCCACCGAGAACTTCGCCATCACCGGCACGCCCATCTCCGCCTACCCGCACCTGATCGACGCGCTCGCCGCCGTCAAGGAGGCCGCGGCCCTCGCCAACGAGGAACTCGGTCTGCTGGAGCCGAAGAAGGCCGCCGCGATCGTCGCCGCCTGCCGGGAGATCCGCAGCGGCGAGCTGCACGACCAGTTCGTCGTCGACGTCATCCAGGGCGGCGCCGGCACCTCGACCAACATGAACGCCAACGAGGTCGTCGCCAACCGGGCGCTGGAGCTGCTGGGCCACGAGAAGGGCCAGTACCGGCACCTGCACCCCAACGAGGACGTCAACCTCGGTCAGTCGACCAACGACGTCTACCCGACCGCCGTCAAGATCGCGACCGTGTTCGCGGTGCGCGGGCTGCTCAAGGCGATGGCCGTGCTCCAGGACGCGTTCGCCCGCAAGGCCGTCGAGTTCCGTGACGTGCTGAAGATGGGCCGTACGCAGCTCCAGGACGCGGTGCCGATGACGCTCGGGCAGGAGTTCTCCGCCTACGCCGTCATGCTCGACGAGGACCGCTCCCGGCTCGCCGAGGCGGTCGAGCTGATCCACGAGATCAACCTGGGCGCCACCGCCATCGGCACCGGCCTCAACGCCCCCGCCGGATACGCCGAGGCGGCCCGCCGCCACCTGTCCGAGATCACCGGACTGCCGCTGGTCACCGCCGCCAACCTGGTCGAAGCCACCCAGGACTGCGGCGCGTTCGTCCAGATGTCCGGCGTGCTCAAGCGCATCGCCGTGAAGCTCTCCAAGAGCTGCAACGACCTGCGCCTGCTGTCCTCCGGCCCGCGCGCCGGCCTCGGCGAGATCAACCTGCCGCCGGTGCAGGCCGGTTCGTCGATCATGCCCGGCAAGGTCAACCCGGTGATCCCCGAGGTCGTCAACCAGGTCGCCTTCGAGGTGATCGGCAACGACGTCGCCATCACCATGGCCGCCGAGGCCGGACAGCTCCAGCTCAACGCCTTCGAGCCGGTCATCCTGCACTCCCTGTCCGAGAGCATCACGCACCTGCGCAGCGCCTGCGTGACCCTCGCCGAGCGCTGTGTGGCCGGCATCACCGCGAACACCGACGCGCTGCGCCGGACCGTGGAGAACTCCATCGGCCTGGTCACCGCCCTGAACCCGCACATCGGGTACACGGCCGCGACCGACATCGCCAAGGAGGCCCTCGCGAGCGGCCGGGGCGTGGCCGAACTCGTCCTGGAGAAGGGCCTGTTGCCGGCCGGGACCCTGGCCGACCTGCTGCGCCCGGAAGTCGTCGCGGGCACCGGTCAGGCCCTGGCCTGACCAGCGGCAACCCACCTCGGATGCGCGAAGGGACCGGCCGGGAGGCACAATGGTGATCATGGCAGCGTCAACGTCGTCACTGACCTTCCAGCCGATCCTGGAGCGCATCGCGGAGGAGATCGAGCGGACCCCCGGCCGGGGCCGGCCCGCCGACTACATCCCGGCGCTCGCGGCCTGCGACCCCCGCCGCTTCGGCATGGCCGTCGCCGAACTCGACGGCACGGTGTACGGCGTGGGGGACTGGCGCGAGCCGTTCTCCACGCAGTCCATCACCAAGGTGTTCACCCTCGCGCTCGACCTGGCCCGCGAGGGTGACGAACTCTGGGAGCACGTGGGCCGCGAGCCCTCCGGCAACCCCTTCAACTCCCTGATCCAGCTGGAGTACGAGAACGGCATCCCCCGCAACCCGTTCATCAACGCGGGCGCCCTCGTCGTCACCGACCGCCTCCAGACCCGTACCGGAGACGCGGCCGGTGAACTCCTGGCCTTCCTGCGCGCCGAGAGCGGCAACTCTGCCCTGGACTTCGACAAGGACGTCGCCGCCTCCGAGACGGCGAACGGCGACCGGAACGCCGCGCTCGCCCACTTCATGGCGTCCTACGGCAACATCGACAACCCCGTGCCGGCCCTGCTCGACCAGTACTTCCGCCAGTGCTCCGTCCAGGCGTCCTGCGCCGACCTCGCCCTGGCCACGTCGTTCCTGGCGCGCCACGGTGTCCGGGCGGACGGTACCCGTCTGCTCACCCGCAGTCAGGCCAAGCAGATCAACGCGGTCATGCTGACCTGCGGCACCTACGACGCGGCGGGCGACTTCGCCTACCGCGTGGGACTGCCGGGCAAGAGCGGAGTCGGCGGCGGCATCATCGCGGTCGTACCGGGCCGCTGCACCCTGTGCGTGTGGAGTCCCGGTCTGGACGAGCGCGGCAACTCGGTGGCAGGAGTGGCGGCCCTGGACAGATTCACGACACTGACGGGCCTGTCGGTCTTCTGAGGAGGGACGCAGCGCCCCTCCAGGGGCGCGGGGAACTGCGCGACAAGCCCCCACCGGGCCGCACGTTGATCACGCGCCGGACACACCGCGGTCTCCCCCCGGAGGGAGCCCCGTCAACTGGCGGCCACCCGTCGTTGACACGCTGACCGAGTGTTGGCCATGGCTTTCCCCATCGATCTACGCCGCTGCCAGATACTCGGTCTGGCCGGCACCGCCATACTCGCCCTGGGCGGGGAGACGGCCGGTGCGCTGCCGGTCCGGGAACTGCTGGCCCCCAGCTCGGCACACGCCGCCCTCGGCCTGGTCGGCGTGTACTTCGGCGTCGTCCTGCTGATAGCGGCGTGGCTGCTGCTAGGCCGGCTCGTGCGCAGCGCCGACCCGCCGACCCCACGCGCCCTGCTGCTCGTGCTGGCCGCGTGGGCCGCCCCGCTGCTGATCGCGCCGCCGCTGTTCAGCCGGGACGTGTACAGCTACCTGGCTCAGGGAGCCATGGTCGACGCGCACATCGACGTCTACGCGTACGGACCCTCCCACCTCGGCGGCCCCCTCGCCGACGAGGTCGCCCCGCTGTGGCGGCACACCGGGGCCCCCTACGGCCCCGTGTTCATGGGCGTCGCCTCCGTGCTGTCGGGCGCGACCCGCGGCGAGGTGCCCGCCGGACTGTTCGGCATGCGGCTGATAGCGCTGCTCGGCGTGGCACTGATGGCCGCCGCCCTGCCACGCCTCGCCCGGCACAGCGGAGCCGACCCGGCCGCCGCGCTGTGGCTCGGCGCCCTCAACCCGCTCGTGCTGCTGCACCTCGTGGCGGGTGCCCACAACGACGCCATCATGCTGGGCCTGCTCGGCGCCGGTCTGGTCGCCGCCCTCGGCCGCCGGCCCGTCCTGGGCGCCGTCCTCGTGACACTGGCCGCGCTGGTCAAGGCGCCCGCCGCGCTCGGCCTCGTCGCCGTCGTACTGCTCCAGATGCGCTCCGGACACCTTCCGGCGAAGGCCGTCCTCAGCACGGGAGCGGCCTCCGCCGCCACCACGGTCGCCGCCACGGCCGTGGCAGGCACGGGATACGGCTGGATCGGCGCCCTGGACACCCCCGTCTCCACTGAGAACTGGGCACTGACCAGCCTGCTCGGCCGGGCCACCGCCTCGCTGCTGGAGCAGACCGGCAGCGATCTGGCACCGCTGGCCGTACCCGTGTGGCACACCTTCGGACTCGTCCTCACCGGCGTCCTGGTGCTCCTCATATGGTGGCGCTGGCGTCCGCGCCCGGTGTACGCGCTCGGCCTGAGCCTCGCGGCCGTGGCCGCCTTCGGACCGGCGATCCGCCCCTGGTACGCGCTGTGGGGCCTGTTCCTCGTAGCGGCCGCCGCGCCCAGCACCTCGGTACGGCACCGGGTCGCGGCCCTGACGGGCGTGCTCGCGCTCGCGGTGCTGCCCAGCGGCGGCCCCGCCGACGCCGGCCAGCTGGTACTGGCGGTCTCCGGCGGCGTGCTCGCCGTGGTCGTTCTCTGGCAGGCGCATCTGGTAGCACAGGCCCCGGCGTTGGGACGTACGGCATGAGGCTTCCGCGCACCGACCGCGGCCGGCTGGCACTCGTGCTCGTCCTCGTCGCCGCCGTCGCCGTCTTCACCGCCACCGTGCCGCTGCTGCGCGACTGGTTCGACCTGCGCGTCTACCACGGCACCGTCGACAGCTGGCTGCACCACGACGGCCGTATCTACGACTACCGGGTGCCCGGCACCACGTACGGCTTCACCTACCCGCCGTTCGCGGCGGTCGTGATGCTGCCCATGGCGCTGCTGGATCTGCATGCCGCCATCGCGGTGGCGCTGCTGCTCAACCTGGTGGCGCTGGCCTTCGTGCTGCGGGTGCTGGCCGGGCGGGCGTGGCGGCGCCACGGCTGGTACGGAGTCGCGCTGGCCCTGTGCGGGCTGGCCCTGTTCGAACCGCTGCGGGACACCTTCAGCTTCGGGCAGGTGAACATCCTGCTGCTGGCCCTGGTGCTCCTCGACTGCCGGCTGCTGGCGACGGGCCGGGAGCGCCGGGCGGGTGTGGGCATCGGCCTGGCGGCGGCGATCAAGCTGACGCCGGCCGCGTTCATCGGGGTGCTGCTGGTGGCCCGTCGCTGGCGGGCCGCGGGCGTGGCGACGGCCGTGGCCGCCGCGGCGACGGCGCTGGCGGCGTGGGTGGCGCCGGGCGCGTCCCGCTTCTACTGGACGCACGCGATGTGGGACACCACCCGGGTGGGCCGCCTCGACTACGTCTCCAACCAGTCCCTGCAAGGGATCCTGGCCCGGCTGGACGTGACGGGCCGGGAGGTCTGGGCGGTCGTCGTCCTGGTCGTCCTGGGCGTGTGGGTGGCGCGCACCCGCCGGGCGGTGGTGGCGGGGGACTGGACGGCGGCGTTCGCCCTCACCGGGCTGACCGCCTGTCTGGTCAGCCCGATCACCTGGGTCCATCACCTGGTGTGGCTGCTGCCGTCCTTCGCCGTCCTGGTCCGGGCCGGGCACCGACGGGTGGCCGCAGCCCTGTACGGGGTGCTGTGCACCAGCGTGGTGTGGCTCTGGTTCGACGACGCGTCCGGCGTCGACGGCTTCCTCGGCAGCAACACCTATGCCTGGATCACCCTGGGCCTGCTGCTCCGGTTGCCGGTCGGTCAGTTGCCCTCCGGGCGCTCGACCCTGCCGCGTGTCACCAACGACACGGCGCCCGCGCCCAACCCGGCGGCTCCGGCGATCGCGCAGGCCTGCGCCCAGCCCGGCGCCTCGCCCTTGGGCGTCACCGCTGCCGCCACGGGTGCCGTGGCGGGGCCCGGCCCGGGTCTGGCCCGCAAGCCGTCGAGCGACCCGACCGGTTCGACCCGGCCGGCCGCGCCGAACCCCCAGTCGAGCAGTTCCCCGGCCTCCTCGTAGACGGCGTGCCCGCCGCCCGCGCGGGGGTTGAGCACCGTCACGACGAGGGTGCGGCCACCGCGGCGGGCGGCGGCGACGAGGGTGTTGCCGGCCTTGCTGGTGTAGCCGTTCTTGATGCCGATCAGCCCCGGGTACGGGTCCACCCCGTCCGCGCCGGTCAGCAGCCGGTTGGTATTGCGGATCGGATAGGCCCGGCCGCCCCCGCCCGGGAACGACGCCGCGGCCGTGCCGCAGTACCGCGCGAACTCCGCGTTGCGCAGCCCGGCACGGCCGAACACCGCCAGGTCGTACGCCGAGGACACCTGGCCGGGCGTGTCGTACCCGTCGGGCGAAACCACCCGCGTGTCGAGCGCGCCGAGCGAACGTGCCTTGGCCTGCATCCGGGCGGCCGTGGTGCGCCAGCCGCCGTTCAGCGTGGCCAGCACCCGCACGGCGTCGTTG
Source organism: Streptomyces sp. bgisy027 (assembly GCF_057710365.1). Taxonomy (NCBI): domain Bacteria; kingdom Bacillati; phylum Actinomycetota; class Actinomycetes; order Kitasatosporales; family Streptomycetaceae; genus Streptomyces; species Streptomyces sp. bgisy027. The sequence goes on from NZ_JBYIVZ010000063.1 coordinate 13,761, forward strand.
CCGGAGCTGAGGAACACCCCGCGCCACAGATCGGCGATCCGGTACGTCCGTCCCTCGGCGACCCCGACCAGACTGCTGCCGGGCCCGATCCCGGCCAGCTCCTCCTGGCGCACGGTGTGCGGGACGCCGACGGGCAGGGCCGGCAGCAGGGTGAGGGCGAACAGGGTCTTGAGGGTGCTCGCGGGCGGCAGCCTGCGGTGCGCCTCGTACGCGGCGAGCACCTCGCCCGAGTCGGCGTCCGCCACCAGCCACGACAGCGCCGAGACGCGCGGCAGCCGGGGTGCCCCGGAGAGCGGATGCACCTGAGTGCCGGACCGGTACAGCAACGCGGGGCGCGGGACCGCCGCGACCCGTGGGCCGCCGGGCGGGTCGGGGGCGAGCCCCTCGTGAGCGACCGCGGCGGCGGGCGCGAGCGCCAGCAGTCCGGCCGCGCAGAGCACGCTCGCGGACACAAGAGCCCGGGAAGAAAGTCCGATCTTCATACTGCCAAGCTAGGAACGGAGTCTCCCCGGACCGCGCTGCCCGGGCCGGTCGGGGCGCGCGGGCACCCGGACGGGCGATGCTCCGGCCCGTCACTGGCCGGGCAGAGTCGGCTGGATCCGCCGCAGGAACGTGGCATTGTCGGGTGTCTCGCGCAGCCGTTCCAGGAGCGTCTCCAGGTTGGTCTGCCCGTCCCGCGTCTGGAGCGCCCGGCGCAGGCCGCGTACGACGCCCGACTCGGCCGGGGGCAGCAGGAGTTCCTCGCGGCGGGTGCCCGACGCGTTGATGTCGACGGCGGGGAAGACACGCCGGTGGGCCAGGTCCCGGTTCAGGCGCAGCTCCATGTTGCCGGTGCTCTTGAGCTCCTCGAAGTAGAAGTCGTCGGCGCGGGAGCCGGTCTCCACCAGGGCGGTGGCGAGGACGGTGAGCGAGCCGCCCTCCTCGGCGAGCCGGGCGGCACCGAAGAACCGCTTCGGCCCGTGCAGGGCCGCCGCGTCGACGCCGCCGCTCAGGGTGCGTCCACCGGAGGCGGCCGCGTTGTTGTGCGCCCGGCACAGCCGGGTCAGGGAGTCGAGCAGGATGACGACGTCCTCGCCGGCTTCGACGAGCCGCTTGGCCCGCTCGATGACGAGCTCGGCCAGCGCGATGTGCTGCTTGGGCGCCCGGTCGAAGGTGGAGGCGTACACCTCGCCCCGCACCGAGCGCCGCATGTCGGTGACTTCCTCGGGGCGTTCGTCGAGGAGCACCACCATCAGCCGGCACTCGGGGTGGTTGCCGGCGACCGCGGCCGCGATCTGCTGGAGGAGGACCGTCTTGCCGGTCTTGGGCGGGGCCACGATCAGGCCGCGCTGGCCCTTGCCCACGGGGGCGATCAGGTCGGTGACCCGGCCGGTCAGACCGGACGCCGGGTGTTCCAGACGGATCCGCTCACGCGGGTGAAGGGGTGTCAGCTCCCGGAAGTGGCGGCGGTTCTTCTCGGGGGTGCGGCCGTTGACGCGGGCGACGTCGGTGAGGGTGCGTCCCTCGCCGCGTACGCCGTCGACCAGGTCGCCCTTGCGCAGGCCGTACCGGCGGATCAGCGCGGGGGAGACCGGGCAGTCGGCCTGGGTGGGCAGCAGGTGCTCGGCGCGCAGGTGTCCCTTGCCGTTCGCGTCGATGTCGAGCACGCCGGTGACGGCACGGACCGGGGGCTGCCGCCGTACGGGTGGGTTTTCGAGAGTGGTGGTCATGGTGGTGTGTCCTTTCACGGACGGAAGGCATGGGGCATGCGGAAGGAAGGGAGGTGCCGCGGACTTCGGGAAGGCGGTCGACGCGCCTTCGGGCGGCGGGAAACAGCACCTCGGACATGGCGCGAGGCCGGTCACGAGACGGTGCGGAGAAAGCCGGTACGCGGACCGGCGAACTGAGGTGGAACTGGCACCGGCGCCCTGGACCGGGCGTACACAGGTGCTGACGGGACCGTACCACGGTGGTTCAGCGCGTGGCGAGAAGTCCGTAGAGCAGGGGGATCCGCGGCTCGGGGAGCCGCCACCAGCCGGAGGGCGTGCGCTCCATCTGCGGCCAGCGCCGCCAGGGCAGCTCGTCGCTCTCGGTGAGGCGCCGGATGGTCAGTCCTGCCTGCGTCAGCGCGCCGAGGACCTCTCCTATTCCGTGCATCCACTCGAAGCTGTCGGTGGCGCCGGCAACGGCCGGGCCGTCCGTGTAGGTGTGCGTGGCGTCGCGGTGCACGGCCCCGTCGCCGCTCAGGTAGTCGTGGCGCAGCAGCAGCTCCGGTCCCTCGCCCGGAGCGGGCTTGGGGCCCAGGGAGTTGAGCAGCGGGTGGAACTCGACGATGTACAACCGCCCGCCGGGCCGCAGGAGTCGGGCCACCACACCGGCCCAGCGGTCCAGGTCGGGCAGATAGCACAGCGCGCCCTTGCCGGTGTAGACGACGTCGAACTGCCGCCCGTCCAGGGCCGCCACGGCGTCGTAGACATTGGCCTGCACGTACGTGACGTCCAGCCCCGCCTGCCGGGCGACGCCGTCCGCGGCGGCCACCGAAGCCGCGGAGAAGTCCAGGCCGACGGCCCGTGCGCCGCGCTGCGCGAAGGCGATCGTCTCGGTGCCCAGATGGCACTGGAGATGCAGCACATCACGCCCGGCCAGCTCACCGAGGTCGTCCCACTCGAAGGAGGCGAACCAGCGGGCGGGATCGAGGTCCTGGTCGAGGCCGTAGAACCGGCTGGCGACGTGGACGGGTGTGCGGGCGTCCCAGTTCGCCTGGTTGGCCGACATCATCCGCGCGTGCTCGTCGGTGGTCATGGGGACATCCAACCCCGACCGGCCCGCGCGCAGGCGGAGATCGCGCCACGGGGCACCCGGGTGTCGATCCGGGTGCACCCCTCTCCGCCCGCCGGAAGCTACGCGGACCGGAGCCGTGCCTCCTTCTCGATCCGGTCGAACTGCGCGCCCATGGCCTCCGCCAGCGCCTGCGCGCCCGACAGCGGACGGACCATGACCATGAAGTCCTCGATCAGCCCCTCCTCGTTCACCCGGAGGAAGTCGCAGCCGGTGATCTCCCGGTCGCCCACCCGCGCGGTGAAGACCAGCGCGTGATCACGGCCGTTCGGGTCGTTGATCTCCCGCACATAGCGGAAGTCCTCGAAGACCCGCACGACACCGCGCAGGATCGCCGCCGTGATCGCCTTGCCGGCATACGGCTTGAACACGACCGGGCTGGTGAAGACGACGTCCTGCGCCAGCAGGGTCTCCATGGCATCGGCGTCGCCCGCCTCGACGGCCTCGCGGAACGCGCGCATCGGGATCACCTCATAGTCAATTTGTTGAGTAGGTGCGGATGAGAATAATCACCTGCTGTTACGGTGTCCACATGTCCCTCAAGTACGCCGTCCTGGCCGCCCTTCTGGAGGGCGAGGCCTCGGGCTACGAGCTGTCCAAGGTCTTTGACATCTCGTTCGCCAACTTCTGGCCCGCGACCCCGCAGCAGCTCTACCGGGAGCTGGAGCGCCTGGCACAGGACGGCCTGGTCGAGGCCCGTTTCGTGCAGCAGGAGCGGCGGCCCAACAAGCGGATGTTCACGCTCACCGAGGCCGGACGGGCGGATCTGCGGAGCTTCGCGGCCGAGCCGCCCCGGCGGCCCACCGCCGTCCGCGACGAGCTCCTGATCAAGCTCCAGGCGATGGACGACTCCGGGACCACCCGCGCCATGATCGAGGAGCGCATGACCTGGGCGCGTGGCAAACTCGGCCGCTACGAGCGCGTCCGCGCGCGCATGCTCGACGGCCGGACCGAGGAGGAGTACCTGCGCGAGTCCGACCGCGTCGGGCCGTATCTGACGCTGCTGGCCGGGATTTCCTTCGAGGAACAGATCCTGAGCTGGTGCGAGCGGGTGCTGGTGGTCCTGCAGCAGCGTGTGGCGCAGGGGTGAGGTGAGCCGGATGTTCAGTCCCGAAGGCCCCTCCCTGCGCGAACTCACCGTCCAGGCCCTGTCGTCCGTCGAGCGCGGATACGACCTGCTCGCCCCGAAGTTCGACCACACGCCGTTCCGTACGCCCGACTCGGTGCTCGACGCCGTCGCGGCGGCGCTCGCGCGGACCGGACCGTACGACGACGGCCTCGACCTGTGCTGCGGGACGGGCGCCGGTGTCGGGGTGCTGGCCGAGGTGTGCCGGCGCAGCGTCACCGGCGTCGATTTCAGCGCGGGCATGCTGGAGGTGGCCCGGCGGCAGGCGCGGGACGCGAAGCCGCGTATCGGCTGGGTCCGTGCGGACGCCCGTGCCCTGCCCTTCGCCCCCGCCTTCGACCTGGTGGTGAGCTTCGGGGCGTTCGGGCACTTCCTGCCCCGTGAGCTGCCGGGCCTGTTCGCGCAGGTCCACTCCGTACTGCGGCCCGGCGGCCGCTTCGTCTTCCCTCTCGTGGCCCCGCCCCGGCCCCTGTCGGTCGCGTACTGGATGCTGCTGGGCTTCGACGCGGTGATGCGGGTGCGCAACGCCGTGTGGCGGCCGCCCTTCGTCATGTACTACCGGGCCTTCCGGCTCGGGGAGGTGCGCGCCGAGCTGGCCCGTGCCGGGTTCGAGGTGGAGCTGGAGGCCCTGCCCGAGTTCGGGCGGCGGCGGGACGGGAGCCCGCGGGTGCGGATGGTCGTGGCGCGCCGGCCGGGACCGGACTGACGGCGACATGGTGCGGCACCGGCCGGGTGCGCTCAGCCTGCCGCGGGCAGTGTGAACTCGTAGACCAGAGCGTCCTGTTGGGCGTCCACCACGAGGTCAGTGATCTCCAGGGGGCGGGCGTACTGGTCGTGGACGCATCGCGTCACGCGCACCGTGGACGCTCCCGGGAGCCGGGTGATGGCGTCGCGGTGGTGCAGCGAGAGGCCCGCCCTGCGCATCCAGTCGTAGGCGAGGCGCAGTTGGGCCGAACCGGTGGCGTCGGTGCGGTCGCGGTATCGGGCGAGTTCCGCCACTTCGGCCAGTGCCACCGCGGAGAACGATGTCACGGCCGTGCGCTGCCCCCGGCCGTCGGCGCCCGCGGACTCGTAGCGGTGCACCAGGGTTCGGCGGTGCGGGGCCAGCCCCAGTGCCTCGGCGTGCGCCGGCGAGGGCGTCTCCCAGGCGACGGTGGCGTGGGCGACGGCGCCCGGGCCCGTGCTCCGGGCGCCGACCGGGAAGGTGAGCGAGGCGGCCGTCTCGACCGGCAGGCCCGGCAGTGTGGCGTGACTGCCGCGCCGGTCGGTGGCCACCAGACCGCTGCGGCGCAGCACCTCCAGCGACTGGCGGACGGTCTCCCTGCTGACCCCGAAATGCTCCGCCAGATGCCGTTCCCCCGGCAGCCGTTCGCCCGGCGGGATCGTCCCGTCGCGCAGCTCGCCGAGGAGCTCGGTGGCGATCCGCCAGTACAGCGGCTGGGCTTCGGTGAGGGGGCGGTCGTGCGGGGTGGTGCGGGCCATGCCGCGCCTCCTGTTGGTGACGTGTTGTAGCCGTGCGGGCTCCTTGCGTCACCAGATCTAAGCAGTGGTCTAAACCAGCAGGGAAGGGAGGCCTCTCACTTCGGCCGAAACGGCCCGCGTCGAAGGGCCGTCACAGGGCCCCGTACAGGGCGTCGATCAGCGCCATCTTCCGCGGGTCGTCCGCGATATGAGGCCCCATCCGGTTCATCGTGTACCCCAGCGACACCCCGGCCTCCGGGTCCGAGAGACCGCACGAGCCGCCGAACCCGTCGTGTCCGAAAGCCCTCGGGTTGGGGCCGTAGGAGCCGTTGGGCCCGCTCAGCCACAGGCCGAGGCCGATCTCCGTCTCGTGTGCGAACCCGGCGCCCAGCACGAGATCGCGGCAGCTGCCCTGTCCCTCGCGCACCCGCTCGGCGGCCTCGGGGGACAGGACCCGATGGCCGTCGTGGGTTCCTCGCCCCGCGAAGATCCCGTAGAGCGCGGCCACCGCGCGCGCGGTGCCGTGCCCGTTCGCGGCGGGGATCTCCGCGGCCCGCCACTCGGGCGAGTTGGCCTGGGCCGCGCCCAGGATCGGGTTGGTCAGCGCGGCGAGCGCCGCGGGCGTCAACTGGCTGAAGATCGCCGCCTGTTCACTGGTGTCGGCGACCGGCGGCTGCACCAGTTCGGCCACCCGCCCGGACTCCTTCTCGGGCAGCCCGATCGTGAAGTCGAGCCCGAGCGGCCCGGTCACCTCCCGCTCCAGGAAGGCCCCCGACAGCAGCCCCGACACCCGCCGCACGACCTCCCCGACCAGGGAGCCGTACGTGAAGGCGTGATACCCGGACCGGGTCCCCGGCACCCACCACGGCTCCATCGCCGCGAGCCGCTGTGTCGTCAGCTCCCAGTCGCAGAGCTGCTCGAACGAGTGCGGCTCCCGCAGCCCGGACAGGCCGGCGCGGTGCGACAGCAGATGCCGTACGAGGATCTGCTCCTTGCCGGCCGCGGCGAACTCGGGCCAGTACGTGGCCACCGGCGCGTCGAGGTCGAGCAGGCCCCGGTCGGCGAGGATGTGGGCGCACAGCGCCGTCGGCCCCTTGGACGTCGACCACACGTTGACCAGCGTGTCGCGCTCCCAGGGGCGGCTGCGCTCCGCGTCGGCCCAGCCGCCCCACAGGTCCACCACCGTCCGGCCGCCGACGGTGACGGCGACCGCGGCGCCGAGCTCCTCGCGGTCCCGGAAGTTCGCCTCGAACGCCGCCCGCACCGCCGCGAACCGCGGATCGCACTGACCGTGCACCTGTGCCTCGTGCTCCGCCATCGGCCCACCCCTTGTCGTCCGCCGGAACCCCGGGCCGCGACGCCGCGACCCGGGCTCCCGAACGTACCGACTGGTCGGACTGGGCGGAAGGTGCCCGCACGGCCGAAGTCACACGAAGAACAGCGTGCCCTCCGGCTCCCGGTGCCCCTCGGTCGTGTGCCAGTAGTCGCGGGTCTCCACGGCCAGCCCCGCGGCGTCGAAACGCACGAAGACACAGCCGGCCAGTGTGGCGGGCGCGCCGTCCTCCTCGGAGAGGACCCGGAACTCGGCCACGGCCACACCGTCCGGCCCGACGACCGGGGCGGCGAAACGCACGTCGGTCACCCGCTCGGCCGCGAACGACCAGCGCAGATACGCGCCCAGCTCGGCGCGTCCCCGATGCGGCGCGCGGAACGGCATCGAGCGGTGGACGCAGTCCTCGGCGTACAGCTCCAGCAGCGCGTCCACGTCGTGCTCGGCCCAGGCCCTCCGCCAGACGCGCACGAACCGCTCCGCGGCCTCACGAGTCTCCATACCGCGCGCTCAGGCGTGCGAGCGCAGCCAGTCCAGCTTGGCCACTTCGTGGAACGGGCCGCCGCCCTCGTGGTCGTTGAAGTCGTACACCTCGATGGCCTTCTCGTCGTGGGCCCACGCGTTGAACGCCGCGAAGACGGTCGAGGGCGGGCAGGTCTGGTCCTCGAGCGCCGCCGAGAAGAGCGCCGGCGCCCGGCCGCGCGCCGCGAAGTGGACGCCGTCGAAGTACGACAGGGTCCGCAGCGCGTCCTCGGTGCGGCCCCGGTGCGTCTTCAGGTAGAGGCCGATCTCGCGGTACGGGTGGCGGTCCGTGAGGGTCGCCGCGCGCGGGAAGTCGCACAGGAACGGCACGTCCGGCGCGAGCGCCACCAGGTCCGGGACCAGGCCGCCGACCGCGATCGTGATGCCGCCGCCCTGGCTCGCGCCGAGCGCGACCGTGCGGGCGGCGTCGGTGAGGGGGTGGGAGCGGGCCGCCTCGACGGCACGCACCGCGTCCGTCAGCACCCGGCGGTAGTAGTAGTTCTCGGGCACGTCGATGCCCCGCGTCATGAACCCGGGATACGCGGGCGCGGCCCCCACCGGGTCGGGCGTCCCGCCGCCACCGCCCCACGCGCTGCCCTGACCGCGCGTGTCCATCATGAAGTGCGCCCGGCCCGTGGAGGCCCACAGCAGGTTCTCGTGCGGCAGTCCGCGCCCGCCGCCGTAGCCGATGAACTCCACGACCAGCGGCAACGGCTCACTCGCCCCGGCCGGCAGCCGTAGCCAGCCCTTCACCGGGTGACCGCCGAACCCGGAGAACGTCACGTCGTACACCTGTACGGTGCTCAGCCCCGTGTCGACCGGTTCGAAGCGCGCGTCCAGGTCGTGCTCGCGCGCCTCCTGGAGCGTCTTGGACCAGAACGAGTCGAAGTCCTCGGGCTCGACCGACTCGCTGCGGTACTCGCGCAGTTCGTCGAGCGGAAGGTCGAACAGGGCCATGACGGACCGCCTTTGCGATGAGTGACTGCGGATGATCACACCGTACGTCGATGATCGGAGGACTCGCCAGCTCTCCGGCCCGACCCGGGCCCACGATGGCGCCATGACGTCTGCCGTCGACCTTTCGGTCGAGACGCGGAAGTGCTGGTCGGAGATGCCGAACTGCTCGTCGTGGACAGCGGCTGGGAGATCCCCGGCGGCTGGCCGGCCGTCACCGATGGTCGGGTGACCGGTGTCGGCCCCGCCGGAAGCGAACCCGAGGCCCGTACGACCCTCCCGGCGTCCGGCCGGCGCGTCACCCCGGGCCTGATCAACACGCACCATCACCTCTACCAGAACCTCACCCGCTCCCACGCGCCCGCCTTGAGCGGCTCGCTGTTCGACCGGCTCACCACCCTCTACCCGATCCGGTCCCGTCTCGACGAGAAGGCCGCGACGTTTCGGCCTGCGTCGGTATGGCCGAACTCCTCATGGGCGGCCGCACCACGACCTCCGACCACCTCTGCCTCCATCCCCGCCCCCGTCTCGTCGACGCGGACGGGGGACTGCCGCCGAGGAGCGTCACCCAGACGCGGGACTAGGTCCTCGCCGACAGCGAGCGGCTGATCGGGACCCACCACGACCCCGAGCAGGGCGCGCCGGCACGGGTCGCGCTCGTGCCCTGCTCACCCTTCTCGGTCACGAGCTCGCTGATGACCGCGACCGCCGCACTCGCCGAGCGGCACGACGTACGGCTGCACACCCATCTCGCCGAGGACCACGACGAGGACACGTACCGCCTCGAGACCTACGGCTGCCGTCGCGTCGAGTACTTCGAGGAGACCGGGTGGTCGAGCGACCGCGGCTGGGTCGCCCACTGCTTCTGTCCGGACGACGCCGAGCTGCGCCGCCTGGCCGCGGCCGGCGCCGGTGCGGCGCACTGCCCCAGCTCCGACATGCTCATCGGCGGCGGCACCGCGCGCGTCAGAGCACGGTGCTTCACGCCCGGCGGCCTGTCCACGCCGGTTCGGTGCGGGCCCATTCCCGGTCCCACTCGGCGAGACGGCGACGCATCGTGGCATGCCGTACGACGGTGTGGCCGAAGAGGATCACGACGGCCGCGCCGCCCGTCGTGCAGACGCCGATGGTGACGGTGTTCTGCCAGACCGCCTGGGTGCCCGGGGGCGGGGTCACGCTGTGGCCGCGGGAGTCCAGCCAGACATCGACCTTCTCACCCGCCCCCGTCCCCGGCGGGACCCGTGCGACGGCCGTACGAGGGCCCCGCTCCGGATCCGTCCAGCGCACCGTGGCCGTGGCGGTCGGGTGCCGTCCGCTCTGCGCGAGAGGAGCGGTGCGCGAGTCCCGCTCGACGACCTCGGCCCGGACCTGACGGAGGGCCGCCTGCCGCTCCCGGACCATCGCCCGGGCGTCGCCGTGGGCCCACCAGGCCGCCGCCACCCCGGCAAGGGGTGCGACGACCAGCAGCAGGACGGCCACGGCCACCAGCGTCCACGCTTCCATGACATCCGACCGGCGCCGCAACGGACTCGACCGCAGGCGCCAGCCATGAACCCGGCTTCGCATGGCGTCCAGGTACCCCACATACCGGACAACGTTCCTGACGAATCCGGACCCGGGACACACGGAGAGCCCCGCGTGGGCCCGCTGATCAGCCGAAGCGTTCGATACGGATACGGTCCACGGGCTGTCCCGCCGCCACAAGCAGCCGTGAGGCATGTTCGGCGAACCCGTTGGTGCCGCACACATAGGCCTCCCACCCACCCGGAGGCTGCTCGGCCAGGAGCGGTGCCACATGTGCGGCGGCCATACGTCCCACCGCCACACCCTCCGGTGCGCTCCGTGTGAACACCGGCGTCGTCTCCGCGCCGTACTCCCGCGCGTAGACGAGCTCCTCGGGGCTGCGCGCCGACACCAGCAGCCGCAGCGGCACATCCAGCCCCCGCGCCCGGTGGTGCCGCACCATCGACATCAGCGGTACGACGCCGGACCCGGCGCCGAGCAGCAGCGCCGGCCGGTCCCCGGGCCAGGCGAAGAAGCCGCTGAGCGGGCCGCGCACCTCGACCGTGTCACCCGGCCCGGCCACGGTGTGGAACCAGCCCGACACCTCACCGCCGTCCACATGGTCCAGGGTGAGCTCGATGTGCCCGGAGTCGTCGGGCGCGGACGCGATGGAGTAGTGGCGCTGGGCCACATAGCCGTCCCCGGCGGTCAGCCGCAGCATCAGGTGCTGGCCGGGCAGATGGCCCGCCCAGTCGGGCACCGCGAGCCGGAAGGTCGCGGCGTGCGGGGTCTCGCGCCGGATCCCGGTGATCGTCGCCGTCTGCCACAGCGTGGCCGCCTGCTCGCCGACGGAGATCCGGCCGGGCACGGCGAACCGGGTCGGCGGCGTGTATGTCTCGGCTGTCTCAGTCACCGGAGTACCGCTGCTCCTCCCAGGGGTTGCCCCGGGCGTGGTAGCCGTTCTGCTCCCAGAACCCCGGCTCCTCGTGGTCCAGGACACGCAGACCCGCGATCCACTTGGCGCTCTTCCAGAAGTACAGGTGGGGCACCAGCAGCCGCGCCGGGCCACCGTGCTCGGGGGCGAGCGGCCGTCCGTCGTACTCCCAGGCGATCCAGGCCCGCCCACCGGTCACGTCGGCCAGCGGAAGGTCGGTGGTGTAGCCGGTGTGCGAATAGGCGACGACATGTGTGGCCGACACATGGGGCTGGACCACATTGAGGAAGGCGTCCAGCGACACGCCTCCGAATCGCACACCGAACTTCGACCAGCTCGTCACGCAGTGGATGTCGCCCTCGTACACCGACTCCGGCAGCGCGTGCGCCTCGTCCCAGTTCCAGCTGCGCGGCTCCTCGACCAGGCCGTCCACGCGGAACGACCACTCGGCCGGTGTCAGGTCGGGCGTGACCTCGGCGGACAGGACGGGCCAGTCGTCGCCCGCGTCGTACTGGCCGGGCGGCAGCGCTTCGTTGTGGACGCGTGGGCGTCCGGTGAAGCCTCGGGTGACGTTCATGCGGGTGGTGCCTCCAGGCCGGCGTTGGCGACGGCCCGCCGGCCGAGCGTGATCGGTACGTGCTTCGTACAACCGTACGCGTTCCGGCCGGGCCGCCCCACGGAGGGCCGGGAAGGGCCCGGCGGTCGTGATCGTTGGGGTAGTGTGGCCGTCCGGCCGGGGCAGTCCCGGTCCTGTGGAGAACCGGGAGGTGAGACCCATTACCGCTGTGTCAGGTCGGGTGCTCTCACCTCGTATCGGCGCGGACCACCGCCAGTAGGCGGCCGCGAGAGCATCCTTCGGCTTCCGAAAGGCTCTCGGCTTCCATGCCTTCTCTGTCTCCCCCCTCGCCTTCCCCCTCACCGCTGCCGCACGACGCCGTCGTGGCCGCACTCCGTGCCGCCGGCTGTGTCTTCGCCGAGGACGAGGCGCGGCTGATCCTGGCCGCCGCCCGCACCCCGGACGAGCTGGCCGCCATGGTGGACCGGCGCGTCACGGGCGTGCCGCTCGAACTCGTCGTCGGCTGGGCCGAGTTCCGCGGGCTGCGCATAGCCGTTGAACCCGGGGTCTTCGTGCCCCGCCGCCGTACCGAGTTCCTGGTCGAGCAGGCGGTCGCCGCCGCGCCCGACGCGTCCGTGGTGGTGGACCTGTGCTGCGGCTCCGGTGCGGTCGGCGCGGCCCTGGCCGCCGCCCTCGGCTCACCCGGCCCCGTCGAGCTGCACGCCGCCGACATCGACCCGGCGGCCGTGCGCTGCGCCCGCCGCAACGTGGCCTCCGACGGCGGGCGGGTCCACACGGGCGACCTGTTCGAGGCACTCCCCGACAGCCTGCGCGGACGGGTCGGCATCCTCGCCGCGAACGTGCCGTACGTGCCCACCGGCGAGGTCGCTCTCCTGCCCGCGGAGGCCCGCGACCACGAGCCCCGCGTCGCCCTCGACGGCGGCCCGGACGGTCTGGACGTGTTGCGCAGGGTGGCTGCCGGGGCGCAGCAGTGGCTGGCGCCCGGCGGCTGCCTGCTGATCGAGACCAGTGAGCGTCAGGCGCCGACGGCCCTGGTGGCCTTCACCGGCAGCGGGCTGTCGGCACGTCTGGTCGTCTCCGAGGAACTGCACGCGAACGTCGTGATCGGCCGTGTCCGGGACCACTGAGGGACCGGGTGGGGCCGAGGGCGGCGGGCCGGCGCAGGTCGTGGCGGGTCGGCGGGATCGGCTCAGGTCGTGGCGTCGCTGTGCGAAGGAGCGTCCGAAGGGCCGTCCGCGGGGCCGGAACCGGGGCGGTCCCAGTGCCTGGGCCCGGGGAACCTGCCGCGCCACTCACCCGGCCCCCGGTCCCGGTCCTTGCCTTCGTCCTTGCCCTTCTCCTTCTTCCGTTCCTCCCAGTTCCCCGCGAGGACACGGTCGGCCGTCCTGGTGTCGTCGTCGGCCCTGGTGCCGACGACGAAGATGTCGTCGCCCTTCTTGAGATCGCCGGTGCCGGAGCCCTTGTCACCGTCGTGGCGCACTGTGGTGTCCGAGCCGACGGTCCAGGTCCACTCGGCGCCGTCCTCGCTCTTCACCGTGACCTGGTCGCCGTCGACCTTCCCGACGGTGCCGCGCTGCCAGATCCGTACGACCCACTCGTCGGTGTCGGGGTCCTTCACGGTCGACTCGCCGTGCACGCCGGCTCCGCCGAGGCCGAACCGCATGCCGGGCCCGTGCCGGTCGCCGGGCGTGCCGGGTGACGGCGAGGCGGGCCCGGAGGCCGAGGGCGAGGCGGCGTCCCCGGAGCCCGGGGAGGTCGCGGCGTAGGCGACCGTACCCCCGAGGGCCAGGGCGGCGACCGTGGCCGCCGCGGTCACGGCCCTGGCGCGGCCGGACCTCCGCCGCCACAGTGCGCGCGGTGCCGCCCCGCGCGGGTGCTCCCGTTCCGGATCGTGTGTCACCGCTCGCTCCCCTCGGTCACGGCACCCGGCATCCCCATGCCGTGCCTTGCTGTGATTGTGGGATGCGCGCCATAAGGAACCAGTAATCAGTTCCTGTGAAAAGGGGCACCCGCATGGGCACCCACCCTGTCATTCGCGAGTATTTTCCGATTCACCCAATCACGCCCGGAAATGAGGTCGCATAAGCGGTGCTTTGGGAAGTCAAAAGCCGTCATACGGGGCCAGATCAAGACCTCTGTACGGCGATCGACCGGGCATCGCGCTGTTGGGTCACGCCGTGCCTCTGAACATGGTCCGCGGGTCCGTCACTGGTGGCGCCATGGGGCCGGGCGGACGGGCGGGGCGCGCCGGCTCTGCTCCGGGGCGCGGGTTTTCGGCCCGCGTCGTGTCGAGCGGCGCCCCGCGCACCTTGTGAGGGGCAGTCGTCGCCTGCACGATCGGCGTCGCTCGAACGAAGGCCAAGTCCGGAGCGATCGACCAGAGGAGACCCCTGTGACGACCGACCGCATCAGCCTCAGCCCCGAGGCCGCCCGGCAGCTCGCGACCACCACGAAGACCACACCACAGATGCGTGGAGTGACCCCGCGCTATCTGCTGCGTGCCCTTCCGTGGGTCGATGTGGAATCGGGTGTCTATCGCGTCAACCGGCGCCGCACCTACGTCCTCGGCGACGACCGCATCAGCACCCACACCGATGCGGGAAACCCTCGTGTGATTCCGGGGGACCTACGCGAGATCCCCTACCTCCGCGAGGCCGACGACGCGTTCCTCGGCCAACTCGCCGACGCCTTCACGGAGATGAGCTTCGAGCCCGGTCAGGCGCTGGTGCGGGAGGGCGACACCGCCGAGCACCTGTGGGTGATCGTCCGCGGCCGCGCCGAGAAGCGGACCACCGGCCGCTACGGCGACGAAGCACTGATCCAGGTCATCGGCGACGGGCAGTACTTCGACCTGGAGGCGTGGACCAAGGGCGCGTCCATGCCGTACGCCGTGAAAGCCGTCACCCCGGGCGTCGCGCTGCGCGCCGAGCGTTCGGCGCTCGATCGGCTCGTGGACCGCGACGACGCACTGCGCGGGGCCGTCGACTCGTACGCGGCGGGCGACATGCCCGCACCCGGCGCCGAGGCGCCGATCGACCTGAGCGGCGGCCACGCGGGCGAGGTCGACGTGCCGAGCACATACGTCGACTACGAGGACGCGCCGCGCGAGTACCACATGACGCTCGCGCAGACCCGGATGATGGTGCACTCCCGCGTCGCCGACCTCTACAACGGGCCGATGGACCAGACGCGCACACAGGCCAACCTGACCGTCCAGGCCCTGCGCGAGCGGCAGGAGAACCTGATGCTCAACCACCCGGAGTTCGGGCTCCTGCACAACGTGCCGGCCGGTCAGCGCGTGCAGACGCGCACCGGCGCGCCCACCCCCGACGACCTCGACGAACTGCTCGCGAAGGTGTGGAAGCAGCCCGCCTGCTTCCTGGCGCACCCGCGGGCCATCGCCGCGTTCGGGCGCGAATGTACCCGGCGGGGCGTGCCCCCGGTGACGGACAGCCGGTTCGGCAGCCCCCTGCTGACCTGGCGGGGCGTGCCGCTGCTCCCCTCCGACAAGGTGCCCTGCCCGAACGGCTCCGGCGACGCCGCCGGGACCACCGAGATCCTGCTGATGCGGACCGGCGAGGCGGAGCAGGGCGTGGTGGGGCTGCGCCCCGCGGGGGTGCCGGACGAGGTCGAACCCGGCCTGTCCATGCGGAACATGGGCATGGACCGGAAGGGCATCACGTCGTACCTGATGACGGCGTACTTCAACACCGCGGTGCTGGTGGACGACGCCGTCGCCGTGCTCCAGAACGTCGAGGTGTCCAAGTACCATGACTACTCCTGACGTCACGGCGTGGCCGGCGCGGTCGGCCGACCCGTCGTCGCGGGTGCGTGAACCCGGCGGTTTCAGCGCCGAGCTGGTCCGGCAGGACTTCCCGATCCTGCACCGCACGGTCAACGGCCGCCCGCTCGTCTGGCTCGACAACGCGGCCACGACCCAGAAACCGCGTCAGGTCATCGAGGCGCTCGCCGCCTACTACGGCGCCGCCAACTCCAACATCCACCGCGGCGCCCACACCATGGCGCGGGAGGCCACCGAGGCGTATGAGGCGGGCAGGGCGGCCGTCGCCGACTTCCTCGGCGCTGCCGGCCCGCAGGACATCGTCTTCGTGCGCGGCACGACGGAGGCCGTCAACCTCGTCGCCCAGAGCTGGGGGCGGGCCAACCTCGGGCCCGGGGACGACGTCCTGGTGCCGGTCCTCGAACACCACTCGGACATCGTGCCCTGGCAGATGGTCGCCAGGCAGACCGGCGCCCGGCTGGTGCCGATCCCCCTCACGAAGGACGGGGAGATCGACCAGGACGCGTACCGTGACCTGCTGTCCTCACGGACGCAACTCGTCGCGATCAGTCACGCGTCGAACGTCCTCGGCACCGTCCCGCCGGTCGGGGAGATGACGGCACTGGCCCACCGCTACGGCGCCAAGGTGCTGGTGGACGGTGCCCAGGCGGTGGCCCATTTCCCCGTCGACGTACAGGACCTGGACGCGGACTTCTACGCGTTCTCGGGCCACAAGCTGTTCGCGCCGACCGGTATCGGCGCCCTGTACGCGAAGCCGGAACTCCTTGCGGGGATGGCCCCCTGGCAGGGCGGCGGCAACATGATCGAATCCGTCGCGTTCGGCGAGACCACCTTCGCGCCCGTGCCGCACCGGATGGAGGCCGGCACCGGACACATCGGGGGAGTCGTCGGACTGCTCGCCGCCCTGAACTGGCTGACGGCCCTCGACCGTGAGGCGGTCGCGGTCTACGAGGGGGACCTGACGGCGTACGCGCACCAGGCCCTCGCCACCGTTCGCGGGCTGGAGCTGATCGGCTCGGCGCCCGACCGGATCGGGGTGCTCACCTTCACGCTCGCGGGACAGGACCCGGCCGCCGTCGCGGACTGGCTCGACCGTGACGGGATCGCCGTCCGCGCCGGTCACCACTGTGCCCAACCGGCCCTCGCCCACTACGGACTCGAGTCGGCGGCACGGGCCTCGCTCGCGCTCTACAACACCTACGGGGAGGTGGACCAGCTCGTCGCGTCACTGCACAGACTGCAAGAGTCCGCCTGACGGCTCGGGCGGGATCTGATCCCGGTTCGGGGCCGTGCCGCCGGAGACGGCCGTACGGCCCCGAACCCGGCGCGTCAGGCGGATGCCCGGAGGCGGGCGCCGCTCAACTCGTGGGCAGCACACGTGCGATGAGCAGTGCCACGTCGTCGGAGTTGTCGGGCCGGTGCAGGGTGCGCAGGAGGAGGTCGCAGCACTCCTCCAGCGGGCGGTCGGGTTCGTCGAGGAGCTCCAGCAGGGCGTCGAGGCGCTCGTCGAGCGGATGCTGACGGGTCTCGACGAGCCCGTCGGTGTAGAAGACCAGCTGGTCGCCGGGTTCGAGGTCCACGGCCGTCGTCGAGAAGGCGACGCCGCCGACGCCCAGCGGCGCCCCCGTGGGCAGTTCGAGGAACTCCGGGGCATGACCGTGGCGCACCCGAGCGGGCGGCAGATGTCCGGCGTTGGCGATCCGGACCTGCCGCAGCTTCGGGTCGTGCACGGCGTAGACGCAGGTGGCTATGGAGTGGTCGAGGTCCTGCGTGATCTTGTCGAGGTGCTCCAGGAGCCGTGTCGGTTCGAGGTCCAGGGACGCCAGGGTGTTCGTCGCGGTACGCAGTCGGCCCATGGTCGTGGCGGCGTCGATGCCGCTGCCCATCACATCACCGACGACGAGCGCCGTCTTGCCGCCGTCCAGCGGTATCACGTCGAACCAGTCCCCGCCGACCTCGGCGCCCGCGCCCGCCGGCTGGTAGCGGGAGGCCACCTCCAGACCGCCCGTCACCGCGGGGTGGCTGGGCAGCAGGCTGCGCTGGAGGGTCAGGGCGGTGTCGCGGGCGTTCTGGTACCAGCGGGCGTTGTCGATCTGCACCGCCGCGCGGGCCGCCAGCTCCCGGGCGAGCAGCAGGTCGTCGTCGCTGAACGGCAGCGGATTGCTGGTGCGCTTGAGATCGAGGGCGCCCAGCACCTCGCCCCGCGCGATGAGCGGCACCGCGAGATAGGAGTGCACTCCCGCGCGGCCCAGCTGCCCGGCGGCTTCGGGGGAGCGGGCGATGCGCGGCAGGTCCTCCTCCCGGACGCGGGCGACCAGCACCGGGCTGCCGGTGCGCACGCACTCGGTGACGAGGCGGTCCGGGCCGTAGTGGGCGACCTCACCCGGCGGATCGGCGGCGTCGAGAGCCTCCGTGGGGCCCTCGGCCTGGACGGCCAGGGCGCGGATCACCGCCGCCTCGGCCGGGCCGAGGCTCCTGCGCCTGCTGTCGACCACCGCTTCCAGGAGGTCGACGGCCGCGATGTCGGCGAGCTCCGGCACGGCGACCTCGGCCAGCTCGCGCGCCGTGCGGTCCAGTTCCAGGGTGGTGCCGATGCGCGCGGAGGCGTCGGCGATGAGATCCAGGCGCCGCCGTGCCGTCGCGGCCTCCAGCGCGGCCTGGTGCTGCTCGGTGATGTCGACGGCCATCCCGGCCACGCCGAGCACCGTGCCCGCCGTGTCCTCCAGGCGGTACAGCGAGACGGACCAGAAGTGCTCCCGGTCCGGATCGGCGGGCGTACGGCCCACGATGCGCTGGTCGACGAGCGGCTCACCGGTGCCCAGGACCGTGCGCAGGGCCGCCTCGATGCCGTCGGCGTCGATGCCGGGCAGCAGTTCGCGCGGTGTGTGGCCGATGTGGTCCTCGGCGGGGATGCCGTTGAGCCGGGCCAGCGCCGCGTTGACCGAGACGTAGCGAAGGTCGGTGTCGAGGACGGCCAGACCGATCGGGGCCTGCGCGATGGTACGCGTCGACAGCGCCACGTCCCGCTCCACCCGGCGGACCGTCGTCTGGTCGGCGCACAGGCCCAGCGCGTAGATGTCGCCCTGGTCGTCCAGCAGCCGCATGTTGCGGAACTCCACCAGGCGCGTGCCGCCGTCCTTGCGCCGGATGGGGAACGCCCCGGCCCAGCCCTCACCGGTCTCCATGACGTCGGCGAACAGCTTGACGACCAGGCCCAGGTGCTGTTCGTGGACCATGATCCGGGCGGCGTACTCGCCCAGCGCCTCCTGCGCCGAATAACCGAACAACTCCTCGGCCTGGGGGCTCCACAGCACGATGCGCCCCTCGACGTCCAGCACGACCGATGCCACGCCGAGCACGTCCAGCAGCCCGCTCGGACCCACCGGCCCGCGCACCGGCTCGTCGCCCTCGGCGCCGGGAGGTTCGGCTGGAGACATCCCACGCACCGCCTTCGCCCATCGTCGCGGCACGCCGTTCCCCGGTGCCGACTCCCCTTGTTCTACCGTGTTCAACCGTCTCCGGGCCCCCTCGGTCGCTCACCTCCACCATCCCTCAACACGGCGGTGGCCGTCCCCCGAAGGCGGCGCCGGAGCACGCGACTGTGGCCCATCAGACAGCGGGCGTTCTCTTGTTTGGTCTGTACATGACCACATCGCGCCGCCAGACTGTCGCCGACACGCCCCCACCCCCCGAGGAGTCGTCCCATGGCCCTGTGTGCCCGGCAACGTTGTCATGCAGTTCTGGCCGGCCTCGTCGCCCTGGCCTCCGCAGCCGTGCTGTCCTCCGCGGTGCCCGCGCAGGCCGCCGACACCTGGACGGAGGTGGGCTCCGACCGTGCCGACCCGCTGACCGAGAGCCAGGGTCTGGCCTCCATAGAGGTCCCGGCGAACAGCGCCAACCGCTACACCGGCATCGGCACCATCCCCCTCTCGGTCTCCAGCCGCGGCTGGAACCACGTGGGCGACCCCGACGCCTCCTACAACGGCTACTATGTCGAGCCGTACCAGGCGGACTCGGGCACCGCGAAGATGTTCCGGGTGCAGGCGCCGAACGGGACCTGGTCGGAATACGTGCACGCGCTGGGCTCCGGGGAGGCGCTGAACAACTCCTTCGTCGCGGTCGCGCCCGCCGGCCAGTGGATGGTCTCGGGCGAGTGGGGCACCATGACCCGCCTGCTGGTCCACCCCACTCCCGGCGTCAACCCGAGCACCTCGCCCTCGGCGAACCTCCCCTGGACCTCCAGCATCCGGCTCGACCACGCCGTACGCGACGTACAGGGCTGCGACTTCCTCGACGCGAGGACGTTGCTGTGCTCCTCCGACGACCCGGCGGGCACCCTCTTCGGCATGACCAAGCCGCTGCTCCGGATCGACCTCTCGGCCGAGCCGGGCAGCGCCGACGTGACCGGCCATGTCACGGCCCTGCGCCAGCTCCCGCTGCGCAGCTCCTGCTCGGGCGACTTCGAGACGGAGGGCATCGACTACGACCGCCGTACCGGCACCCTGCGTGTGATCGTCGTCTCGCCGGGCTTCTGCGTGCTGACCGACAGCAAGACGTACAAGTTCACGCGCGGCTGACACGGACGCGACGACGGCGCCGCCGGTGACCGGCGCCTGGCGCTTCCGACGGACCCGGACCGGCGGCTCCGCCGGTAGTGCTCCGGCGTGGGTGGTGCTTTTCTTGGGTTGGGGTCCGGTTCCGCGGCTACCCGTGGCACCGCGACGCGGCCACGAGAGGAGCGATCACGATGGAACGTGAACGACTGCACGAGGAGCCCGTCTCCGTCGAGATCAGCGGATGCAGTAAGGAAGACGCCCGGATCGTGTTCGACGCGCTGTGCACGTGCTTCGAGTCCGACCGGGGTCCCGAGGACGTACCGCAGCAGCTCCACGAGACGCGCCCGATGGTGTGGCTCGGCACGTTCGAGGTGACCGACGCGCAGGAGTGCCCGGCACCGGCCCGCCTCTCGTCCTCCGTCGAGGCCGACGCGCAGGGGGGCTACTGGGCCATCGAACGGCTCCGTACGACGCTGGACTCCCTGTTCGCGGTGCACGACCTGGCCTCCGCCTCGGGCGACCAGGAGCGGGAGCTGCACGTGGTGCTGGAGAGCCGCCCCGGCCTGTCCTGACCGAGTCCGGCAAGGGCGAGCTCGGTCATGACGGGCCCAGCAGGCCGAGCACGGCGTGCCGGTAGACGGCGTGGACGGCGGGCAGGTCCTGAAGACAGGCCCGCTCGTCCACGCCGTGCAGCCCGGCGTACCGCACCCCGAAGCCTGCCGTCGCCGGGACGCCCTCGCCCGCGAGCAGGTTGCCGATGTTCGACGGGCCGGCGGTCTTGGGCCGAACCGGCAGCCCTTCCCGCGCGGCGGCGTCCAGGAGCGCCGCCGCGGGCTGCTCCTCGGCGGCCAGCCCGTACGGCGGCCAGGACGCCACCGGCGTGATCACGGTCGGCCCCGGGGCGGGCACCCGCGCGTCCAGCTCGCCCATCGCCTCGCGGACCAGGCGTTCCGCGGCACGGGCGTCGAAGCCGGGCGTCGTGCGGATGTCGACACCCAGCTCACACAGGTCGGGCACCACCGAGAAGCCCTGGCCGCCGTGGCAGAAGGTCACCGTCAGCTTCGGCGGCAGCGGGAAGTCGCCGTCGGCGCCGGGCAGCTCCGTCTCCTCCAGGAGCCGTACGAGACGCGCCGCGCGGGAGACGGCACCCGGTGCGGTGCTGCGGGACCCCGAGTGGCCCGAGGCGGCATGCACCGCGATCGTGGCCCGCCAGAGCCCGCGCCCGCCCACGACGACCTCGTCGAGCCCCGGGTAGCCGATCATCACTCCGGCCGGCCGGACCGCCTCCGGGTCGGCCAGATAGGCGCGGGCGCCGCCGAAGCCGCCCGTGTGCTCGTCCACGTCGAGCAGCACCGCGAGCCCGCCGCGCAGGTCGGCGGCCCGGTCGTGCAGCTCGGCCGCGACGGCGCAGAACATCGCGGCGGCGAGCTTGGAGTCCGCGGCGCCCCTGCCGCGCAGCCAGCCGTCGACGACGTCACCGCAGTCCGGCGGGAACGTCCAGGCGCTCTCGTCCCCGTACGGCGCGGTGTCGACGCAGGCGTCCAGCGCCCACCAGGGGCCGGGCCGACCGCCCGCGACCTCGATCAGCAGGCCGACGACGCCGTCGTCGCCGCGCAGGCGTCGATACGGCAGCTCGCGCCCGGCGAGCCAGTCCTCCAGGACGCCGAGGACGGGGCCGTAGTCGTCGATCCCGGCGCGGCTGGGGCAGCGGACGAGGCGCTGGGCGAGGGCGATCGTGTCGGCGTGCGAGGTCATGGGGTCACTGTGCCTGAAGGGGATGCGTCGCGGCTGCGGGGGCGTGGGGGCTGGTCGCGCAGTTCCCCGCGCCCCTCAGGGACGTGAAGCGGACGTACCTCAAGGGGCGCGGGGAACTGTGCGAGCAACCACCCGCAATCCGCAGCCGCCCACTCGGCACACCCGTGAGTGGCCCGTGTCACCCCATCCCGGTTGTGCAACTAGTTGCATAAAGGCTTCCCCGTCCTCTACAACTACGTCAGGCACGACACCGCGCACGGAGGGGCCCCGATGAGCCGTTACCCGCACCTGCTGAGCCCGCTGGACCTGGGCTTCACCACGCTGCCCAACCGCGTCCTCATGGGCTCCATGCACGTCGGCCTGGAGGAGGCCGAGCGCGGCTTCGAGCGCATGGCCGCCTTCTACGCGGAGCGTGCCCGCGGGGGAGTGGGCCTCATCGTCACCGGCGGCATCGCCCCCAACGACGAGGGCCGGCCCTACGAGGGCGGCGCCAGGCTCACCACCGACGCGGAGGCCGAGCAGCACAAGGTCGTCACCGAGGCCGTGCACCGCGAGGGCGGCCGGATCGCGATGCAGATCCTGCACTTCGGCCGCTACGCCTACCACCAGGACCTCGTCGCCCCGAGCCCGCTCCAGGCGCCGATCAGCCCCTTCCCGCCGCGCGAGCTCAGCGACACCGACATCGAGCGGACCATCGACGACTACGCCCGCGCCGCCCGCCTCGCCCGGCAGGCCGGCTACGACGGCGTGGAGATCATGGGCTCCGAGGGCTACCTCATCAACGAGTTCATCGCGACCCGGACCAACCACCGCACCGACGGCTGGGGCGGCTCGTACGAGAACCGCATGCGTTTCCCGGTCGAGATCGTACGGCGGGTCCGCGAGGCCGTCGGCGAGGACTTCATCATCGTCTACCGGCTGTCCATGCTGGACCTGGTCCCGGGCGGCTCCACGCTGGACGAGGTGATCACGCTCGCCAAGGCCGTCGAGGCCGCCGGTGCGACGATCATCAACACCGGCATCGGCTGGCACGAGGCGCGCATCCCGACCATCGCCACCTCCGTCCCCCGCGGCGCCTACACCTGGGTCACCAAGCGCCTGATGGGCGAGGTGTCCGTCCCGCTCGTCACCACCAACCGCATCAACACCCCCGAACTGGCCGAGGAGTTGCTGGCCGACGGCTGCGCGGACATGGTGTCGATGGCCCGTCCGATGCTCGCCGACGCCGACTTCGTCGCCAAGGCCGCCGCCGGCCGCCCCGAGGCCATCAACACCTGCATCGGCTGCAACCAGGCCTGCCTCGACCACACCTTCAGCGGCAGGATCACCTCCTGTCTGGTCAACCCGCGCGCCTGCCACGAGACCGAGCTGACGCTCTCGCCGACCCGGCTGCGCAAGCGCGTCGCGGTCGTGGGCGCCGGGCCCGCCGGAATGGCCTGTGCCGTCAGCGCAGCCGAACGCGGCCACGACGTCACGCTGTTCGACGCCGCCGGTGAGATCGGCGGCCAGCTGAACGTCGCCCGCAAGGTCCCCGGCAAGCAGGAGTTCGACGAGACCCTGCGCTACTTCCGCCACCAACTCGACTGGCAGGGCGTGGCCGTACGGCTCAACACCTGGGTGTCGGCCGGTGACCTCGCCGCCTACGACGAGGTGGTCGTCGCCACCGGCGTCACGCCGCGCACCCCGGACATCCCCGGCATCGACCACCCCAGCGTGGTGGGCTACCTCGACGTCCTGCGCGACGGCGCCCCCGTCGGCCGGCGCGTCGCCGTCCTCGGCGCCGGCGGCATCGGCTTCGACGTCGCCGAGTTCCTCACCGACGGCGGCGACAAGGCGAGCGAGGACCCCGCGACGTACTTCCGGCACTGGGGCGTCGACATGGACTACACGGGACCCGGCGGCCTCGCCGCTCCCGAGCGCCCCGCGCCGCCGCGCACCGTCTACCTGCTCCAGCGCAAGACCACCAAGGTCGGCGCGGGCCTCGGCAAGACCACCGGCTGGATCCACCGCACCGAGCTCAAGCACCGCGGCGTCACCATGATCCCGGGCGTGCGCTACGACCGCATCGACGACGCCGGACTGCATGTCACCGCCGGCGAGGACAGCACGGTCCTCCCCGTCGACACGATCGTGCTGTGCACCGGCCAGGAGCCGCGCCGCGATCTGTACGAGGAACTGGTCGCCGCCGGACACAGCGCGCACCTCATCGGCGGTGCCGACGTGGCAGCCGAACTGGACGCCAAGCGGGCCATCAAGCAGGGCACCGAGCTGGCGGCCAGCCTGTAGACGAACGGGCGCGGTCGCGAGGCGGCGGCCGCACGTCCCTAGGATGACCCCATGTCCCTCCCGCACGCGATCCTCATCGCCCTGCTCGAAAAGCCTTCGTCGGGGCTGGAGCTGACCCGCCGGTTCGACAAGTCGATCGGGTACTTCTGGTCGGCGACGCACCAGCAGATCTATCGCGAGCTGGGAAAGCTGGAGGCCGAGGGGTTCATCCGGACCCTGCCGGCGCAGCAGCCGGCCCGTGGGCAGAAGAAGAGCTACGAAGTCCTGCCCGCGGGCCGCGCCGAACTGGCCCGCTGGACGGCCGCCTCCCAGGATCCGCGGCCGCACCGCGACACCCTGCTGCTGCGGATGCGCGCCGCGGCCGTCGTCGGGACCGATGGGATCGAAGCCGACCTGCGGCGCCATCTCGCCCTGCACCAGCGGCAGTTGGCCGAGTACGAGGAGATCGACAAGCGCGACTTCCCGCCCGGCAAGGACAGCTCGCAGGACCGGCTGCGACACCTGGTGCTGCGTGCGGGCCTCGATCTGGAGACCTTCTGGATCCAGTGGCTCACGCATGCCCTGGACGAGTTCGCCGAACTGCCGGGACACGGGACGGCGTGAGCCGCGCGGGACCCGGCGCCCGGCCGGGCGCCCGCTCGCGGAGTCAGAGGCGGTACGGCTTCGACGTCCTGCGGCGCAGGTACCAGGCCGTGGCCGCGACGCCCGTGCCCACCAGGAGCCCGCCGCCCACCAGTGTCAGCGTGCCGTAGTCCTGGCTGCCGCCGCCCACGCCGCCCATCACACCGCGCGACGGCGAGGCCGTGGCCGAGATCGTGGGCCTGACGCTGGGCGAGACGATGACGGACTGGGTGCCCGCCGTCGTGCCGTCCGAGCAGATGACGATGACGGTGTAGGTGCCGGCGCTCACGTTCGACCATGCCGCCGACTGCAGCGCGGTCGTCCCCGACAGGGACACCTGACGTCCCTGCGAGAAGTTCGCCTGGCGGCTGTTGAGGAGCGAGGCGGTGCCCCAGCTGCCGTTGACGTTCGTGCAGGCGCGGGTGGTGACGGAGACCGTGGATCCCGTGGTGCTCACGGAGATGCCCGATTGGGCCTCGGCCGGGCCGGCGGCCACGAGGAAGGAGAGTGCGGAGGCGGCTGCCACGGTAAGGCCCGAGCGGAGGAAGAGCGATGAGTTGCGCATGTGAATGCCCTCCGGCGGCACGGTCGGCGGTACGTCCGTTGCGCCGCCGAGGGTCGGGAACGCCCGTGCTGCCTCAGGGGTAGCCAACGCGGCCCGGGGCGCCGCCGCATGCGGGCGTCGCCCGGACAGGTGATGGGCTGCTGCATCCGGGGGACATCGGGCCCGCGCTTCGGGGGTCCCGTCAGCCCCCGGCCCCGGTCGTCACCATCAGCTCCGTCGAGAAGCCGCCCCAGGTGCCGTCCGGCAGCCGGCCCCGGAGCCGCACCCGGTGGCTCACGCCGCGCTCCGGGCCAAGGTAGAAGCTGTACGTGGCCCGCTCGCGCGGCGCGCTCCCGCCGTACACCAGCGAGGTCGCCGCACGGCCGTCGAGCTGGATCTGGTACTCCGTGACGACGCCGTCGGTGCGCGGCGGCACCCAGTTCAGTTCGAGGTAGTACGCCCCGTCGGAACGATGGGTCGTCTTCGCCTCGAACCCGGTGGGCGCGGTGCCACGCCCGTCGTCGGTGCCCGGTGTGGTGAGGCGAACGGCCGCCGTCGGCGGCGAGAGGTTGTCGGCGGCGTCCCGGGCACGGACGGTGAACGAGTAGCGGGTGCCGGGCCTGAGCCCGGTGACGACGGTCGCCGTCTGGTTCCCGCCCACACTGTGGATCTTCGCCCCGCCCTGATGGATGTCGTACGACACCACGTCCCGGTCGTCCGTGGCCGGTGACCACGACAGCTGGACCGCCCGACTGCCGACCGCACGTCCGTCGGCCTTCCCCGGGCGGGTCGGGGCCGAGCGGTCGGCGGCCACGGCCTTGGGGGTGGTCGCGCGGACCGCCTTGCTCGGCGGCCCGAGACGTCCGTCCTCGTCACGGGCCCGCACAGTGAACACGTAACTGGTGGACGGCTTCAGCATGGTGACATCCACCATGTGCTCGGCACCCGGCACTTCCTTGGCCTTGGTGGGGCCCCGGTACACCTCGTAGACCTTGATGCCGCGTTCCGCCGGGACCGCGTTCCACATGACGTGCACGCTGGTCGCGCTGCCCGCGGCGGCCGTGACACCCGTGGGCGCCCCGGGCAGCCGTCCGCCGTCCTCCCCGTCGGCCCCGCTCCAGGCACACGAGGAGAGCAGCGCGAGCGCCGCGCACACGGCGGATACGAGTACGAGAACGCGTCGCACGACTCTGCCTCCCGGGGGCGGCCTTCGCGGCAATGGTCCGGACCAATATGACGCGGCTGACGCGATCACATCAAGAGGGCGGGCGCCGGTGACCCCGGCGATCGCGTGTGACCCACCGGTCGTTGGTGTCCCGCCCGGAGGATTACGTATGCTGAAGCTCCTCGCGGCTGAACTCTCCCTGAGGGATGGTGAGTTCATGCCGTCCCGGCGCGGGCCGCTGTCGTCGCTGATCCGGTGCCGGACGCGGGTGGCCGGGGGGCCGGGGTCCATCGCGGGCCCGGGCTCCCGGCCTCTGGCGGAGCGCCGGGGACTCGCCGTCGTGTCGTCGGGGTGTGCACCGTACGGACCCCTGTGGTGGCAGCATGATCCGGGCGCCACCACATTGGACTGAGCGTTCGGCGGAGTCCGACGCGTGTCAGTGTCCCCGGCGAGAGGGTCCCGAATCGTGCGTATACAGTCGTTGACGCTGGCTGCGGCGAGTGCCGCACTGCTCGCCCCCACGACACCACCGCCCGATCCCCCCGACCCCCTGGGCGGGCCGGAGACCCAGATCGAAGCCGCCGTCAGCGCCGCTGACCTGCTGGCGAAGGTGCGCGACTGCACGGCGGTCTCCCAAGGGCGCTATCGCAGCGACAGCGGTTCGGCCGCGACGATCCCGGTGTGCGGGCGCAGCGACGCCGTGTTCTGGAAGGCCGACATGGACATCGACTGCGACGGGCAGTCCACCGGCCACTGCAACAGCGCCACCGACCCGTACTTCTCCGGCTCCACGGCCTTCCGGCAGTCCGACGGCCGCTATCTGAGCGCCGAGCACCTGCCGTACATTGTCGTGCCCACGCCCAGCGGCATCTGGGACTACCGCGCCCATGGCATCCGCGGCGGCTCGGTCGCGGCCGTCGTGTACGGGGGCCGGGTGCAGTACGCGGTCGTCGGCGACGTCGGCCCGCGCGACATCATCGGCGAGGCTTCGTACGCCACCGCCAAGGCCCTGGGCATCCCGCCCGACCCCCGACGCGGCGGCACGGCCTCCGGCGTCACCTACATCGTCTTCAAGAACTCGCGGGTGACACCGATCGAGGACGCCCCGGCCGCCGCCGCGGCCGGGCAGCGGCTGGCGAAGAAGTTCGTCGGCGCCGAGTGAGTGAGACGGCCCTGCGCGCGACCGTGGAGCACATGCGCGGCACACCGCGGACACCGGCCCCGACCGCGCGACCGCAGAGGCCGAACTGACGGCAACTCTGCGGTCGGCGCCGAGTGTTGCGGCGGAAGGTGCGGTACGGGGGGAGGAGCTCGGAGCGGCGCCGGCCGCTGACCGCCCTGCGTCCCGCCCTCGTACTGCGCGGCCCGCCTCACACCTTCCGGTACGTGTACGCCTCCGCGGCCGCCGCCTCCACCGCCGCCAGGTCGGCCCCGGTGGACGCGGTGACGACCGCGGCCACCGCGCCCTCGACGAACGGGGCGTCCACCAGGTGGGTGTTGTCCGGGAGTTCGTCGCCCTCGGCGAGCAGCGCCTTCACCGTGAGGACCGCACTGCCCAGGTCGGTGAGGACCGCGACCCCGGCGCCGCGGTCCACGGAGGCCGCCGCCGCGGCGATGAGTTCGGCGCTGGTGCCGAGCTCGCCGCCCTCGGTGCCGCCCGCCGGGGCCACCGGCACCGCCGTGCCGCCGCCCGCGAGCCCCTGCGCCAGCTCGGCCACCGACGCGGCCACCTGCGCGCTGTGCGAGACCAGCACGATGCCCACCAACTGCTCGTCCTTGGCGTCACTCATCGACGGCCTCCGCGAGGCCCGCGATCAGCAGCGCCGAGGACGTGGCCCCGGGATCCTGATGACCGATGCTGCGCTCCCCGAGATAACTCGCCCGTCCCTTGCGGGCCTGCAACGGCGTCGTCGCCAGGGCGCCCTCCTCGGCCGCGGCCCGCGCCGCGACGAAACCGTCGCCGAGCGCGTCCACCGCCGGCACCAGAGCGTCGATCATGGTCTTGTCGCCGGGGGCCGCGCCACCGAGCGTCATGACGGCGTCCACGCCCGCCCGCAGCGCCTCGGCGAACTGGGTCTCGCTCACCTCGCCGACGTCCCCGAGCGCCTTGCCGGTCCGGCGCAGCAGGGTCCCGTACAGCGGCCCCGACGCCCCGCCGACGGTCGAGATGAGCTGTCGGCCGGCGAGGGTCAGGACCGCGCCCGGTGTCTGCGGGTCCTCCTTCGTCACCGCGGCCGTCACGGCGGTGAAACCGCGCTGGAGGTTGCTGCCGTGGTCGGCGTCCCCGATGGGTGAGTCGAGAGCGGTGAGCCGTTCCGCCTCACGGTCGACGGAGGCGGCTGTGGCCGTCATCCAACGGCGGAAGAACGCGGCGTCGAGCACTGGATCTCCTTGCGTGACAGGTGTGTTGTGATCGTCCGGTCCCGGATCGTCCGGCCTCGGATCGTCCGACTCCGGATCACATGCCCCACCGCAGCCCGGGTGTGCTCACCGGCGCGTCCCACAGCCGCAGCAGCTCCTCGTCGACCTGGCACAGCGTGACCGAGGCACCGGCCATGTCGAGCGAGGTGACGTAGTTGCCGACCAGGGTGCGGGCGATGGCGACTCCGCGCTCGGCGAGCACCCGCTGGACCTCGGCGTTGAAGCCGTACAGCTCCAACAGCGGTGTCGCGCCCATGCCGTTGACGAGCACGAGGACGGGATTGCGCGGGGTCATGTCGTCCAGGACGGCGCCCACCGCGAAGTCGGCGATCTCGTGCGACGTCATCATCGCCCGCCGCTCCCGGCCGGGTTCGCCGTGAATGCCGATGCCCAACTCCAGCTCGCCCGGCGGCAGATCGAAGGTGGGGCTGCCCTTGGCGGGCGTGGTGCAGGCGCTGAGGGCGACACCGAAGCTGCGGGAGTTCTCGTTGACCTGGCGGCCGATCGCCTCCACCCGCTCCAGCGGCTGCCCCTCGTCCGCCGCCGCGCCCGCGATCTTCTCCACGAACAGCGTCGCACCC
The DNA here is from genome assembly GCF_057710365.1 of Streptomyces sp. bgisy027. Classification (NCBI taxonomy): domain Bacteria; kingdom Bacillati; phylum Actinomycetota; class Actinomycetes; order Kitasatosporales; family Streptomycetaceae; genus Streptomyces; species Streptomyces sp. bgisy027. Next base: position 42,716 of record NZ_JBYIVZ010000063.1, read on the forward strand.
GTGCCGCGCCGCCCGGCGGTGTAGAGGCTGTCGGTCACGGCCACGTCGTCGTTGACGAGCACCTTCGCGACCTGGATGCCCTCGTCCTCGGCGAGCTCGGCGGCCATGTCGAAGTTGAGGACGTCGCCCGTGTAGTTCTTGACGATGAACAGCACGCCGGCCCCGCTGTCCACGGCGGCCGCCGCCCGCGCCATCTGGTCGGGCACCGGGGAGGTGAACACCTCGCCCGGACAGGCCGCCGACAGCATGCCCCGACCCACGAATCCGCCGTGCAGCGGCTCGTGCCCCGACCCGCCGCCGGAGATGAGCGCGACCTTGCCCTCCACGGGGGCGTCCCGCCGTACGATCACCCGGTTGTCCACATCGACGACCAGCTCGGGATGAGCGGCGGCCATCCCGCGCAGCGCGTCCGCGACCACGTTCTCCGCGACGTTGATCAGCATCTTCATGGGTGCCTCCTGGTGATGTGAACGGCGGTCCCTCCGACCTGCGTCCGCCGAGGTCGGAACGGGTGGAGCCGGTTGTCGAGGTGGGCGGTCCCGAGCGGTCGGGGAGGGTCCCGGCGGGCGGGTGCCGGATCGACGGCCGCCGTGGCGGCGGGACGTCAGGTGTCGGTGGTCGTGGTGGATGTCGTCGCCGGAGCCCTGCTGTCCGAAGTATCGCGCTTACGGCAACGAAGGTCACGTGCACGCCCGCCCGCTTGCGGCATGCGGGAGGGCATGGCCCGTGATCTGGTGCACGGTACGTGCTCCGCGGCCGACCGCGCCGCGGAGGGGGCTCAACTCCGGGACGTCGCCATGCTCAGCGCGTTGGCGGCGACGACGGCCCCGATGGCCGCCCACTCCGGTGCGCCCAGGCCCTGGCCGAGGCCGATCCAGCCGACCAGGGCCGCGAGGACCGGGTTGACGCTCATGAACAGGGCGAACGCCCGGGGCGGGACGTGCCGCAGGGCGAACAGGTCCGCGAGATACGGCACGGCCGAGGACAGGACCCCGGCAGCGACCGCGCAGGCGACGGCGGCGACCGTGGGCGGATGCCGGACGGCCACGGCGATGCCGATCGGCAGGAACATCACGGCCGAGACACCGGCCGCGGCCGCCGCGCCCTGCGCCCCGGCCACACGTCGGCCGACGGTGCGGTTGAGCAGGATGTACGACGCCCAGCAGGCGGCCGCCAGCAGGCCCAGGGCCATGCCGAGGTAGTCGGTCGAGGGCCGCGGGCGCATCAGCGTGACGACTGAGGCCGCGGCGATCACCGCGCAGCCCACGTCCACACGGCGCCGCGAGGACGCCAGCGCGATGGTGAGCGGGCCGAGGAACTCAAGGGTGACGGCCAGGCCGAGGCCGACGCGCTCGATCGCCGAGTACAGCGAGAGGTTCATGGTGCCGAACACCAGGGCCAGCAGCAGCACCGGCCACCACTGGGCCCAGGTGAACGACCGCAGCCGCGGTCTGCCGACGGCGACCAGGACCAGGGCGGCCACGTACTGGCGCACGGCGACGACACCGACCGGGCCGAGCACGGGAAAGGCGAGGGAGCCGATCGCGGCGCCGGTCTGGTTGGACAGACCACTGCCGACCATCGTGGCCACACCGGCCAGACGGCCGCCGCCCGGTTCGGAGGCGGCCGGTGCGGAGATGGCCGGTGCGGAGATGGCCGACGGCATCGCGCGCGTCGGCGCGGCGGGAGCGGGGCGGGTGCGCATACGCCGATCGTGGGACCGCCCCATCCTTGCGCAAAATGCGTTCCCCCGACCATCTATACGCTTGAGTCATGGATGTCGAGCTGAAGCAGCTGCGCTGTCTCGTCGCGATCGTCGACGAGGGCACCTTCACCGACGCCGCGATTGCCCTCGGCGTCTCCCAGGCCGCCGTCTCCCGCTCGCTGGCCTCCCTCGAACGTGCTCTGGGCGTCCGGCTGCTGCGGCGCACCTCCCGCGAGGTGACCCCGACCGGGACCGGTCTGCGCGTCCTGGCGCACGCCCGCCGAGTGCTCGGCGAGGTGGACGGCCTGGTCCGGGAGGCGACCTCCGGGCACGCCCGCCTGCGCATGGGCTACGCCTGGGCGGCGCTCGGCAGGCACACCCCGGCCTTCCAGCGCCGCTGGGCCGCCGCCCACCCGGGGACCGACCTGCAGCTCGTACGCGCCAACTCCTCCACCGCGGGACTCGCCGAGGGTGCCTGCGACCTGTCGGTCGTGCGCAAGCCGGTGGACGACCGGCGGTTCGACTCCGCCATCGTGGGACTGGAGCGGCGACTGTGCGCGGTGGCCGCCGACGACCCCCTGGCCAGGCGCCGCTCGGTCCGGCTGGCCGACCTCAGCGGGCGCACCCTCGTCGTCGACCGCCGTACCGGCACCACGACCACCGACCTCTGGCCGCCCGACTCGCGTCCGGCGATCGAGGAGACGCACGACGTCGACGACTGGCTCACGGTGATCTCCACCGGCCGCTGCCTCGGCATGACCGCCGAGGCGACCGCCCACCAGTACCCGCGCCCCGGTGTGGTCTACCGGCCGGTCCGGGACGCCGAACCCATCGCCGTACGGCTCGCCTGGTGGCGCGACGACCCGCATCCCGCCGCACAGGCGGCGATCGAGCTGCTGACGGCCCTGTACCGGGGCGACTGACACGGCACACGGGGGCGGGAAGGGCCCCATCCACTTCTCGCGGATCCTGATTGCGCGGTGCGCGGCCGTGAACCGCTTCCCCGCGCCTGTCCGGGTCCTTCCCGTCACCTCCAGCACACCATGCCGGCGGCGGCTGCGCCAGGCCCCGTTCGTCCCTTCATGAGGGCGCAGAGGTGACAACATGGGCGGGACGGGTACCCATGACCGGAGCCCGCCGGGCGCGGGTGAACCGTCGAGCGGAGGTGGGGAGGCCGTGCGCCTTGCATTCCATGGTCCTGAGCCGGCCGGGCGTCCCCCGGACGCCGTAGCCGCGCGACGGCGCCCCGTGCGCCGACCGCGTCCCGTCCCGCCCCAGCGGTCGTGACCGTGCGGCGGCCCTCCGGTGCGGGCGGATCCCGGGTCACCCCCGACCCTTCCGTGAGCCTGCTCGCGCCCGCCCTGCGGGACGTGCGTGCGGTCGTCTTCGACACCGACGGCGTGATCACCGACTCCGCGAAGGTGCATGCCGCGGCATGGAAGGCCGCCTTCGACGACTACCTGCGCGCCCATCCGCCCGCCGACCCCGACCAGCGACACCCCTTCGACGTGCGGGACGACTACCTGCGCCACGTGGACGGCAGGTCCCGCCTCGACGGAGCCGCCGCCTTCCTCGCCGCGCGCGGCATCGACACCTCGCAGGAGACCGTCCGGACCGTCGCCGAGGCCAAGGAGCGCCTCTTCACCGCGCGGCTGCGCGATCAGGGCGTCGACGCCTACCCGGGCACCGTACGGCTGGTGCGGGCACTGCGCGCGGCGGGCGTGCCCCGAGCCGCCGCCTCCGCGTCCCGGCACGCGGGTGAGCTGCTGAGCCGGGCGGGTGTGCTCGAACTGTTCGACACCCTGGTGGACGGCGATGAGGCGGCCCGGCTGGGCCTCGCGGGCAAGCCGCAGCCCGACCTGTTCCTGGAGGCGGTGCGCCGGCTCGGAGTGACCGCCGACCGGGCCGCCGTCGTCGAGGACGCCCTGGCGGGCGTGGAGGCCGGCCGGCGCGGCGGATTCGCCCTGGTGGTCGGCGTGGACCGGGCCGCCGGGGCGGACACGGGGGCGCGGCTGCTGCGGCACGGCGCCGACATCGTCGTACGCGATCTCGGAGAACTCTGTGCGGGAGGGGAGGCGAAGTGACCGAGCCGGGCAGGCAGGCCGAGGCGATGGATCCGGGCACGGAAACCGAAGTGGACGGCTGGAGCTGGGAGTACGCCGGCTACACACCCGCCGACGAGCGTCTGCGCGAGTCCCTGTGCGTGCTCGGCAACGGCTACTTCGCCACCCGGGGCGCGCTCCCCGAGTGCACCGCCGACGACGTCCACTACCCGGGGACCTATGTGGCCGGCATCTACAACCGGCTCACCTCGGACGTCTCGGGCCGCCAGGTGGAGAACGAGGACATGGTCAACGTCCCGAACTGGCTGCCCCTGCGCTTCCGCATCCCCGAGGGGCCCTGGATCGACCCCGACACCGCCGACGTCCTCGAACACCGGCAGATGCTGCACCTGGCCGAAGGGCTGCTGGAGCGCCGTACACGCTACGACCTCGGCGGCGACCGTGTGTTGATGGTACGTCAGCTTCGGATGGTGCATATGGCCGACCCACATGTGGCCGCCCTCCGTACCGAGTTCACGGTCGATGGGTTCTCCGGCCCGCTGGAGGTGGAGGCCGCCCTGGACGGCGGGGTCACCAACTCCGGCGTGGCGCGCTACCGGGACCTCGACGGCCGCCATCTGACCCACATCCACACCGGCACCTCCGCCCCGGACACGGTCTGGCTGCGCTGCCGCACCCGCACCTCCGACGTCCGGATCGGCCTCGCGGCCCGCCTCAGCGCGGACACACCGATCGTGGTGCGGCATGAACTTCCGCATGTCATCCAGCAGTTGACGATCGACCTGGAGGCCGGCCGCACCGTCACCGTCGACAAGACCGTCGCCCTGCACACGTCCCGCGACCCGGCGATCAGCGACCCGCTGCACGCCGCCGTCGACCGGGTCGGCCGCTCCCCCGACTTCGACGCGCTCGCCACGTGGCACCGCGCGGCCTGGAACCAGCTCTGGCGCCGGGCCGAACTCGACGTACCCGGCGAGTCGGGCCGCATCCTGCGCCTGCACCTCTTCCACGTCCTGCAGACCCTCTCCCCGCACACCGCCGACCTCGATGTCGGCGTGCCCGCCCGGGGACTGCACGGCGAGGCATACCGCGGCCATGTCTTCTGGGACGAGCTGTTCGTGCTGCCCTACCTCAACCTGCACTTCCCGGAGGTCTCGCGCGCGCTGCTCCGCTACCGCCACCGCCGCCTCGAACAGGCCCGTACCGCCGCCGCGGCCGCCGGCCGCCGTGGCGCGATGTACCCGTGGCAGAGCGGCAGCGACGGACGCGAGGAGACCCAGCAGTTGCACCTCAACCCGCGCTCGGGACGCTGGCTGCCCGACCACTCCCATCTCCAGCACCATGTGGGATCGGCGATCGCCTACAACGTGTGGCAGTACTGCGAGGCGAGCGGCGACATGGAGTTCCGGCACACCAAAGGCGCCGAGATGCTGTTGCAGATCGCCCGCTTCTGGGGTGACAAGGCCGTCCACGACGACGCCCTGGGGCGCTACCGCATCAGGGGTGTCGTCGGCCCCGACGAGTACCACGAGGCGTACCCGGACGCCGACGGGCCCGGCCTGGACGACAACGCCTACACCAACGTCACGGCGACCTGGGTGCTCGCGCGCACCCTGGAACTGCTGGACACCCTGCCCGAGCCCCGCCGCCGCGAACTCGCCGAGCGCACCGGCCTGACCGCCGGCGAACTCGAACTCTGGGAGGACGTGTCGCACACGCTGCACGTGCCCTTCCACGACGACGTCATCAGCCAGTTCGAGGGCTACGGCGAGCTGTCCGAACTCGACTGGCACGGTTACCGGAGCCGGTACGGCGACATCCGGCGGCTGGACCGGATCCTGGAGGCGGAGGGCGACACCGTCAACCGCTACAAGGCATCCAAACAGGCCGACGTCCTGATGCTCGGCTATCTCTTCGCACCGGCCGAGCTGGGAGGCCTGTTCCGGCGGTTGGGCCACCGGCTGGACGAGGACATGTGGCGGCGCACCGTCGACTACTACATGCACCGCACCAGCCACGGCTCCACCCTCAGCGGTCTCGTCCACGGCTGGGTGCTGGCCCGGTGCCGACGCAGCGAGGCATGGAAGTTCGTCCAGGAGGCCCTCCAGGGCGACATCGCCGACGTCCAGGGCGGCACCACCGGCGAGGGCATCCACCTGGGCGCCATGGCCGGCACCCTCGACCTCGTCCAGCGCGGACTGACCGGCCTGGAGACCCGGGGCGGCGCCCTGTGGCTCGACCCCGTGCCGATGCCCGAGCTGTCCACCTACGGCTTCGCCCTGCTCTACCAGCACAACTGGGGCGTACGGCTCCGTCTGGAGCACGGCCTGCTGGAGATCGAGGTCCCGTCCTCCGACGCCTCACCGATCGACGTACGCCTCCCGGACCGCGAGGTGTCCCTCCAGCCGGGGGAGAAAGGGCGACTGGTGCTGCCGGACTGAGGGGCGGGACCGGTGCGGGCGGGCCGGGCGGCGTGGGCGGGCGGCGTGGGCGGGCCGGGTCGGTCCCGCGCGGAGCCCTGCGGGCGGTCGCGCGGTCGGCCCGCTCCGGGGCGGTCCAGGTCGTGCGGGTTGCGTTGTCCTTCGGCCCGGGCCGGTGGGTCCGGGCCGGTGCGGAATGCGGCCGGTGGGGGGAGGCTGGGAGGACGGCGGTCGTCGGGCTCGGCCGGGGCGGCCGTGGTGCGGATCGGTCGGCGAAGGTGCCGTGCGGCCGTACGGCACCTTCGGGATCCCGGCGCGCGCCGCTCCCCGGTCCCGGCCCGCACAGGCCGCCCGGCATCCGCGGACGGCACGGAAAGGGGGACGCGATGATCGGCCCGGTTGTCGTAGGGGTGGACGGCTCGTCGTCGAGCATGGCGGCCGTGGAGGTCGCGGCGCGCGAGGCCGGGCTGCGGGGCGTAGGCCTGCGGCTGGTGCACGCCTTCGGCCGGCCCGGCGCGCACATCCCGCCCGGCGGACGGCCCTGGGAACCCAGCAGCGCCGCGGGGCTGCGTGAGCTGATCGACGGCACGCTCACCGAGGCCCATCAGCGGGCGCACGAAGCGGGACCCGGCGTCGACATCACCCGCGAGGTCGTCGTCGGAGAGCCGATCACGGTCCTGGAGATCGAGTCGCGCACCGCGTCCCTGGCCGTCGTCGGCAGCCGGGGACTGAGCCGGTTCGGCGCGCTGATGCTCGGCTCCACCGCGGGACACATGGCCGCGCACGCCGCCTGCCCGGTGCTCGTGGTGCGCCGCAGACCCAACCCGGCCGGCCCCGTTCTCCTGGCCGTCGACGGCTCGCCCGCGGCGCGCGGCGCGGTCGAATTCGCCTTCGCCCACGCCTCCCTGCACGGCGTACGGCTGGAGGCGCTGCACGCCTGGAGCGAGCGGAACGAGCGCGCTTACGGCGCTCCCGCCGACCCGCCGTTCGTGACGTACGACGAGGACCGGCTGCGGGACGAGGAGGAGCGGGTGCTCGCCGAGGCGCTGGGCGGGCTGGGCGACCGGTATCCCGACGTCGAAGTGGTCCGCAGGCTGGTGCGCGGACGGGTGCGGCACTCTCTCATCAAGGCCAGCGCGGACGCCGGCCTCGTGGTGGTCGGGGCGCGCGGGCGGGGCGGTTTCGCCGGGCTGCTCCTGGGCTCGGTCAGCCAGGCGGTGCTCCATCACGCCGAGTGCCCGGTGGCCGTGGTGCGCACCGAGGAGGCGTGAGGCTCAGAGATTCGCCGCGTGGTCGGGGACGTAGTTCTGGAGCTCGCGCGGCGGCCGGCGGTAGCCGGTCGACTCCGGCCGTTCGGGCAGCTCCAGAACCGGTGGGGGCACGTCCTGGTACGGCACCGACCCCAGCAGATGGGCGATCATGTTCAGCCGCGCCCTGCGCTTGTCGTCGCTCTCGACCACGTACCAGGGCGCCTCGCTGACGTCGGTGTGCACCAGCATCTCGTCCTTGGCCCGCGAGTAGTCCTCCCAGTGGGTGATGGACTTCAGGTCCATCGGGGACAGTTTCCAGCGGCGCAGGGGGTCCTCCAGCCGACGGCGGAAACGCTCCTGCTGCTCCTCGTCGCTCACCGAGAACCAGTATTTGCGCAGCAGGATCCCGTCCTCCACCAGCATCCGCTCGAAGATGGGGCACTGGCGCAGGAAGAGCTGGTACTCCTCCTTGGTGCAGAACCCCATGACGTGCTCGACACCGGCCCGGTTGTACCAGCTGCGGTCGAACAGCACGATCTCCCCGGCGGCCGGCAGATGCTCGACGTACCGCTGGAAGTACCACTGGCTGCGCTCGCGCTCCGTGGGCTTGGGCAGGGCCGCGATCCGGGCGACGCGTGGGTTGAGGTGCTCCGTGACGCGTTTGATGGTGCCGCCCTTGCCGGCCGCGTCCCGCCCCTCGAAGACCACCACCAGCCGCGCGCCCGTCGCCCGCACCCACTCCTGAAGCCGCACCAACTCCGTCTGGAGGCGCAGCAGTTCCCTCTCGTACTCCTTGCGGGGCAGCCTCTTCGCCCTGTCGCCGCTCATGCCGCCTCCCGCATCGTGCCCGAACACCCCAACAGCATCGAACAGCACCGTACTGACCGTCGACGCGTGCCGCACCCCGGACAACCGGTCACGACCGCACATGGGCGGACGGCCGGCGGCCGGGCAGGATGGGCTCATGGACGGTGCCGATCCACACATCCACGTCGACCGACGGGTGTCCCAGTACGACGCCCGGGTGCGCAATCTGCTGGCCGGCACGTTCGGCCTGGCCGGTGACCTGCCGGACACGGTCGCCACCGGCTGTGGGCTGCGGGTGCCGTACGCGATGACCTCCGCACGGCCGGAGAGCGTCACCTGCCTGACCTGCCGCGAGCACGGCCACGACCAGCACGTCCGTCTCGCCGAGCAGATCGAGCGGCTGGGCGCGATGCCGGGCGCCGTCGTCACGGGGGCGCAGGCGGGCCGGGCGGCGGAGCACCATCGCGACCTCGCGCGGAGGTTCGCGCAGGGCGAGTGAGCCCCGGACGCCGCGGAAACCCGGGTTTGGCCCCATCCCCTCCGGCTACCCGGCCCGTGTGACGACGACATCCCAGCAACAGCTCGTCCAGTTCCTGGAGGACCGCTTCACCTGCGCCCAGGCCTGTACCGACTGCGCCCGCGCCTGTGCCCTGCGCGCGAGTCTGGTGGATCCGGACGGGACCGGGGAGATGGAAGCCCTGCGGCGCAAGGGCATCATGTGCGCGGAGGTCTGCGACGCGACCTGCCATGTGCTGTCCGAGCAGAACCTCCTCGACGAGGCCGCGATCCGCGCCCAGCTGGAGTGGTGCCGGTCGGTGTGCGTCGAGTGCGCGCACGCTTTCGACGCGTTTCCCGGCGGCGAGGAGACGGCCGAGGCGTGCCGCAGGTGCGCGCGGGCCTGTACCGAGTTCATGGGGACCCTCGCCTGACCGTTCCCAATTTCTGGAACACGTTCTACGGTGTGCGCCGTCAGGACCGCCCTTGGGGAGCCTGGAGGCGCCGTGCATCTGGAATACACGCCCGAGCAGCAGCGGCTGCGCAGCGAACTGCGCGACTACTTCGCCGAACTGGTGCCGGACCTCGCACAGACCCGCTTCACCGACCCGGCAGCGCAGAAACGCCACTACCGCGGCACGATCCGCCGGCTCGGCGGCGACGGCTGGCTCGGGATGGGCTGGCCCAAGGAGTACGGCGGGCGCGGACTGACCACCATCGAACAGTTCATCTTCTTCGACGAGGCCGCCCAGGCGGGCGTACCGCTGCCCCTGATGGCGCTCAACACCGTCGGCCCGACGATCATGCAGTACGGCACGGACGAGCAGAAGTCGTACTTCCTGCCGAAGATCCTCTCCGGCGAGATCGACTTCGCGATCGGCTACAGCGAGCCGGAGGCGGGCACCGACCTGGCGTCCCTGAAGACGCGCGCGGTACGTGACGGCGACGAGTACGTCGTCAACGGCCAGAAGATCTGGACCACCAACGGCGACACGGCCGACTGGGTCTGGCTTGCGACCCGCACGGACCCCGACGCCCCGCCCCACAAGGGCATCACCATGCTCCTCGTCCCCACCACCGACCCCGGGTACTCCTGCACCCTCATCAACACCCTCGCCTCGCACGACACCACCGCCAGCTACTACGAGAACATCCGGGTCCCCGTCTCCCGCCGCGTCGGCGCCGAGAACCAGGGCTGGCGACTGATCACCAACCAGCTCAACCACGAGCGCGTCACCCTCGCCGCGCACGGCACCATGGCCATCCGCGCCCTGCACGACGTCCAGCGCTGGGCGATGGGGACCAAACTCGCCGACGGCCGCCGGGTGATCGACCTGCCCTGGGTGCGCCGCCGCCTCGCGCAGACCCACACGAAGCTCGACGCCCTCAAGCTCCTCAACTGGCAGATGGTCAGCGCCGTCCAGGACGGCACACTCACCCCGCAGGACGCCTCCGCCGTCAAGGTCTACGGCTCCGAGGCCCGCCGCGACGCCTACGCCTGGCTGATGGAGATCGTCGCCGCACCGGGGGCCCTGAAGGAGGGCTCGGCGGGCGCCGTCCTCCACGGCGAACTGGAACGCGGCTACCGCTCCGCCGTGATCTTCACCTTCGGCGGCGGCAACAACGAGATCCAGCGGGAGATCATCTCGTGGATCGGTCTGGGGATGCCGAGGGTCCGGCGTTAGCGACCATCTGCGCGACGCGGGCCATGACTCTTCTCCTACCTCCAGGTCGGACGCCGCTCCGGCTTCCGCCTCACCGACGCCGAGGCCGACCGGTACATATCCGAACGCCGGGCAAGCGCCCGCCTGGTGGGCCTCGACCCGGACGCCGTGCCGGCGAACCGGGCCGAGACGGCTGCGTACTTCGAGAAGGTGCGCCCCGAGCTCGCGTGCGGACCCGAGGCACGCGCCGTGGACGACTTCCTGCTCCGCCCGCCCACGCACCCGCTGCTCGTCCCGGCGCGCGAGGTGCTGTGGCGGCGCGTGGCGAACCTGGCGTACGCCGCCCTGCCGCCATACGCCCACGAGCTGTACGGCCGACCGGCCCCGGAACCCGCCACCGCCACCCGTAAGTTGCGTGCCACGGGCACCCTGCTGCGCTGTATTCCCGCACGTCTGCGCTGGCAACTGCCGCCCAAACACATTGTCCGCGCCATGGCACGACTCGGTCCCGGCTCGCGCCCGGCACCGTACAAACTCGGACGACAGCTCGCCATACTGGACGAGCCGGGGGAAGGCGGGCGGACCAGCACGGGGGGCGAGCGCGGTAGATGGGGGACAGCAGGCTGATCCAGGGCCGGTACCGGCTGCTCGATCCGATCGGGCGCGGCGGTATGGGCGAGGTGTGGCGTGCGCGCGACGAGTCGCTGGGCCGGCAGGTCGCCGTGAAGTGCCTCAAGCCGCTCGGACCCCACCACGACCAGTCCTTCACCCGGGTGCTGCGGGAGCGGTTCCGCCGGGAGGCCCGGGTGGCCGCGGCCCTCCAGCACCGCGGCGTCACCGTCGTCCACGACTTCGGCGAGTCCGACGGCATACTGTTCCTGGTCATGGAGCTGCTGCAGGGCCGCAACCTCAGCCAGCTCCTGGAGGACAACAGGCACCATCCGCTGCCCGTCGCGGACGTCGTGGAGATCGCCGACCAGGTCGCCGCCGCCCTCGCCTACACCCACCAGCAGGGCATCGTGCACCGCGATCTGAAGCCGGCGAACATCATGCGGCTCGCCGACGGCACGGTGAAGATCTGCGACTTCGGCATAGCGCGCCTCGCCCACGACATCGGCTTCACCTCCCGGCTGACCGGCACCGGCATCGCGATGGGCACCCCGCACTACATGTCGCCGGAACAGATCGGCGGCAAGGAGGTGGACCAGCGCAGCGACCTGTACTCGCTCGGGTGCGTGCTGTACGAGATCGCCACCGGGGTGCCGCCGTTCGACCTCGACGACCCGTGGGCGATCCTCGTCGGCCACCGTGACACCCCGCCCCGCCCGCCGCGCAGCCACCGTGCCGAGCTGCCCGAGTTCTTCGAGAAGGTCATCCTCGATCTGCTGGCCAAGCGCCCCGAGGAACGCCCGCACGACGGACGGGAGCTGGGCCGAAGGATCGGTCTGGGCCGTACGACACCCGTGTACGTGCCGACCGTGGTGACCCCGCAGCCCGCCCTCGCAGACCCGGAGCCGGCGACCCGCGAGCCCCGGCTGCCGTCCTGGACCCGCGGGATGACCACCGGCCACAAGGCCACCGGCGCCGGACTGCGCACCACACCCCCGGACGCCGGGGCCGGGCTCACCGGCGAGTGGATCCCGCGGCCCGCCACGGGCAGGCCCGCCGAGAGCGCACTACCCGAGGGGCGGCCCGCCCCGTCCGCGGCGACGCTGGCCGCGCTCACCGGGCGGCACAACGCCGGGCTGAGCCTCGGCCGGCTGGGCCGCTGGACCGAGGCGGGCGAGGTGCACCGGGCCGTCGCCGCCGAGCGCGCGCACCTCCTCGGCCCGGACCACCCCGACGCCCTCGCCAGCCGCTACGAGGTCGCCTTCACCCTGAGCCGCACCGGCCGCGCCGCCGACGCCCTGCGCGAGTACAAGCACGTCGCCCGCGCCCGCAGCCTCGCCCTCGGCCCGGACCACCCCGAGACGCTCGCGGCCCGGCAGGAAATGGCGTACGTGCTGGGCCAGTTGGGCCGTCACTTCGATGCCCACCAGGTCTATACGTCGGTACTGTCGGCCCGCGAGCGGACCATGGGCACCGATCACCCCGACACGCTGCGCTGCCGCCACAACCTCGCCTTCAGCCTCAGCAGACTCGGCCGCCTGGAGGACTCGTACCGCATGGCCGACGAGGTCGCCGCCGCGCGCGCCCGCATCCTCGGCCCGCACCACCCCGACACTCTGGTCACCCGCTACGAAGTCGCCTACGCACTCGGTCAGTTGGGGCGCTGGGCGGAGGCACTGCAGACCTACCGGGAAGTCGCCGAGACCCGCGCCCAGGCTCTGGGCCCCGACCACCCCGACACCCTCGCCGCCCGCTACGAGGTCGGCATCAGCCTCGGCCGCCTCGGACGCAGCGCGGAGGCGTTCCGCCTCTACCGCGATCTCGTCGACGACCGCACCCGCGTCCACGGCGGCGCTCACCCCGAGACGCTGCGCGCCCGCCACGGCCTCGGCGTCAACCTCGGCCGGCTCGGGCACTGGGAGGAGGCCCTCGCCGAGTCCCGCGACGTCTGCGCGATCCGGGAGCGGGTGCTGGGCCCCGATCACCCGGACACCCTGGTCAGCCGCCGTGAGGTCGCGGTGAGCCTCGGCTGGCTCGGCCGCTGGCCGGACGCGCTCACCGAGTACCGCAGGGTGGCCGCCGCCCGCGAACGCGTCCTCGGCCCCGATCACCCCGACACCCTCGCCAGCCGCAACGACGAGGCCCACTGCCTCGAACAGCTCGGCCGCGGCGCGGAGGCGGTCGAGCTGTACCGCAGGGTGGCGGTACTGCGGCAGCAGCGGGCGACCGGGGGGCGGTGACGGAGGCCCGGTCGTCCCACCTGTGGCCGACCTAGATCATCGCGTGTTACCAAGAACCATGTCTGCACACGAGGGAACCACCGCACACGGTACGTACGACGTCGTCATCGTCGGCGGCGGCCACAACGGTCTGGTCGCCGCCGCCTACCTGGCCCGGGCCGGGCGGTCCGTGCTGGTGCTGGAGCGGCTGGACCACACCGGTGGCGCCGCGGTGTCCACGCGGCCGTTCGCCGGGGTCGACGCACGGCTCTCCCGCTACTCGTACCTGGTCAGCCTGCTGCCCGACAAGATCGTGCGGGACCTCGGCCTGACCTTCCGGGTGCGCAAGCGCGACGTCTCCTCGTACACACCGGTGGAACGGGCAGGCCGCCCGACGGGACTGCTGGTGGGCGGCGGCGAGGACCGCACCCGGGAGGCCTTCGCCCGCCTGACCGGCGGCGAGCGCGAATACGAGGCATGGAAGCGCTTCTACGGCATGACCGGCGAGGTCGCCCGACGGGTGTTCCCGACGCTCACCGCGCCGCTGCCGACCCGTGACGAACTGCGCCGCCGGGTGGCCGACGATGAGGCCTGGCGGCTGCTCTTCGAGGAGCCCGTCGGCGTCGCGATCGAGGAGCGGTTCACGGACGACCTGGTGCGGGGCGTGGTCCTCACGGACGCCCTGATCGGCACCTTCGCCGACGCCCACGACACCTCGCTGAGACAGAACCGCTGCTTCCTCTACCACGTGATCGGCGGCGGCACCGGCGACTGGGACGTCCCCGTCGGCGGCATGGGCGCCCTCACCGACGCCCTGGCCACGGCGGCACGCGAGGCGGGCGCGGTCATCGTCACCGGACACGAGGCGGTACGGATCGACACGGACGGCCGCAACGCCGAGGTCACCTACCGCACGGCGGACGGCGAGGGAGTCGCCGCCGCGGGCCACGTGCTGGTCAACGCCTCCCCGCAGGTACTGGCCGCCCTCACCGGCGACACGCCGCCCGCCCCCGCCGAGGGCGCCCAGCTCAAGGTGAACATGCTGCTCAAGCGGTTGCCCCGGCTGCGCGACCGCTCCGTCGACCCGCGCGAGGCGTTCGCCGGCACCTTCCACATCGCGGAGGGCTACGACCAACTGGCCGCCGCCCACGCGCAGGCCGCCGCCGGTGAACTCCCCGCCGCGCCGCCGTCCGAGATCTACTGCCACTCGCTCACGGACCCGACGATCCTCGGCCCCGACCTCGTCGAACAGGGCTACCAGACCCTCACCCTGTTCGGGCTGCACACACCGGCCCGGCTCTTCGCACGCGACAACGACGCCGTACGCGAGGAGTTGCTGAAGTCGACGCTGGCCCAACTCGACGCCCACCTCGCCGAACCGATCGCCGACTGCCTGGCGACGGACGAGGAGGGACGCCCCTGCATCGAGGCGAAGACCCCCCTGGACCTGGACCACGACCTGCGGCTGCCCGGCGGGAACATCTTCCACCGGGACCTTTCCTGGCCGTACGCCCAGGAGGGCGCCGGCCGCTGGGGCGTGGAGACCCGCCACGCGAACGTGCTGCTGTGCGGCGCGGGCGCCGTGCGCGGCGGAGGGGTGAGCGGGGTGCCGGGCCACAACGCGGCCATGGCGGTGCTGGAGAGCGGCGA
>NZ_JBYIVZ010000064.1:0-57288 GCF_057710365.1 Streptomyces sp. bgisy027
TAGCACGGCGGGGCGACGCCCGCCCCGGGTGGACCGGCCTGACTTCCGACTGTCAGTGGCAGATGGCAGGCTTGTTCCGTGACCGAGATTGACGCAAAGACCGATGCTCTCGTCCCCGCCTGGCTCACCCTGCCCGACATCGCCGAACAGCTCGGCGTCGAGGTGACGCGCGTCCGGCAGCTGGTCAAGGAGGGCCAGCTCATCGCCGTACGCCGTGGTGAGAACCGCGCGCTGCACGTCCCTGCCGCCTTCATCGACGGAGACAAGGTCGTCAAGGGCCTGTCCGGGACCCTGACGCTCCTGCGGGACGACGGCTTCACGGACGAAGAGATGCTGGAGTGGCTCTTCACGCCCGACGAGAGCCTGCCGGGCACCCCCGCGCAGGCCCTCAGCGAGAACCGCGGCACGGAGGTGAAGCGGCGCGCCCAGGCGCTCGCCGTCTGATCCGAAGCACGCCTCACGCGCGAAGGGCGTGAATCCGAATCCGTCCGGCGTACCGGCCGGGGCCCAGGGCCGCGGTCGCGGGTGACTGCGGCCGCGTCCAGGGCTCCGGCCGACTGCGACTGCGCGGGGCGCGGTGGGCAGCACCTGCCGTGCGCACCAGCCGTGCCCCCGGGTTCTCCGGTCGGATCGGCACGGCACCCGCGGAGCGCGCGAGGGCCGCGTCCGCCGTACCGTCGGCTCCGGCTACCGTGTGCCACCGTCCGGCAACCGCCCGACCTCACCGGCCGGTCCCACCCGCCCGGCAACCCGATCACAGGGGGCACCGCATGTCCGACTCCGTCACCGCCGCCGGCGTCCGCAGCCAGCTCGCCGACGCCCGGCTCTACCTCTGCACCGACGCCCGCAAGCGGCAGGGCGACCTCGCGGAGTTCCTGGACGCCGCCCTGGCCGGCGGTGTCGACATCGTGCAGCTGCGGGACAAGGGAATGGAGGCGGCCGAGGAACTGGAGCACCTGAAGGTCTTCGCGGACGCCTGCGCCCGGCACGGCAAGCTCCTCGCGGTCAACGACCGGGCCGACGTGGCCCACGCCGCCGGCGCCGACGTCCTGCACCTCGGCCAGGGCGACCTTCCGGTCCCCGCCGCCCGCGCGATCCTCGGGGACGACGTCCTGATCGGCCGCTCCACGCACGCCGACCCGGAGGCCGACGCGGCCGCCGGCCAGGAGGGCGTGGACTACTTCTGCACCGGCCCCTGCTGGCCCACCCCCACCAAGCCCGGCCGCCACGCACCCGGCCTCGACCTGGTCCGGCACACCGCCCGGCTCGGCACCGACCGCCCCTGGTTCGCCATCGGCGGCATCGACCTCGGCAACCTCGACCAGGTGCTTCAGGCGGGCGCCCGCCGTGTCGTCGTCGTACGGGCGATCACGGAGGCCGGCGACCCGGCGGCCGCGGCGGCGGAGTTCGCCAAGCGGCTGCGGCAGGCGTAGACGGCCGATGGGGTGTGTCTCAGCCAGTGGGCAACCCGGCCGGTTTCCCGCGGGCCGATCCCCGTATTCGGCCGTTGTTCGGCCCCTGTTTGTCCAAGGCGTGGACAACGACCGGACAATTCGGGCAAATGTCCGGCGTCCGGTTGGGGGACCGGTGCCCCCTGGCTAACCTGCGGGTATGGCCCTCGGCACCGCATCCATCAGATCGGACCACGCTCGTACCGTGCGCGAGATGCTCGCGACCGGCAAAACGACGTATTCCTTCGAGTTCTACGCGCCCAAGACCCCGAAGGGCGAGCGGAACCTGTGGAACGCGCTGCGCCGGGTCGAGGCCGTCGGACCCGACTTCGTCTCCGTGACCTACGGCGCGGGCGGTTCCACCCGCGCCGGCACCGTCAAGGCGACCGAGGCCATCGCCTCGGACACCACGCTCACCCCGATCGCCCACCTCACCGCCGTCGACCACTCGGTGGCCGACCTGCGCAACATCATCGGCCAGTACGCCGACGCGGGGATCCGCAACATGCTGGCGCTGCGCGGCGACCCACCGGGTGACCCGCTGGGTGACTGGGTGCGCCACCCCGAGGGCCTCGCCTACGCCGCCGAGCTCGTCGAGCTGATCAAGGCGTCCGGCGACTTCTGCGTGGGCGTCGCGGCCTTCCCGGCGATGCACCCGCGCTCCGACGACTGGGATACCGACGTACGTCACTTTGTCGACAAGTGCCGTGCGGGTGCGGACTATGCGATCACGCAAATGTTCTTCGAACCCGAGGACTATCTGCGGTTGCGCGACCGTGTCTCGGCCGCCGGCTGCGACACCCCGATCATCCCCGAGATCATGCCGATCGCCAGCGCGAAGACGCTGGAGCGGATCCCCTCGCTCACCAACGCCGGCTTCCCGGCCGCCCTGAAAGAGCGGATCCTCACAGCAAAGGACGATCCGGCGGCTGTACGCTCCATTGGCATCGAGTTCGCCACGGAGTTCTGCGCGCGGCTGTTGGCCGAGGGAGTGCCCGGACTGCACTTCATCACGCTCAACAACTCCACGGCGACACTGGAAATCTACGAGAACCTGGGCTTGCACCATCCCCCGCAGGCCTAGACCGGCCGTCCTGACATACGTCACACTGCGTAGGCGGCCACTGGGAGAGGGGCGTACATGGGCTGGACGGTCCTCTACATCGCGTTCGGCGTCGTCGCGCTGTGGCTGCTCGGCGAGGTGCTGCTGCAGTACAAGGCGCGGCTGCGCTGGCGGCTGCTCGCGTTCGTCGGGTTCCTCGGCGTCGTCGTCGGGGTGCTGATCCCGTCGGTCGTCGTCATCGGTCTGGGCGCGGCCGCCTTCGCGATCGGCCAGACCTACGTCACGCTGTCGTTCCGCCGCGGCTTCTCGGCGGGCTGGGCGGTCTCCGCTCCGGCCCTGGGTCCCCTCGGCAGCAAGCGCCGCCGCGACGAGCCGGACCGCCAGGAACCGACCCTGGAGGTCTCCGACCTGGAGGCGTCCGGGGGCGGATTCGCGGGCCACGACGATCCCTACGGCCCGGACGGCGCCGGATACGGCGACGACTACGACCGCGACGACGTCTTCACCCCCACCCGGGGCGGGCAGCCCACGGCGGCGGAGTCGACCGCCGTCTACGAGCCGCAGCCCATGCCGGAGGACACCGGCTCGTACGGCATATACAGCGACGCCGCCTACGCCGCCGCAGGCCAGCAGAACCACGCCGCCGCGGGCCAGTCCCAGGACCAGTACGCGACGGCCGACCAGAGCTACGGATACGACGCCTACGCCGGCTACGACCAGCAGCAGTACGGCTACGACCAGGGCGCCCAGCAGCAGTACGCCGCCTACTCCGACCCGTACGTCGGCAACCAGACCTACGACGGCGCCTCCTACGACGCCTACGGCCAGCAGCAGTACGGCCAGCAGGGCTACGCCCAGGACCAGTACGCCACCGGCACCTACGGCGAGACCCCGTCCAGCGGCGTCTGGGTCCCGCAGCAGCGCACCGACGAGGCCTACGGCGGCGAACTCCCGCCGGAGCAGCAGTACCCCTACCAGGGCAACGGTCAGCAGCAGGGCCAGGGGTACGACGAGCAGTACCGTTTCTGACGCCCGGGTGAGCCGCTGTCCGGCGGCGTCACTGCGAGCCCTGGAAGTCCGGCCCCTCCACGATCAGTCCCGCCACCAGCGCGCCCGACATGCCGGCATGCGGAAGGCCGCCGCCGGGGTGGGACCAGCCGCCGACGGTGAACAGGCCCGCCAGGCCCGTGCTGTTGGACGGGCGCAGGAAGCTCCCCTCGGCCGCCGCGAGCGCGGGTGCGGGTACGGCGCCTCCCTCGGCGCCGGTCTCCAGCTTTGTGTGCACCGGCGTGCGGACCTCACGCCACAGGACGCGCTCACGCAGGCCGGGCAGAGCACGCTCGGCGGCGGCGACCATCCGGTCGGCGAACGTGTCCGCCGCCCCAGCCGCTTCCCAGTCGTACCGCGCCTGCGACGGCACCGTCGCCGTCAGCACCATGGACTCGTGGGCGTCGTCGGGGCGCAGCGCCGGGTCGCCCGGGCGGTCCAGCACGACCGTGGGACGGGCGGCGGGCTCGCCGCGCCCGAACGCCGCCAGCTCGGCCTGCCGGTCCGGGGTGTGCACCACCGTGCGGTGAGCGGCGTCCGCGTCCCGCGCGCCGGACAGCGCCAGGCAGACCACGACCCGACCCGGGGACATGCCCTCGCGGGCGGGCCCGACACCCTCCGCCGCGTACAGCTCGCGTCCGTGCGCCAGCTCGCTCAGGCGCCACGGCCCGGTGCCGACGACCAGGTCCGCCTCGGCCACCGTCGGCCCCTCGGCACCGGCCAGCTCCAGCCCCGCCGCGCGGCCGTCCTTCTCCAGGATCCCGGTGACCTCGACGCCGAAGTGGAACTCGACCTTCCTGGCCAGGCACCGCTCGTACACGGCCCGCGCCAACTCCCGCATGCCGCCGCGGACATACCAGGTCCCGAAGGCGTGCTCCATGTACGGCAGCACGGCCGCGTTGGCCGGAGCGGTGCCGGGATCCAGGCCGTACGCCAGCGCGTGGCTCTCCAGCAGGGCGACGAGCCGGGGGTCGCGCAGCTCCCAGGCGCCGACCTCGGCGAGCGTGCCCGCCCGGCGGGTGCGCAGGAGGCGCTTGTGCGGGACCGCGGGGTAGGGCTCGCGCTCCGCCAGCACCTGCCAGTTGGGCCACAGGGGCTCCTCCAGCAGTGGCCTGCGGGTGCGGTCCCAGGTCTCGCGGGCGCGGATCAGGAAGTCGCCCCAGCGGCCGCCCGCTCCGGCACCCAGCGCCTCGTCGAGTGCGGCCACCACGCCCGCGCGCGATGCGTTCGGCAGCGACACCTCGGTGCCGTCCGCGAAGACGTGCCGCGCGGACGGGTCGACCTGGACCAGCTCGACGCACGCCGCCAGCGGCTCCTTGCCGGTCTTGATGAACAGATCGCGGTACACGGCGGGGACCGCGAGCAGTCCGGGGCCCGTGTCGAAGCCGAAGCCGTCCCGCCCGAGGCGGCGCACCGCTCCGCCGTACGTCTCCGTGCGCTCGTACACCGCCACCCGGTGGCCCGCGACGGCCAGTCGGGCAGCGGCCGCCATCGCGCCCATCCCCGCGCCGATCACCGCAATCCTCGCCATGCCAGGGACTTTATCGGCCGGCACCGACAACGGCTCACCGACCTGGGCGAAGGGCTCAGCCGGGCCGTTGTGTGACCGCCTGCCCGAGCCGCTTCTCCGCCCGCCGCTCGGCCCTGCGCCGCAGGAAGCGACGGATCCGCGAGACCAGGAAGCAGAGCAGGAACAGCCCGGCGAGCAGCAGGGCGCCCGCGACGCCGGCCGCGGCGACGGGGTGGAAGATCGCGAAGGTGATGATCGCGGCGACCCCGAGGTCCTCGGCGAGGCTCACGACGACGTTGCTGAACGGCTCGGGCGAGGAGTTGACCGCCATCCGCGTCCCGGCCTTGACCAGATGGCTGACCAACGCCGTGGAACCGCCGACCGCGCCCGCCGCCAGCTCCGGCACCGACCCGCTCTGCCCGGCGAGCAGCGCCGCGACGACCGCGCCCGACACCGGCCGGATCACGGTGTGCACCGAGTCCCATGCCGTGTCGACGTACGGGATCTTGTCGGCGACGGCCTCGATGAGGAACAGCACGCCGGCCGCTGTCAGGACGTCGGGCCGCTGCAGTGCCTCGGGCACCTCGTCGCTCAGCCCCGTCGCGCCGAATATGCCGAGCAGCAGCACGACGGCGTAGACGTTGATTCCGCTGGCCCAGCCGCTTGTGAACACCAATGGGAGTACAGACACGGGGGCGATCGTAACCACTGGGCAACACCGGGTCTTGGGGATGAGCACGCAGCTCTGAGTACGCGTACCTAGCCGACGAGATGAGTACGCGCGCGGATGGGGCACGACCTGCGTGAACGAGAGAGTGGAGACACGGAGAAGGGGATCGGCTCCGGCACCGGCGACACGGGGCGCCGGAACGGAGCATCCCCGGATCCGCTCCTTCCGCCGGCCTGGTGTCGGCGGGAGTGAGACCGGGGGACCCGGGGGAACGACCGCACGGGGGTCCAGGGGGACACGGGGGAAATCGGGGGGCGTACGGGGGAACGGGGGAGCACGAGAGGGCGCCGGTTCGACAGTGGCCCGCGGGGGACGCGGCCACTTCGAACCGGCGCTTTCGTGTGTGCGCTCCGGCCGGTCTCAGCGGCGGCCGCTCACCCGGCCCTGCAACAGCCGGGACAGCGCCGCGTGCACATCGTCCAGGGAGCGCTCCGGCTGGAAGGACTTCCAGTCCAGCGCGGCCACCAGGACCATGCCGACCAGGGCCGCGGCCGTCAGCGGTACGTCGATCTCGTCGCTGAACTCGCCGCTCTCCACGCCCTCGCGCAGCACACCCTCCACGACCGCCACCGCCTGCTGACGGACCACCATCAGCGTGGACTGCCAGGCCCGGTTCGTCCGCCACAGCTCGGCGACGTACAGCTGCGTGAAGGACGGGTAGCGGTCGATGAAGACCAGCCCCGCGCGGACCATCGCGTCCAGGGCGTCCACCTTGCCGCCGCCCTCCCGCGCGGTCCGCTCGGCGGCCTCGCGCAGGGAGGCGGTCAGGAGGCCCACTCCGTGCCGCAGCAGCTCCTCGAAGAGGACCGACTTGCTGGCGAAGTTGTAGTAGACCGTGCCCTTCGCCACCCCGGCCCGCTCGGCGATCTCGTCGACGGTGGTGGCGGAGAAGCCCTGCTCGGCGATGAGCGTGACGGCCGCTTCGTAGAGCTTCTGCCGGGTGGCCTCACGGCGCGTGCTGCCGCCCGACGCGGCGCTGCTGCTTTCCATGGGGCTGATTGTCCCGCGCGCGCTCACAGGCTCAGCTCCGGGTGCAGCCGGTCGAGCGTCCACACCTGGCGGCGCCGGGCCGACAGCGCCGTCAGCGCGAGGGCGCCCGCGGTGAAGGCGACGAGCACCACGCACGCGTGCCACACCGGTCCCAGACCGCCGCCCGTGATGAGCCTCCTGAGGGCCTCCACGACGTAGCTCATCGGCAGGAAGGGGTGCAGCGCGTTGAAGAAGCCCGGACTGGTCTGTACGGGGTAGGTGCCGCCGGCGGACGTCAACTGGAGCATCAGGAGGGCCAGGACGAGGATCCGGCCGGCCGCCCCGAAGCGCGCGTTCAGCCACTGCACGATCGCCGCGAAGCACGCCGTCACCAGGAACAGGAAGCCCACCGTGCCCGCCGCGCGCGCCATCTGCAGCCCGACGGCCCAGTGCAGCACCGACATCAGGGCCACCGTCTGGAGCACGCCGATCGCCACCACGGGCAGCCATCCGGCCAGCGCGATCCGCCACGCGGGGGCGCCCGCGGCGAGCGCGCGCCGGTTCATCGGGGCGATCAGCATGTACGCCACCATCGCGCCCACCCACAGGGACAGCGGGATGAAGTACGGGGCGAACCCGGTGCCGTAGTTGGGCGCCTTGTGCAGGTCGCGGGAGAGCAGCTGGACCGGGTCGGCCATGACCTCGGTGCGCTGGTCGCGGTCCTTCTTGTCGTAGTCGGGGATCTGCTTCGCGCCGTCGTGCAGGCCCTCCGAGAGCTTCCCGGAGCCGTCGACGAGCTTGTAGATGCCGCCGTTGAGGTCGTGGGCGCCGGTCTTCAACTCGCCCACGCCGGTGTCCAGATCGGCCGCGCCGCCCTTGGCGTCGCCGAGCCCGGAGTGCAGCTTCTTGGCGCCCGCGGCGACCTTCGCGGCGCCCTGGTTGAGCTTGTTGATCCGGCCGACGGCGTCGTCGAGGTCCTCGGAGAGGCGGGGCGCGCGGTCGGCGAGACCCTGGGCCTGCTTCTGGAGCGTGGCGAGGTGCTTGTCGAGCTGTTTCAGGTCGCCGTCCTGGTCGGCGATCAGCGTGTTGAGGTCGTCGGCGATCGTCGCCACGTCGGCTGCGGACTGCTTGGCCTCCTTCAGGTCGGAGCAGGCCGGGTCGGGCAGTACGGCGTCCTCGCAGCGCGCCTTGACGATGAGATCCAGCGCGTCGGAGGCCGTGTGGGCGCCCTTGGCGGCGGCCGGAGCGCGCTCCACCCAGTCGTCGAGGTTGTTGCGGATCGCCCCCGAGAAGTCGGCGACGAGCTTGGCCGTGTCCCCGATGGTCTTCTCGTTGTCCTTCAGGAACGGGCCGATCTTCTTGTCGATCCCGTTGACCTTGTCGGCCAGCGTCCGCGTGCCCTCCGCGACCCGCCGCGAGCCGTCCTCCAGGTCGCCCGCGCCCTTGTTGAGCTTCTTCAGACCGGTGGACAGCTTGCCGCTGCCCTCCTTGGCGTCCTTCAGACCGTCGGCGAGGTCCTTGGAGCCCTTCTCCGCCTTGCCGATGCCGCCTTCGAGCCGGTCGGCGCCGTTCGCGGCCTTCACGGTCGCGCCGTGGATGTCGGAGAACGACACGAAGATCCGGTCCAGGAACGACCGCGACGCCTTCGTGGACGCCGCCTCGCGCACCTCGCTGAAGACCGTCCGTGAGATCTGCCCGACGATGTAGTTGTTCGCGTCGTTCGTACGCACCTGCAGGGCGCCCGTCTCCGGTGCGTCGCCCGCGCTGGAGGCGATCCGCTCACTGAAGTCGGACGGCATGGTCAGCGACAGGTAGTAAGTGCCGTCCTCCACACCCTTCTCCGCCTCGGCCGCACTCACCTCGCGCCAGTCGAACACGTCGCTCTCGCGCAGGCCCTTGGTGATGTCGTCGCCGGCCGTCAGCCTCTTCTCCCCGACGGCCGCCCCCTTGTCGTCGTTCACGAGCGCCACGGGGATCTTGTCGAGACGGCCGTACGGGTCCCAGAACGACCACAGGTACAGGGCGCCGTACAGCAGGGGCAGTACCAGCAGCGCGACCAGGGCGGCGCGCGGCAGCTTCCCCCGGCCGAAGCGCCTCAGCTCAAGCGCGGCCAGCCTCGGCGAGCGCATCGGCGGCCTCCTTTCCGTCGGATTCCTGCACGTCTTCCTGCGCGTCCCGGGAGGCCGGCGCCTCGTCCGTCGCGCCGGTTGGTTCGGTGGGCTCGGTCGGTGAGGTCGGTGAGGTCGGTGAGGTCGGTGAGGCCGGTCCGCCGGGCTCAGCGGGCTCGGTCGGCCCGGTGGAGAGCACGACCGTGCCTGCGGGGGCCTCGCTGCACACCGCGACGACCGTGGTCCCGCTCTCGGCGACGGACTTCAACAGCGCCCAGATCTCGGCCCGTTCGGCGTCCGAGAGCTTCAGGTCGGTGTCGTCGACGCCGAGCAGCCGCGGACGCCCGATCAGGGCCAGCGCCAGCGACAGCCGCAGCGCCTCCTGACGCTCCAGGTCCCGTACGGCCGTACGGGAGCCCTTGGGCAGGGACGCCAGGTCGAGTCCGGCCGCCGTCAGCGCGGCGTCGATCCGGAGCCGCTCGTCCGACTTCCGCTCGGCACGCGGGCGCAGCAGCCCCCGCAGCGAGTCCCCGAACCGCCGCTGGAGCAGCGCGCGTTCGTGGAGGTGCTCGGCGACGGTCAGGGCCGGCTCCAGGTCGGTCACACCCGGAACGTGGGCCACGGCACTCACGCGCCGCACCGCCGCCATGCGCTTGGGCAGCGCCGAACCGCCCACCGTCGCGGTCCCCTCGGTGGACTTCATCCGCCCGGTGAGCGCCAGCAACAGGCACGTACGGCCGGTGCCCGACGGCCCCTCGATCGTGATCAGCGAACCGGGCTCCGCCTCGAACGAGACCCCGCGGAACGCCCATCCGCGGGGCCCTTCGAGCCCGAGCCCCAGGGCCGTGACGCCGACTCCGGCCACGGTTCCCCCCATCCCTGCCCCCTCGATTTGAACTGACTGGTCAGTGCAAAAGCTAGTCCGAACTTGCGATCGAGGCAAAACCGCAGGTCAGAACGGATTGTCAGTGCCATACCTCACGATGGGCACATACGGCATCCCGTATCGGGCATGCCGTCACAGAGACGACAGGAGGTTCGTCATGGCCAGCTACCACGCAGCCGCCGCCCGTCGGCGCCGCGCCACCGGCCCTGCCCCCTCACTGACCGGCCCCGCGAGCGACGTGCATCCCGTGCTCCGCCGGGCCACGGCCCCGCCCGCCGCCCTCGATCTGCTCGCCCAGGCCCGTGCAGGACTGGACGAGGCCGCCGTTCTGGAGACACCGAACGAGCGGTACGCGACCGCCCACCTCGCCGCCCTGCGCACCGCCGCCGCCGTGCTGGCCGCGCGCGGGCGCCCGGAGCCCACATCCAGGCGCCGGGCCCGCATCCGGAGCGCTTGGGAAGTGCTCCCCGAGATCGTGCCCGAACTCACCGAGTGGAGCGCCCTGTTCGCCTCGGGCGCCCGGCGCCGAGCCCGGGCCGAGGCCGGCATCCAGGGCGCGGCCAGCCGCCGGGACGCCGACGACCTGATACGCGACGTGGCGATGTTCCTGCGCCTCGTCGAACGGATGCTGGTGCTCCAGCCGGTCCTGCCCCAGCCGCGCACCGACGCGGACGGCGACACGCAGGAGCCCGGTGGCGCGCAGCGGGGGAGGGATGAGATGCCGGACGCGGGGTGAGAGAGAACCGGCTGACGGGGTGAAGGCGATCGGGTCGACGGGGAGTGGGCGATCCGGCTGACGGGGTGAGGGGGACCGGGCCGACGGGGGACGGTGATCTGGCTGACGGGGTGAGGGGGACCGGGCAGACCGGGGACGGCGATCCGGCTGACGGGTCGAGGGGAGAGGGCGATCCGGTCGGCGAGGTGAGCGGGATCCGGCCCGGTCACCGCGTTGCCGCACCGCATCTGTCCGCCGTGCGAGACGTACGGCGTCGCGCGGCACCGCGATGCCCGAGAGGGCTGGCGCAGGCAATAGGGTGGAGGGCGCCTGAAGCCTTCCCGCCCGTGACCCGGGCCGAGGGAGGCAGCCCGCTCGCTCCGCCGTGCAGACGGCGGCGCCCCGCCGAGGAGTCAATCGCCGTGTCGGACCCGATGCGCCCGCCCGTCTCCCACCAGCACCCTCAGACGGCGTCGCTGCGCTCCGACCCCCCTCGCCCCCGTGCCTCCCTGCGTACCGCCGTGGTCTGGGAGGTCCTCCAGGACGCTCTGGACCGCCGGGTGAAGGCCACGGGCCGCCAGGCGCTGGACGTCCTGGACACCGGCGGCGGCAGCGGCAACTTCGCCGTGCCCCTGGCCCGCCTCGGTCACCGCGTCACCGTGGTCGACCCCAGCCCGAACGCGCTCTTCGCCCTGGAGCGGCGCGCCGCCGAGGCCGAGGTCGCCGACCGGGTGAAGGGCGTGCAGGGAGACGCCCACGGCCTGTTCGACGTGGCCGAGCGCGGCGGGTACGACGTCGTGCTGTGCCACGGCGTCCTGGAGTACGTGGACGACCCCGCCGAGGGCATCCGCAACGCGGTGGCCGCCCTGCGCTCCGAGGGCGTCCTCAGCCTGCTCGCCGCCGGGCTGGGCGGTGCCGTGCTGGCGCGCGCCCTCGCCGGGCACTTCAAGGAGGCCAAGCAGGCCCTTGAGGACCCGGACGGCCGCTGGGGCCAGGGTGACCCCATGCCGCGCCGTTTCACCGCCGAGCAGCTCACCGAGCTCGTCGAGGGAGCCGGGCTCAGGGTCGGCGCCGTGCACGGTGTGCGGGTCTTCGCCGACCTGGTTCCCGGCGTGCTGGTGGACACCGAGCCGGGGGCGCTGGAGGCGCTGCTGAAGCTGGAGGAGGCGGCGGCCGAGCTGCCCGCCTTCCACTCGGTGGCCACCCAGCTCCATGTGCTGGGCGAGACGGGAGAGAGCTCCGGGACCTGAGCCGCTTACTGCGCCCGGACCCCCAGGGTGCGCCTTGATCAGGGACTTGGCTGCACATGGAGTACGCCACAGGCCCCCCGATCCAGCGCGCGGCGCCGTATGATCGAGGGAGACCGTTCCGGCATGACGGGTCGGCCGCTGGGGAATGAAGATCTCAGCGAGCCGGGACGCCCATGCCGGAGCCCGGTTGGCCAATTGGCGTAGAGGGGCGGGTTTCACGGGGGCGATTCCCTGCCTATCCTGAAGGGACCCCCGGGTCGCCCCGGCGACTGCACGATGAGGAGGACTCCGTGCCGCTCTCGGAGCACGAGCAGCGAATGCTCGAGCAAATGGAGCGAGCGCTGTACGCCGAAGATCCCAAGTTCGCGACAGCGCTTGAGGGAAGCGGGCTGCGTACGTACACCCGGCGACGGGTCTACCAGGCGGTCGCGGGCTTCCTCGTAGGTATCGCGCTCCTCATGGCTGGAATGGTCGCCAAGCAGGTGTGGCTCAGCGTGGTGGGATTCCTCGTCATGCTGGGCTGTGCGGTACTCGCGGTGACCGGCTGGCGCAAGGCCCCCAAGCCGGGCGAACAGCCCTCCGGCGGCCAGCAGGCCCGCCGTCAGCCACGTCAGAAGCGCTCCATGATGGACCGCATCGAACAGCGCTGGCAGCGCCGCCGTGACGAACAAGGCGGCCATTGATTCGAAGAGCTCCCCGACAGCTCCAGGACATGCGTCAGGGGGGTGACCACCGACCGGTGGTCACCCCCCTGACGTATGTCCTGCCGCGCCTGACGTACGTCCTGTCACGGCCGCAGCCGCCACCTACCCCCGCTGGCCGGGCGTCGACGGCTTCCGCAGTGTCGGCCGGGCCGCTGCCGCCCGGCGCTTGAGCGCGGTCCACCAGTCCGACACCGCCCAGGCCACACGCACGCTGGACCGGGGGAGCAGCAGTGCGCGCAGGCTGGCCGTCCAGGCGGCCCTGGAGCGAAGGTCGGACCGGACCCGCCGGACGTCCTCCGCGAGGCCCGCCGTCGGGTGGGGGACGGGGGCGTAGAGGACCTGCTCCACCGCGTCGGCCACGCGGTGGACCGAGGCCGCGGCCGGCGGGTCGAGGTGACCCAGACGGACGATGCGGGCGGCTGTCTTGCGGGGAGTCCGGGAGTCGTCCGGCGGAATACCGAAGTCCCAGGCCGTGTCCGTCAGTTCCTGCCAGACCGACAGGGTGTGCAGCGGGATGTCCGCCTCGGCGCGGCCGTGTGCTCCCAGCCGTACCGATCTCGTCCGTAGTCGCCACAGCATCGGAGCCGACGGGATCAGCAGTGCCGCGGCGCCGCCGAGCGCCCATGCCAGCAGGACGTACCACTTCGGGCCGTCACCGCCGACGGCCACCGCGGCCTCCGGCGACTCGCTCGCGCACAGCTCCGGGTTCTGCCCCGCGCAGCTCTCGCTGGTCGAGGGAGCGGCGGACGGGCCCGTGCTCGCCGACTGCGAGGGCCGTGCCACGTCCGGGAGCGTGGAGCCCGGCGTGTCCGCCTGGGTGTACGAGGGCACCGAGCCACGGGTCGGCGTCGGCTCGAAGCGGGTCCAGCCCACGCCCTCGAAGTACAGCTCGGGCCAGGCGTGCGCGTCCCTGAGCCCCACCGAGACGGAGTTGTCGCCCTGCGGGGTGCCGGGCGCGAAGCCCACCGCGACCCGGGCCGGTATGTCCAGCGAGCGGGCCATCGCCGCCATCGCGAAGGAGAAGTGGACGCAGAAGCCTTCCTTGTCCCGCAGGAAGCGGGCGATGGCCTCGGGACCACTGCCGACCTTGACGTCGGTGTCGTACTGGAAGCCGCCCGTGACGGCGAAGTACTCCTGGAGCTGGACCGCCTGCTCGTAGTGGCTGGTCGCGCCCTCGGTGACCTCGCGCGCGGTCCGGCCGACCACCCCGGGCAGCGAATCCGGCAGCCTGGTGAACTCGCGCTTCAGCGCTGCCGGCGGCTCCGGGGCGCCCGCGAGCTGGTCCGCCGTCGGCTGCACGTCGAGGCTGCGCACGGTGTACGTCACCCCGCGCGTGGTCTGGCGGCGGTCGCCGACCACCGTCATGCCCAGCGGTTCGTACCGCCAGTTGCCGCTGATGTCCACGCCGCTCGGCGGGTACGGCATCGGCAGCCAGTTCTGGGCGTACCAGTCGGCCGCCGAGACGGTCGTCTCCACCTCGGCGCGCTTGACGTCGGCGCCCAGGCCGAAGGGGGTGGGGAACTTGTCCGGCACGGCCTCGATGCTGCGCTTGGACGGCTGCCAGGTGGTGCCGTCGAAGTCGTCCAGGGACACGATCCGCAGGTAGAGGTTGGAGATGTCGGCCGAGTCGGTCTTCAGGGACAGGACCTCACGGTCCTCGTCGACGTTCAGGCTGTCGCGCAGGGACACCAGCGGGTTCACCGCGGAAATCGTGCCCCCGTTCCCACTGCCGGATCCCACGCCCGTGCCCGCGGCGTCCAGCAGCCCGCCGTTCATCGAGGGCAGTGCCAGCGGCACCGCCAGGGCGATGCCCAGCGCGACCACGCCGATGCGCCGGCCGGTGCGGACCGGCGCCACCGCGCCGCTCGGCTCCCCGCCCGGCGTCCGCGGTGCCCCGCCGAAGACCCGGCCCCACTGCGAGAGCCGGTCGCGGCCCTCGGCCAGGAGCAGCATCAGATAGCCCATGGCGGCGACCAGGAACCACAGCCAGTCCGCGCCGCCGTCGGACAGCCCGGCAGCCACGGAGTACAGCGCCAGCAGGGGCAGCCCGGCGGGCGCTGCGCTGCGGAACGTCACGGCGAGGGTGTCCACCGCGAGGCCGATGATCAGGACGCCGCCGATGAGCATGAGGCGGATGCCGTCGGACAGCGGCGCCGGGATCGAGTACCGGCTGACGTCGTCCGCGCCGGACTGCAACAGGTCGGCGAAGTGGGCGAAGGCCTCCGGCCCCGGGATCACTCCGACGATCGCCTGCTGGTCGGCGAAGGTCAGGGTCAGCAGCATCAGCGCGACCAGGGCCTGCGCGGCCACCGTCACCGGCCGGGCCAGCGGGACCCGCCGGGTCGCCATGCCCACGCCCGTCTGGATCGCGAGCAGGAAGATCGCCTGCAGCAGCCAGGTCACCGGAGAGACCAGCGGCAGCAGGGCGCACGAGGCCATCAGCGTGGCCGCCGCCGCGCACAGCGCCATCCGTGTCCGCCCGCTCATGCCGCTCCCCCCTCGCCCAGCCCGCCGCCGCTCGCCGCGGCGTCCGTACGCGCTCGGTCCGCCTGGCGCCACAGCTCGTTCACCGAGGCGCCCCGCGGCACGCCCAGGGCCGTCCAGCCCGCCTCCCGCAGCATCCGCAGCCGCTCCTCGCCCCTGTCCAACGCGCCGGGCACATCGGTGGGTTCCCGCCCCCAGGTCCCGCTGTCCAGCACGAACGCCACCGCGCCCCCGCTGCGCTGCCGCATCTTGGCGGCCACCGTCGCCTGCTCCTCGTCCAGGTCGCCGAAGAAGGCGACCAGCAGTCCCTCGTTGCCGCCGCGCAGCACGTCGTAGGCCCGCGACAGACCCGTGCCGTCGGAGTGGTCGATCACCGCGAGGGTGTCCATCATCAGGCCCGCAGCGTCCGCCGACTCCTGGCTCGCACCCGCGAACCCGTCGGCGCCCTCGCCGGGCACCGAGCTGCCGGTGTCGGTCAGCAGCCGGACGGAGAAGCCCCGCTCCAGCATGTGGACCAGCACGGACGCCGTGCCCGACACGGCCCACTCGAAGGCCGAGTCCGGGCCCGCGCCCTGGAAGGCGAGGCCACGGGTGTCCAGCAGCACCGTGCAGCGGGCGCGCTGCGGCTGCTCCTCGCGGCGCACCATCAGCTCGCCGTAGCGGGCGGTGGAGCGCCAGTGGACGCGGCGCAGGTCGTCGCCGTAGCGGTAACCCCGCGGGATCACGTCGTCCTCGCCGGCCAGCGCCAGCGAGCGCTGCCGCCCGTCGCCGTACCCCTTCGCCTCGCCGCTGAAGCGCACCGGCGGCAGCGGCTCCACGCGCGGGATGACGGTGAGGGTGTCGTACGTCGAGAAGGAGCGGGTCAGCTCGCACATCCCGAACGGGTCGCTCAGGCGCAGCTGCAACGGGCCCAGCGGATAGCGGCCGCGCAGGTCGGAACGGACCCGGTAGGACACCTCGCGGCGGCCGCCCGGCTCGACCCGGTCCAGCACGAAGCGGGGACGCGGGCCGAGGACGTAGGGCACCCGGTCCTGGAGCATGAGCAGGCCGGTGGGCAGCCGGGAGACGTTGTCCATGCGCAGGTGCACTCGCGCCTCGCTGCCGGCGGGCACGCGCGCGGGGGAGAGCCTGCGGCTGCCCGAGACGCGGTACCGGGTGCGGTACAGGACCGTCGCGCAGACCAGCGGGAGCACCGAGAGCAGCAGTCCGACGCGCAGCAGGTCGCTCTGGCCGAGGACGTAGGCGCAGACGGCGGCCGCGATGCCGGCGGCCAGGAAGGAGCGCCCGCGCGTGGTCAGACCGGCCAGTGCCGTGCGGATCCCGCCCTTCTCGTCGCGCTCCGCCTCGGCCTGGCCCGTACTGCCGGAGGTCATCCGAGCCTCCGCGGCGGCTGCTGGCCGTACGGCTGAGTGCCGCGGCCCAGGCCACCGAAGCCGTGCTGCTGTTGCTGCGCGGTGGGCACGGGGGTGCGCTGGAGGATCTCCTGGACGACCTGCTCGGACGTGCGGCGGTTGAGCTGGGCCTGTGCGGTGGGCAGCAGGCGGTGGGCCAGGACGGCCACAGCGAGGGCCTGCACGTCGTCCGGCAGTGCGTACTCCCGGCCGCTGAGGGCCGCGGACGCCTTCGCGGCGCGCAGCAGGTGCAGCGTCGCGCGCGGGGAGGCGCCGAGTCTGAGGTCGGGGTGGTTGCGGGTGGCAGCGACCAGGTCGACCGCGTAGCGGCGAACCGGCTCGGCGACGTGCACCCCGCGCACCGCGTCGATCAGCTTCACGATGTCGTGCGCGTGCGCCACCGGCTGCATGTCCTCCAGCGGTGAGACGCCGCCGTGCACGTCCAGCATCTGGAGCTCGGCCTCGACGCTGGGGTAGCCGACCGAGACGCGGGCCATGAAGCGGTCGCGCTGGGCCTCGGGCAGCGGGTAGGTGCCCTCCATCTCGACCGGGTTCTGCGTGGCCACCACCATGAAGGGGCTCGGCAGCTCGTAGGTCTGGCCGTCGATCGTGACCTGGCGCTCCTCCATGGACTCCAGGAGCGCGGACTGCGTCTTCGGCGAGGCGCGGTTGATCTCGTCGCCGATCACGATCTGGGCGAAGATCGCGCCCGGCTTGAACTCGAAGTCCTTGCGCTGCTGATCCCAGATCGACACACCCGTGATGTCCGACGGCAGCAGGTCCGGCGTGAACTGGATGCGGCGCACCGAACAGTCGATGGACCGCGCCAGCGTCTTGGCCAGCATGGTCTTGCCCACGCCGGGAACATCCTCGATCAGAAGATGTCCTTCGGCGAGCAGTACGGTCAGCGAAAGCCGTACGACCTCGGGCTTGCCCTCGATCACTCCCTCCACCGCGTCGCGGACTCGCTCCGCAGTGGCGGTCAGATCAGTGAGGCTCGCTCGATCGTCATAGGTCGTCACCCGGCCCTCCTCGGCCCGTTCTTTCCGGGCCGACGCGATGCGCGGACCGGCCCACCCCTGGAACACGGACACCACGCGTGAAGTGTTCCGCGTGTTGCCACACCCGCATTCTTGCTGCCGTTACCGATTCGTGTCACTCGCCTGTGGACAACTGCCTGCGATATGTCGGGTCTTACGGCCTTTTGGGCACGCCCGAGCGCAAATTGACAGCGGAACGACAGGTGCCACGCATGGTCACGCGACTCTCGCGCGACGGTCGCACGGCGTCGACCGAACGGCATCCGGGCCGACCGTCGCACGGAGCGCGCTCCGGCGGTTACGCGGGGTCGATCTCGCGCAGCAGACCCGTCTTCACGTCGAAGACGAAGCCCCGCACCTCGTCGGTGTGCAGCAGGAACGGCGAGGTGCGCACGCGCTGCATCGACTGCCGGACGTCCTGGTCGACGTCACGGAACGCCTCCACCGCCCAGGCCGGACGCTGGCCCACCTCGAGCTCCAGCTCGTTGCGGAAGTCCTCGGTGATGCTCTCCAGACCGCACCCGGTGTGGTGGATCAGGACGATGCTGCGGGTGCCGAGCTTGCGCTGGCTGATGGTGAGCGAGCGGATCACGTCGTCCGTGACCACGCCGCCCGCGTTGCGGATGGTGTGACAGTCGCCGAGCTCCAGACCCAGCGCGGCGTGCAGGTCGAGACGGGCGTCCATGCAGGCCACGACGGCGACGTGCAGGACGGGGCGGGCGTCCATGCCCGGGTCGGTGAAGGCGTCGGCGTAGCGCTCGTTGGCGTCGACGAGACGGTCGGTGACCGTGCCGCGGCGGACTATCGCACTGTCGGGGCCGGTGGGAACCGATGCAGAAGTCGTCATACCCATGACGTTACTGGTCACGTCCAGGGCGGTCCTGTTGTGAGAGGGGACAAAGAACGTCATCGAGGCTTGTTGTGAGCTAACCCACAGGGGTGGTGTGAGTGCCCCCGTACGAGCCTTTTTCCCGGCGGTACGACTTCCGCCGAACCCGAAGCGGCGACGCGCAGGCCGGTTGATTGACCGTGCCACACGGTGGACTAAAGTGACGCGAAGCGGGAGGCGTGACTCCCTGCTGGACTGATTTTCCCGGAGACACCGGCGATTTTGTCCGGAGATCTCCCCGCGTGCGCGGCGCGTACGTACGGCTCGGCCTCCTCCCGCTCCCGGTCGGCTGACGCTTCCGGCGCCGGCCGGCCTCCCGTTCACTGGGGGTCCCCCAATTTGTCGGGGGAGGGTGGGGACCCGGCGGTGCGCACCGTCCCGCCGGATCTGAGAGGGCCCCTTGAGTTCCAGTCGACACGTCCCGGTGATGCTCCAGCGGTGCCTGGACCTGTTGGCCCCCGCCCTGCAGCGGCCGGGCGCGGTCGTCGTGGACTGCACGCTCGGGCTCGGCGGCCACAGCGAGGCCCTGCTGACGCAGTTCCCCGAGGCCCGGCTCGTCGCTCTCGACCGCGACAAGGAGGCCCTGCGCCTGTCCGGCGAGCGGCTCGCTCCGTACGGCGAGCGCGCCACCCTCGTGCACGCCGTCTACGACGAGCTCCCGGACGTCCTGGCCAGGCTCTGCATCGCGCGCGTGCAGGGCGTCCTGTTCGACCTCGGCGTCTCCTCCATGCAGCTCGACGAGGCCGACCGGGGCTTCGCCTACGCCCAGGACGCCCCTCTCGACATGCGCATGGACCAGACGACCGGCATCAGCGCCGCCGAGGTCCTCAACACCTACCCGCCCGGCGAGCTGGTCCGGATCCTGCGCGCCTACGGCGAGGAGAAGCAGGCCAAGCGGATCGTGGCCGCCGTCGTGCGCGAGCGCGCCAAGGAGCCGTTCAGCAACAGCGCCCGGCTCGTGGAGCTGATCCGGGACGCGCTGCCGCAGGCCGCCAAGCGCACCGGCGGCAACCCGGCCAAGCGCACCTTCCAGGCGCTGCGCATCGAGGTCAACGGCGAGCTCTCCGTCCTGGAGCGGGCGATCCCGGGCGCCGTGGCGGCCCTGGCCGTCGGCGGGCGGATCGCCGTGCTGTCGTACCACTCGCTGGAGGACCGCCTGGTCAAGCAGGTGTTCGCGGCCGGCGCCGCCAACACCGCGCCGCCCGGGCTGCCCGTCGTCCCCGAGCAGTACCAGCCCCGGCTCAAGCTGCTGACGCGCGGTGCCGAACTTCCCACCGAGGAAGAGATCGCCGAGAACCGGCGCGCGGCACCGGCGCGGCTGCGCGGGGCCGAGCGCATCAGGGAGTCCATCGAATGAAGGCCGTGAGGCAGGGGCGGGAGTCCGGGTCCGCGACGCGAAGGCATCGGTTGGAGAACCGGACCCGGGGGAGGGCGAGTGAGTAGGAAACCCGAACTGAGGGGGCGGGCCGCCCGGCTCGCGCGGCTCCTGCCCCCGGGCGCCGGGCAGGCGGCCCGTGCCCCGTTCGTCCTCCTGGTCGTCCTTCTCCTCGGCGGCGGCCTCATCGGCCTCCTCGTGCTGAACTCCGCCCTCAGCGAGGGCGCCTTCCAGAAGGACGACCTCCAGAAGGAGACGAAGGCCCTCACCGACGAGGAACAGTCCCTCCAGCGGGACATCGACGCCTACTCCGCCCCCGACGCGCTCCTGCGCCGGGCCCGCGAACTCGGCATGGTCCCGGGCGGCGACCCCGCCTTCATCGCCCCGGACGGCACGGTCAAGGGCGTCCCCAGTGCCGCGCCCGCCGGGCAGACCGCCGCCCGCGACGCCCTCGTCCTCGCCCCCGAGGCCATCCCCGGCTCGCCCGCGACGCCCTCGACGTCCGGCCCGGACACCACCTCGCCGGGCTCCGCGACGACACCGGCCGCGCCCGGCGCCGGCCAGGCGACCCCGCAGACCGTTCCCGACCGCACGGCCCCCCTCCAGCAGTCCGCCCCCTCCGCCCCGTCCGCCCAGGCCTCCACGTACCCGACCCCCGGCAGGTGACGGAAGTGTCCGACAGGGAACCGCCGCGGCGCCGCGTGCCCGGACCCGCCAAGCCCGCCCGCTCCGGCGGCGTCCAGCGGCGCCCGGGTCCCGGCGCCCGCCCGGCCCGCCGCCCGGCCCGCCCGCGTCCCGGGGCGCCCGCCGCCATCCGGCTCGGCAGCCCCCGCCCCCGGCTGCGCATGGTCAGCCTGGCTCTGACGCTGGTCCTGCTCGCCTTCGTCGTACGACTGCTCCAGGTGCAGGGCGTCGACGCGAGCACCTATGCCGCCAAGGCCGAGAAGAACCGCTATGTCGGCTACACCCTGGCCGCCGAGCGCGGCGGCATCACCGACCGCAACGGCGTGGCGCTGGCGACCAGCGTGGACGCGTACGACATCACGGCCGACCCCACGCTGTTCTCCCGTGACCAGCTGAAGATCGACGACGGTCCCGAGCAGGCGGCAGCCCTGCTCGCCCCGATCCTCGGCCAGGACCAGGAGAAGATCGTCGACAAGCTCCGGCCGGCGAACCGGAACCTGCGCTACACGCTGCTGGCCAGCCGTCAGACCCCGCAGGTCTGGAAGCAGATCAAGGACCTGAAGAGCGCGCTGGCCACCAAGGCCGAGACCGACAAGAGCGCGGTCAACGTCCTCGCGGGCGTCCTCTCCGTCGCCAGCAGCAAGCGGGTGTACCCGAACGGCGACCTCGCCGCCGGGATACTGGGCTGGGTCAACGCCGACGGCAAGGGCGGCGGCGGTGTCGAGCAGCAGCTGAACAAGACGCTGGCCGGCAAGGACGGCGAGATCCGCTACGCC
Organism: Streptomyces sp. bgisy027; assembly: GCF_057710365.1. Classification (NCBI taxonomy): domain Bacteria; kingdom Bacillati; phylum Actinomycetota; class Actinomycetes; order Kitasatosporales; family Streptomycetaceae; genus Streptomyces; species Streptomyces sp. bgisy027. Next base: position 21,073 of record NZ_JBYIVZ010000064.1, read on the forward strand.
CAGTCCGGCGGCCGGCAGGTTCCCACGGTGAACTCCACCGAGACGCCTGCCGTGCCCGGCAGCGACGTCGAGCTCACCATCGACCGCGACATCCAGTGGGCCGCGCAGAACGCGATCACCAAGCAGGTCGAGGAGTCCAGGGCGGACCGCGGCTATGTGATCGTCCAGGACACCCGTACCGGCGAGATCCTCGCCATGGCCAACTCGCCCGGCTTCGACCCGAACGACCTCTCCGAGGCCTCCAGCGCGAACATGGGCAACGCCGCCCTCCAGGACGCCTACGAGCCCGGCTCCACCGCGAAGGTCATGTCCATGGCCGCCGTACTGGAGGAGAACGTGGCCACGCCCGGCACGCATGTCATCGTGCCCAACCGGCTGCACCGCGGCGACCGGCTCTTCAAGGACGACATCGACCACGCGACCTGGTACCTCACGCTCAACGGCGTGCTCGCCAAGTCCAGCAACATCGGCACCATCCTCGCCACCGGCCAGCTCGGCAAGACCCAGCGGCAGTCCAACAAGGTCCTCTACGACTACCTGCGCAGGTTCGGCCTCGGCAGCTACACCGGGCTCGGCTTCCCCGGCGAGACCCCCGGCATCCTGGCCGCCCCCGACAAGTGGTCGACCTCGCAGCAGTACACGATTCCTTTCGGCCAGGGTCTCTCCCTGAACGCGATGCAGGCGGCATCGATCTACTCGACGATCGCCAACGGCGGCGTACGCGTCGAACCCACGCTGGTGCGCGGCACCGAGGGACCCGACGGGCAGTTCACCGAGGCGCCGAAGCCCAAGAAGACCCGGGTCGTGAGCGCGAAGACGGCGAGGACCCTCGCCCAGATGCTGGAGTCCGTCGTGGACGACCGGGAGGGCACCGGCACCAAGGCGCGCATCCCCGGCTACCGGGTCGCGGGCAAGACCGGTACGGCGAACCGCGTGGATCCGGCCACCGGAAAGTACCGCGGCTACACGTCCTCCTTCGCCGGCTTCGCGCCCGCCGACAACCCCCGGATCACGGTCTACTGCGCCATCCAGAACGCCACCCAGGGCAACTACTTCGGCGGCCAGATCTGCGGCCCCATCTACAAGCAGGTGATGGAGTTCGCGCTGAAGACCCTCCAGGTCCCGCCGACCGGGGCCAAAGCCGCCAAGCTCCCGGTCTCCTACAAACCCTGACCACCCTGATCAGCACCGAGCAGCCAGGAACCACCTCGTGACGACGATCACCCCCGACTCCGGGAACCAGGGCACGCCCCGCCCCTCACTTCGCCCTGACGCCGGTGCGCCCGGTACGCTCACCGCCGTGCCACACGCTGATCAGTCCCAAACCACCCAGAAGGGGCATCCTGTGACGTATCCGGGACCGCCCAGGCCGGCGCAGGTCTCCGCCACACCCCTCGCGGAACTTGCCGACCAGCTGGGTGTCCCCGCGCCGGAACAGCAGGACGGCCCCGCCGAGGTCACGGGCATCACCCATGACTCGCGAGCCGTCCGCCCCGGCGACCTGTACGCCGCCCTCCCGGGTGCCCGCATGCACGGCGCCGACTTCGTCACGCAGGCCGCGGGCCTCGGCGCGGTCGCCGTGCTGACCGATCCGACCGGCGCCGAACGCGCCGCGGAGACGGGCCTGCCGGTCCTCGTCGTCGACGATCCGCGCGGGCGGATGGGTGAACTGGCGGCCACGATCTACGGCCGGCCCGGCCGCGATCTGCTCCAGATCGGCATCACCGGCACCTCCGGCAAGACCACCACCGCCTATCTGGTCGAGGGCGGCCTGAAGACACTCAGGTCGACCGGCCTCATCGGCACGGTCGAGATGCGCATCGGCGACGAGCGCATCAAGTCCGAGCGGACCACCCCCGAAGCCACCGACCTCCAGGCGCTGTTCGCCGTCATGCGCGAGCGCGGCGTCGACGCGGTCGCCATGGAGGTCTCCAGCCACGCCCTGGTCCTCGGCCGGGTCGACGGCTGCGTCTTCGACATCGCGGTGTTCACCAACCTCAGCCCGGAACACATGGAGTTCCACTCCGACATGGAGGACTACTTCGGGGCGAAGGCGCAGCTGTTCACCCCGAAGCGCAGCAGGCTCGGCGTGGTCAACCTCGACGACGAGTACGGCCGCCGGCTCGCCGAGGAGGCCACCGTCCCGGTCGTCACCTTCTCCGCCGAGGGGCACCCCGACGCCGACTGGCGCGCCGAGGACGTCCAGGTCGGCCCGATGGACGCCACGTTCACCGTGATCGGCCCCAAGGGCGAGCGCATCGCCGCCACTTCGCCGCTGCCGGGTCCCTTCAACGTGGCGAACACCCTCGCCGCCATCGTCGCCCTGGCCGCCGCCGGCCTCGACGCGCAGACCGCGGCCGACGGCGTGGCCGCCGTGCCGGGTGTGCCGGGCCGCCTGGAGCGCGTGGACGCCGGGCAGCCGTATCTCGCGGTCGTGGACTACGCCCACAAGACCGACGCCGTCGAGTCGGTGCTCAAGGCGCTGCGCAAGGTCACCGAGGGCCGGGTGCACGTCGTGCTCGGCTGCGGCGGGGACCGCGACAGGACCAAGCGGGAGCCGATGGGCGCCGCCGCGGCCAGGCTTGCCGACACCGCCGTACTGACCTCCGACAACCCCCGCTCCGAGGACCCCCTCGCGATCCTTGCAACCATGCTGCAGGGCGCGGCGTCCGTGCCGGTACACGAGCGTGGCGAGGTCCAGGTCTTCGAGGACCGGGCCGCCGCGATCGCCGCGGCCGTCGCACGCGCCCGGCCCGGCGACACGGTGCTGGTCGCGGGCAAGGGCCATGAGCAGGGCCAGGACATCGCCGGAGTGGTCCGTCCCTTCGACGACCGCCAGGTGCTTCGCGAAGCTATCCAGAAGACCCAGGGATGAACTTGTGATCGCCCTCTCCCTCGCCGAGATCGCAGAAGTCGTCGGCGGGCAGACGCACGACATACCGGATCCGTCGGTCCAGGTCACCGGATCCGTCGTCCGGGACTCCCGTGAAGTGGGGCCCGGCAGTCTCTTCGTCGCCTTCGTCGGCGAGCGCGTGGACGGGCACGACTACGCGCAGGCCGTCGTCGCGGCCGGCGCGGTCGCCGTCCTCGGCTCGCGGCCCGTGGGGGTGCCCGCGATCGTCGTGCCGGACGTGCAGAAGGCGCTCGGCGCCCTCGCCCGCCATGTCGTCCAGCGCCTCGGCGCGACCCTCGTGGCGCTGACCGGCTCGGCCGGCAAGACCAGCACCAAGGACCTGATCGCCCAGGTGCTCCAGAGCAAGGCGCCCACCGTGTTCACGCCGGGCTCGCTCAACAACGAGATCGGGCTGCCGCTGACCGCCCTCAGCGCCACCGGGGAGACGAGGTTCCTCGTGCTGGAGATGGGCGCGCGGGGCATCGGCCACATCCGCTACCTCGCCGATCTGACACCGCCGCGGATCGGCCTCGTCCTCAACGTCGGAACCGCCCACATCGGCGAGTTCGGCGGCCGCGAGCAGATCGCACAGGCCAAGGGCGAACTCGTGGAGAGCCTGCCGGAGGACGGCGCCGCCATCCTCAACGCCGACGATCCCCTCGTACGGGCCATGGCGTCCCGTACGAAGGCGAAGGTGATCCTTTTCGGAGAGTCCGGCGAAGCGGACGTACGCGCCGAGAACGTGCGACTCACGGACAGCGGACAGCCTTCCTTCGTGCTTCACACACCCTCCGGGTGCAGCGATGTGACCATGCGCCTGTACGGTGAGCACCACGTGTCGAACGCGCTCGCCGCGGCCGCCGTCGCCCATGAGCTGGGCATGTCCGCAAGTGAGATCGCCACCGCGCTCTCCGAGGCGGGCTCCCTCTCCCGCTGGCGTATGGAGGTCACCGAGCGCCCGGACGGCGTGACCATCGTCAACGACGCCTACAACGCGAACCCCGAGTCCATGCGGGCCGCCCTCAGGGCGCTGGCTGCCATGGGCGGCGCCCGACGGGCAAAGGGGGGTCGTACGTGGGCGGTGCTCGGCAGGATGGCCGAGCTCGGGGACGAGGCGCTCGCCGAGCACGACGCGGTCGGACGGCTCGCCGTCCGGCTCAACGTCAGCAAGCTCGTCGCGGTCGGGGGCAGGGAAGCGTCCTGGCTGCAACTGGGCGCATATAACGAGGGTTCGTGGGGTGAGGAGTCGGTGCACGTGTCCGACGCACAGGCGGCGGTCGACCTGTTGCGCAGCGAGTTGCGCCCAGGGGACGTCGTGCTCGTGAAGGCGTCCCGTTCGGTGGGTCTGGAGAGCATCGCCGAAGCGCTGCTCGCGGGCGGTGCCCAGGGTGAGGTCGACGCCCGATGATGAATCAGATCCTCTTCGCGGGTGTCATCGGGCTCTTCCTGACACTGATCGGCACACCGCTGCTGATCAAGCTCCTCGCCCGCAAGGGCTACGGCCAGTACATCCGCGACGACGGCCCGCGCGAGCACGCCAGCAAGCGCGGTACGCCGACCATGGGTGGTATCGCCTTCATCCTCGCCACGATCGTGGCGTACTTCCTGTCGAAGGTGATCACCGGGAAGCCGGTGACCTACTCGGGCCTGCTGGTGCTCGGGCTGATGGGCGGCATGGGTCTGGTCGGCTTCCTGGACGACTACATCAAGATCGTCAAGCGTCGTTCGCTGGGGCTGCGGGCCAAGGCCAAGATGGCCGGCCAGCTGCTCGGCGGTATCGCCTTCGCGGTGCTCTCGCTCCAGTTCGCGGACAACCGCGGCAACACCCCGGCCTCCACCAAGCTCTCCTTCGTGCAGGACTTCGGCTGGTCCATCGGCCCGGTGCTGTTCGTGGTCTGGGCGCTGTTCATGATCCTCGCCATGTCGAACGGCGTGAACCTGACGGACGGTCTGGACGGCCTCGCCACCGGCGCCTCCGTGCTGGTCTTCGGCGCCTACACCTTCATCGGCGTATGGCAGTTCCAGGAGTCCTGCGCCAACGCGCAGACCCTGACCAACCCGGGCGCCTGTTACGAAGTGCGAGATCCACTCGACCTCGCCGTCGTCTCCTCGGCGCTGATGGGTGCCTGCCTCGGCTTCCTGTGGTGGAACACCTCGCCGGCCAAGATCTTCATGGGTGACACCGGTTCGCTGGCCCTCGGCGGCGCGCTCGCGGGTCTCGCCATCTGCTCGCGCACCGAGCTGCTGCTCGCCATCCTCGGCGGCCTGTTCGTGCTGATCACCATGTCGGTGGTCATCCAGGTCGGCTCCTTCCGCCTCACCGGCAAGCGTGTCTTCCGAATGGCGCCACTCCAGCACCACTTCGAACTCAAGGGCTGGTCAGAAGTGCTCGTCGTGGTCCGCTTCTGGATCATTCAGGGCATCTGTGTGATCGTCGGACTGGGCCTCTTCTACGCGGGATGGGCAGCGGACAAGTGACCGACTGGCAGGGGAAGAACGTCACCGTCGCCGGGCTCGGCGTCTCCGGGATCCCGGCGGCCAAGGTGCTGCACGGCCTCGGCGCGAAGGTCACCGTCGTCAACGACGGCGACGACGCACGCGCGCGTGCCCAGGCGGCCGAACTCGAGGCGCTGGGCATCGCCGTGCGCCTCGGTGACGGGGCGACCCTGCCCGAAGGCACCGAACTCGTCGTCACCGCGCCGGGCTGGAAGCCGGACAAGCCGCTGTTCACGGCGGCCCGTGACGCGGGCGTCGACATCTGGGGCGACGTGGAGCTCGCCTGGCGGCTGCGCGGCCCGGACGCCGCGCCCTGGCTCGCCGTCACCGGCACCAACGGCAAGACCACGACCGTGCAGATGCTCGCCGAGATCCTGAAGGCGGCGGGCCTGCGCACCGCCGCCGTGGGCAACATCGGCGTCTCACTGCTGGACGCGGTGCTCGGCGAGGAGCGGTACGACGTCCTCGCCGTGGAGTTGTCCAGTTACCAGCTCCACTGGGCGCCCTCGCTGCGGGCACACTCGGCCGCCGTGCTGAACCTCGCGCCCGACCACCTCGACTGGCACGGCTCCATGGAGGCGTACGCCGCCGACAAGGGCCGCATCTACGAGGGCAACCGCGTCGCCTGCGTCTACAACGTCGCCGACAAGGCCACCGAGGACCTGGTGCGCGAGGCGGACGTGGAGGAGGGCTGCCGGGCCATCGGCTTCACCCTCGGTGCGCCCGCCCCCTCCCAACTCGGCGTCGTCGACGGCATCCTCGTCGACCGCGCCTTCGTCGAGAACCGGCACAAGAGCGCCCAGGAACTCGCCGAGATCTCCGACGTCGAACCGCCGGCCCCGCACAACATCGCCAACGCCCTTGCGGCGGCGGCCCTCGCCCGGGCCTTCGGGGTGCCCCCCAAGGCCGTACGGGACGGTCTGCGGGCCTTCACCCCCGACGCCCACCGCATCGCCCACGTGGCGGACATCGCCGGGGTCTCCTACGTCGACGACTCCAAGGCCACCAACACGCACGCGGCGGAAGCCTCGTTGGCGGCGTACGAGTCCATCGTGTGGATCGCGGGCGGGCTCGCCAAGGGCGCCGTCTTCGAGGAGCTGGTCGCCAAGTCGGCCGGACACCTGCGGGCGGCCGTCCTCATGGGCGCCGATCGTGCCCTGATCCGGGAAGCCCTCGCGCGACACGCGCCGGAGGTACCCGTCGTCGACCTCGACCGGACCGACACTGGGGCGATGCTCGCGGCAGTCCAGGAGGCGCAGCGGCTCGCCCGGCCAGGCGACACGGTGCTTCTCGCCCCCGCGTGTGCCTCGATGGACATGTTCGCCAACTACAACCAGCGCGGTGACGCGTTCGCGGAAGCGGTTCGCGAACTCGGCGCGGGCGCCTGACGGCGGGTCTCGGCCACAGCGGGTGCTTCGGGACCCTTGGAGGGACGCGTGACTCGGATGTGGCCGGACGGTTCGTACGCCCACGGCGAGGCGGTGAGCGCCGATGCCCGGTAGCCGTACGGGCCGGCCGCCCGTGCAGCGGGCCGTTCGGCGGCCCGCGACGCCGGGGCCGCTGCGCGACAACCCGGTACGGCGGCTCTACACACGTCTGCAACGGGCGTGGGACCGGCCGCTGACCGCCTACTACCTGATCCTCGGCGGCAGCCTGCTGATCACGGTGCTCGGTCTGGTGATGGTCTACTCGGCCTCGCAGATCACCGCGCTGCAGATGTCGCTGCCCGGGTCGTACTTCTTCCGCAAGCAGCTGCTGGCCGCGGTCATCGGCGCCGGGCTGCTGTTCGCGGCCTCCCGGATGCCGGTGAAGCTGCACCGGGCGCTGGCCTACCCGATCCTCGCGGGCGCCGTCTTCATGATGGCGCTGGTGCAGGTGCCCGGGATAGGAGTCGCGGTCAACGGCAACCAGAACTGGATCGCCCTCGGCGGCTCCTTCCAGATCCAGCCCAGTGAGTTCGGCAAGCTCGCGCTCGTGCTGTGGGGCGCCGACCTGATCGCCCGCAAGCAGGACAAGAAGCTGCTCAACCAGTGGAAGCACATGCTGGTCCCGCTCGTGCCGGTCGCGTTCATGCTGCTCGGGCTGATCATGCTCGGCGGCGACATGGGCACCGCGATCATCCTGTCGGCGATCCTGTTCGGCCTGCTGTGGCTGGCCGGGGCCCCGACCAGGCTGTTCGTGGGCGTCCTGTCGGTCGCCGGACTGATCGGGCTGCTCCTGATCAAGACCAGCGCCAACCGCATGGCCCGACTGGAGTGCCTGGGCGCCACCGAACCGCGCGGCGGAGCCGTCGACTGCTGGCAGGCCGTGCACGGCATCTATGCGCTCGCATCCGGCGGAATCTTCGGCTCCGGGCTCGGCGCGAGTGTGGAGAAATGGGGCCAACTGCCCGAAGCCCACACCGACTTCATCTTCGCCGTCACCGGTGAGGAACTGGGCCTGGCGGGGACGCTGTCGGTGCTCGCCCTCTTCGCGGCTCTAGGCTATGCGGGTATCCGCGTGGCCGGACGCACGGAGGACCCCTTCGTGAGGTATGCCGCGGGAGGCGTGACCACCTGGATCACCGCGCAAGCCGTGATCAACATCGGTGCGGTGCTCGGCCTGCTGCCGATCGCCGGCGTCCCCCTGCCGCTGTTCTCGTACGGGGGGTCCGCCCTGCTGCCGACCATGTTCGCCATCGGGCTGCTCATCGCCTTCGCACGCGACGAGCCCGCTGCGCGGGCAGCGCTTTCCGTGCGGCAACCCCGCTTTGGTAGAAAGCGTGCGGGAGGCTCGGTGCCGGTCAAAGGCGCGACCGGGACTCCTCGGAGATGGAACACGATGCGACGGCGTGCCTCGGCGGCGCGTTCGTCCGGAGAGCGGTGAATTTCGGTGCATGTCGTACTCGCCGGTGGGGGGACCGCCGGCCACATCGAGCCCGCGCTCGCCCTCGCGGACGCCCTGCGCAGGCAGGACCCGACCGTGGGGATCACGGCCCTGGGCACGGAGCGCGGCCTGGAGACCAAGCTGGTGCCGCAGCGCGGCTATGAACTCGCGCTGATCCCGGCGGTACCGCTGCCGCGCAAGCCCACTCCCGAGCTGATCACCGTCCCGGGCCGGCTGCGCGGCACGATCAAGGCGACCGAGCAGATCCTGGAGCGCACCAAGGCGGACGCCGTGGTCGGCTTCGGCGGCTATGTCGCCCTGCCCGGCTACCTCGCCGCCAAGCGCCTCGGCGTGCCGATCATCATCCACGAGGCCAACGCCCGCCCGGGCCTGGCCAACAAGATCGGCTCGCGCTACGCCGCCCAGGTCGCCGTCGCCACGCCGGACAGCAAGCTGCGCAACTCCCGCTACATCGGCATCCCGCTGCGCCACACCATCGCCACCCTGGACCGGGCCGCCCGCCGCCCCGAGGCCCGCGCGATGTTCGGCCTCGACCCGAACCTGCCGACGCTGCTGGTCTCCGGCGGCTCGCAGGGCGCACGGCGCCTGAACGAGGTCGTCCAGCAGGTCGCGCCCTGGCTCCAGCAGGCCGGGATCCAGATCCTGCACGCGGTCGGTCCGAAGAACGAACTGCCACAGGTGCATCAGATGCCGGGGATGCCCCCCTACATCCCGGTAAGTTACTTGGACCGGATGGACCTCGCGTACGCCGCGGCCGACATGATGCTCTGCCGCGCGGGCGCGATGACCGTCGCCGAACTCTCCGCCGTCGGACTCCCGGCCGCCTACGTCCCGCTGCCCATCGGCAACGGCGAACAGCGGCTGAACGCCCAGCCGGTGGTCAAGGCCGGCGGCGGACTGCTGGTCGACGACGCGGAACTCACGCCCGAATGGGTGCAGCAGAACGTCCTGCCCGTGCTCGCCGACCCGCACCGGCTGTACGAGATGTCCCGCGCCGCAAGCGAATTCGGCCGCCGGGACGCCGACGACCTGCTCGTCGGCATGGTGTACGAGGCGATCGCCTCGCACCGCCGCCAGTAACCGTGTGACGGAGGGCAGGGAGCGTGGCCGGACCGACGACCGCCGAGCGCGGTGAACGCCAGCAGGAGTCGTCCGACCCGCCCCTCGCCCGGCGGCGGTTGAGGAGGTCGCGTCTTCGTACGATCATCATCCTTACCGTCGTCCTGACGCTCCTGGGCGGGAGCTCCGTGTGGCTGCTCTACGGCTCCAAGTGGCTGCGCGTCGAGCGCGTATCGGTCGCGGGAACCCGGGTTCTGACGCCCGAGCAGGTCCTGGACGCGGCCGACACCCCCGTCGGGGCACCGCTGATTTCCGTCGACACCGAGGCGATTGAGGCGCGCCTGCGCCGGAAATTGCCCCGAATTGACGAGGTTGACGTGGTCCGCTCCTGGCCCCATGGAATCAGCCTGAAAGTGATGGAGCGTACTCCGGTTCTCATGGTGCAAAAAGGCGGAAAGTTCATCGAAGTGGACGATGAAGGTGTCCGTTTCGCCACGGTTTCCACGCCACCTAAAGGTGTTCCCGCGCTGGAATTGACGGTGTCCCGGTCGAGCTCCGCCGCCGCGAGCCTGCGCCGCTTCGGAGAGGCTCGTCTGGTGCGCGAGGCGGTGCGCGTCGCCGGCGCCATTCCGGCCGCCGTCTCCCAGGACACCCTGGTCGTCAAGGTCCGTTCCTACGACGACATCTCGCTGGAGTTGCGCGACGGCCGGACCGTCGCGTGGGGCAGTGGCGAGAAGGGAGCCGCCAAGGCTCGCACACTCACCGCTCTCATGAAAGCCTCGCCGCGTGCGCGGCACTTCGACGTGAGCGTTCCCACCGCCCCCGCGTCATCGGCGAGTTGACGCACATCTGCGCAGGCCAGCACCCTGGTTGGGCAGCGACATGGCTGATCACATAGGGTGAAAAGAAAAACGGGAGGTTCGGCGTGTTCGTTGAACGTGCGCCACTTGTCGACTTAGTGTCCTGTTCAGAAGACTTCAAGGAACAGACACACTGGTAACCCTAAACTTCAGGGTTAGGGTTCGGGTCGGCGCTACGGACCGTCCCATTCGGCATCAGTCGCCGGTTCCGGAAGCGCAGCGCTTCTTGTGAACCGACGACCCGTAACTCGAGGCGAGAGGCCTTCGACGTGGCAGCACCGCAGAACTACCTCGCAGTCATCAAAGTCATCGGTGTCGGCGGCGGTGGTGTCAATGCCATCAACCGGATGATCGAGGTCGGTCTCAAGGGCGTCGAGTTCATCGCCATCAACACTGACGCACAGGCGCTGTTGATGAGCGACGCCGACGTCAAGCTCGACGTCGGCCGGGAACTCACCCGCGGACTCGGCGCCGGAGCCAACCCGGCCGTCGGCCGCAAGGCCGCCGAGGACCACCGCGAGGAGATCGAGGAGGTCCTCAAGGGGGCCGACATGGTCTTCGTGACGGCCGGTGAAGGCGGCGGCACCGGCACCGGCGGCGCGCCCGTCGTGGCCAACATCGCCCGCTCCCTGGGTGCCCTCACCATCGGTGTGGTCACCCGCCCGTTCACCTTCGAGGGACGGCGCCGCGCCAACCAGGCCGAGGACGGCATCGCCGAACTCCGCGAAGAGGTCGACACCCTCATCGTCATCCCGAACGACCGGCTGCTGTCCATCTCGGACCGCCAGGTCTCGGTGCTCGACGCCTTCAAGTCGGCCGACCAGGTGCTGCTCTCCGGTGTCCAGGGCATCACCGACCTCATCACCACGCCCGGCCTGATCAACCTCGACTTCGCCGACGTCAAGTCGGTCATGTCCGAGGCCGGTTCGGCCCTCATGGGCATCGGCTCGGCCCGCGGCGACGACCGCGCGGTGGCCGCGGCCGAGATGGCGATCTCCTCGCCGCTGCTGGAGGCGTCCATCGACGGCGCCCGGGGCGTACTGCTCTCCATCTCCGGCGGCTCCGACCTCGGCCTGTTCGAGATCAACGAAGCGGCCCAGCTGGTCAGCGAGGCCGCCCACCCCGAGGCCAACATCATCTTCGGCGCGGTGATCGACGACGCCCTCGGCGACGAGGTCCGGGTGACCGTGATCGCCGCCGGCTTCGACGGCGGCCAGCCGCCGGCCCGCCGGGACAACGTCCTCGGCTCGACCTCCTCCGCGCCCCGCCGCGAGGAGCCCGCTCCGGCACGGCAGCCCGAGAGCCGCCCGTCCTTCGGCTCGCTCGGCAGCGTCACGCCGAAGGAGGAGCCGGAGCCCACGCCGGAGCCGGTGGCCGACATCCCGGTCGCCCCGCCGGTCCCGCCGTCGAGGACCTACGCCGACAGCGCGGCCGAGGAACTGGACGTCCCGGACTTCCTTAAGTGATCCTTCTGACGTGATAGGACAGCGCGACATCGTGAGCGGCGCGCACTTCGCTTTCACCGACCGGTGGGGCGGGGTGAGCGCCGCTCCGTATGAGGAGCTCAACCTCGGCGGGGCGGTCGGCGACGACCCCGGGGCCGTGACGGCCAACCGTGAGATCGCCGCCAAGTCGCTCGGGCTCGACCCGGGTGACGTCGTCTGGATGAACCAGGTGCACGGGGCGGACGTCGCCGTGGTCGACGGGCCGTGGCGTGATCGTCCGGTGCCCGAGGTCGACGCGATCGTCACCGCCCGGCGGGGTCTCGCCCTCGCCGTCCTCACCGCCGACTGCGTGCCGGTCCTGCTGGCCGACCCGGTCGCCGGGATCGCCGCCGCTGCACACGCGGGACGCCCCGGCATGATCGCCGGGGTCGTCCCGGCGGCGCTGCGCGCGATGACGGAACTGGGCGCCGACCCCGCCCGGATCGTCGCCCGCACCGGCCCCGCCGTCTGCGGCCGGTGCTACGAGGTGCCGGATGCGATGCGCGCCGAGGTGACCGCCGAGGAACCGACGGCGTACGCCGAGACGAGCTGGGGCACGCCGGCGGTGGACGTGGCCGCCGGGGTGCACGCCCAGCTCGCGCGGCTCGGAGTGCACGACCGGGCGCAGTCGCCGGTGTGCACGCTGGAGTCGGGTGACCACTTCTCGTACCGCCGCGACCGCTCCACAGGGCGGCTCGCGGGATATGTCTGGCTGGACTGAATGAACATCAAGGACCGCAAGGACGAACTCGCCGCAAACCTGGCGGGGGTGGAGGAACGAATCGCCGCCGCCTGCGCTGCCGCCGGGCGGGCCCGCGAGGAGGTGACCCTGATCGTGGTCACCAAGACCTACCCCGCGAGCGATGTGCGGATCCTGTCGGAACTCGGTGTGCGGCATGTCGCCGAGAACCGCGACCAGGACGCGGCACCCAAGGCCGCCGAATGCTCGGACCTGCCCCTCGCCTGGCACTTCGTCGGGCAGTTGCAGACCAACAAGGTGCGGTCCGTGGTCGGTTACGCGGACCTGGTGCAGTCGGTCGACCGCTCCCGGCTGGTGACGGCGCTCTCCAAGGAGGCCGTACGCCAGGAGCGGGAGGTGGGCTGCCTGATCCAGGTGGCGCTGGACGCCGGTGAGAGCGCCCGGGGCGAGCGGGGCGGTGTGGCGCCGGGCGGCATCGAGGAGTTGGCCGGGCTCGTCGCGAAGGCTCCGGGGCTGCGGATGGCCGGACTGATGACCGTCGCCCCTCTCACCGGGGAGTATGCGGGCCGCCAACGGGCGGCCTTCGAGCGGTTGATGGATTTGTCGACCGACCTGCGCCGAGCTCATCCGGCTGCGAACATGGTGTCGGCAGGGATGAGTGCGGATCTCGAAGAGGCGGTGGCGGCGGGTGCGACACATGTGCGCGTCGGCACTGCGGTACTCGGAGTCCGCCCCAGGCTCGGGTAACGTCGCCAAGAAGTCGGACCACAGCAGAAAATATGGTCAATGTCGCCGAAAGGCGGGCGTAACGACCGCGTGGATGGCGGGCACTTGGCAGTCGCCGATCCACCACAGAGCGGAGGACTCAGAGCATGGCCGGCGCGATGCGCAAGATGGCGGTCTACCTCGGCCTCGTGGAGGACGATGGGTACGACGGCCGGGGGTTCGACCCCGATGACGACTTCGAGCCCGAACTGGACCCGGAGCCCGAGCGGGACCACCGACGGCACGAGCCGTCCCACCAGTCCCACAGCGCACATCAGTCCCAAAGGGACGAAGAGGTGCGAATCGTTCAGCCGCCCGCGCCTCGCGAACCTGTGGCCCGTGCGACTTCGCTACCCGCGGAATCCGGCCGCCCGGCGCGCATCGCGCCCGTGGCGTCCATCACACAAGAACGCGCAAGCCTGGAGAAGAACGCACCGGTGATCATGCCCAAGGTCGTGTCGGAACGAGAGCCGTACCGGATCACCACACTTCACCCCCGGACCTACAACGAGGCCCGTACCATCGGGGAACACTTCCGTGAGGGCACCCCGGTGATCATGAATCTGACTGAGATGGATGACACAGACGCGAAGCGACTTGTCGACTTTGCGGCAGGTTTGGTGTTTGGTCTTCACGGCAGCATCGAGCGGGTGACGCAGAAGGTGTTCCTGTTGTCGCCTGCTAACGTCGATGTCACGGCGGAGGACAAGGCCCGCATCGCAGAGGGCGGGTTCTTCAACCAGAGCTGAGACGCACCACCGGAAGAACAGCACGGAACTGGGAAACAGGGGAGAGGGAAACACCAGTCATGAGCGTGGTCCTGCAGGTTCTCTACATCGCGCTGATGGTGTTCCTCATCGTGCTCATCTTCCGGTTGGTCATGGACTACGTCTTCCAGTTCGCCCGCTCATGGCAACCCGGCAAGGCGATGGTGGTCGTTCTGGAGGCCACCTACACTGTCACCGATCCACCGTTGAAGCTTCTGCGGCGGTTCATCCCGCCGCTGCGTCTCGGGGGCGTGGCGCTCGACCTGTCCTTCTTCGTACTGATGATCATCGTCTACATCCTGATCACCGTTGTACGGGGCGCGATGTGAACGATGTGACAGATACGGTCTTGCCGACTGCCGACGACTACGTTGAGGTGAAGAGATGCCGTTGACCCCCGAGGACGTGCGGAACAAGCAGTTCACGACCGTCCGCCTCCGAGAAGGCTATGACGAGGACGAGGTCGATGCCTTCCTCGATGAGGTCGAAGCCGAACTGACGCGTCTGCTCCGCGAGAACGAGGACCTGCGCGCCAAGCTGGCCGCGGCCACGCGTGCTGCTGCCCAGAACCAGCAGAACATGCGCAAGCCTCCGGAGGGGCCCGGCGGTCCGCAGGACCAGCAGCAGGGCGGTATGCCCCAGCAGGGCGGCATGCCCCAGGGCGGAATGCCGCAGCAGGGCATGCGCGGGCCGGGGTCTCCTGTCCCCGCCGGCATATCGGGCCCGCCGCAGCAGCAGATGGGTGGCCCCATGGGTGGTCCGCCCCAGCTGCCGAGCGGTGCCCCGCAGCTGCCCGCCGGTCCCGGCGGTCAGGGTGGCCCTCAGGGTCCCGGTCCGATGGGCCAGGGTCCGGGGCCGATGGGTCAGCCCCCCATGCAGCAGATGGGCGGCCCCATGGGCGGTCCCATGGGTGGCCCGATGGGCGGTCCCGGTCAGGGCGGCCCCGGCGGCGACAGTGCCGCACGCGTTCTGTCGCTCGCACAGCAGACCGCCGACCAGGCGATCGCCGAGGCCCGCTCCGAGGCCAACAAGATCGTCGGCGAGGCGCGTTCGCGTGCCGAGGGTCTCGAGCGTGACGCCCGTGCCAAGGCCGACGCCCTGGAGCGGGACGCGCAGGAGAAGCACCGCGTCGCGATGGGCTCCCTGGAGTCCGCCCGCGCCACGCTGGAGCGCAAGGTCGAGGACCTGCGCGGCTTCGAGCGCGAGTACCGCACGCGGCTGAAGTCCTACCTCGAGTCCCAGCTGCGCCAGCTGGAGACGCAGGCGGACGACTCGCTCGCCCCGCCGCGCACTCCGGCCGCCGCGTCGCTCCCGCCGTCCCCGGCGCCTTCCATGGCTCCGGCCGGTGCGAGTGCCCCGTCGTACGGCGGCAACCAGGGCATGGGCGGCGCCCCGTCCCCGGCTGCTCCGTCCTACGGCGGTCAGCAGCAGATGTCCCCGGCGATGACCCAGCCGATGGCTCCGGTCCGGCCGCAGGGCCCCGGCCCCATGGGTCAGGCCCCGTCGCCCATGCGCGGGTTCCTCATCGACGAGGACGACAACTGACGGTTGGTAGTACGCCTCAGGCGTCGGCAGCGTTCAGGGCGGGGCCCCGGATTTCGATCCGGGGCCCCGCCCTTTTGCTACGCGTGTTCACGGAGTTTGCGGTGTTTGTTCGGAGCCGGGTGTGCGTGTCCGGCGTACGCAACGCCGAAGGCCCGGGACCACCAAGATTCTTTGGTGGTCCCGGGCCTTCGGTCGTGCGGCCGGGTCCCGCTACTGCTTGCGCAGGCGGAACGTCAGGGTCAGACCCTCGTCCGCGAAGGCGGAGCCGTATGTGTCGTCCGCCTCACCCTGGGCGAAGTCCGTCGCCAGGACCTCGTCGGCGATCAGCTCGGCGTGCTCGGCGAGCGCCGCGATCATCGCCGGGTCCGTCGCCGTCCAGCGCAGGGCGATGCGGTCGGCCACGTCCAGGCCGCTGTTCTTGCGGGCCTCCTGGATCAGGCGGATCGCGTCACGGGCCAGGCCCGCACGGCGCAGCTCCTCCGTGATCTCCAGGTCCAGGGCGACCGTGGCACCCGCGTCGGACGCCACCGACCAGCCCTCGCGCGGGGTCTCCGTGATGATCACCTCGTCCGGGGCGAGGGCGACCGTCTCACCGTCGACCTCGACCGACGCGGTGCCCTCGCGCAGGGCCAGGGACAGCGCCGCCGCGTCCGCGTTCGCGATGGCCTTCGCCACATCCTGGACGCGCTTGCCGAACCGCTTGCCCAGGGCGCGGAAGTTCGCCTTGGCGGTGGTGTCCACCAGGCTGCCGCCGACCTCGGAGAGCGACGCCAGCGACGAGACGTTCAGCTCCTCGGTGATCTGCGTGTGCAGCTCGGGGCCGAGGGTCTCGAAGCCCGCGACGGCCACCAGGGCCCGGGACAGCGGCTGGCGGGTCTTGACGCCCGACTCCGCGCGTGTGGCACGGCCCAGCTCGACCAGCCGGCGCACCGTGACCATCTGCTGCGACAGCTCCGGGTCGATCGCGGACAGGTCCGCCTCCGGCCAGGCCGCCAGGTGGACCGACTCGGGGGCGCCCGGGGTGACCGGGACGACCAGGTCCTGCCAGACCCGCTCGGTGATGAACGGCGTCAGCGGGGCCATCAGCTTGGTGACCGTCTCGACGACCTCGTGCAGGGTGCGCAGCGCCGCCTTGTCGCCCTGCCAGAAGCGGCGGCGCGAGCGGCGGACGTACCAGTTCGACAGGTCGTCGACGAACGCCGAGAGCAGCTTGCCGGCGCGCTGGGTGTCGTAGGCGTCCAGGGACTGGGTCATCTGGTCGACCAGCGCGTGCAGTTCGGACAGCAGCCAGCGGTCCAGAACCGGGCGGTCGGCCGGGGCCGGGTCGGCCGCGGAGGGCGCCCAGCTCGACGTACGGGCGTACAGGGCCTGGAAGGCGACCGTGTTCCAGTACGTCAGGAGCGTCTTGCGGACGACCTCCTGGATCGTGCCGTGGCCCACGCGGCGGGCCGCCCACGGCGAGCCGCCGGCCGCCATGAACCAGCGCACCGCGTCGGCGCCGTGCTGGTCCATCAGCGGGATCGGCTGGAGGATGTTGCCCAGGTGCTTGGACATCTTGCGGCCGTCCTCGGCGAGGATGTGGCCGAGGCAGACGACGTTCTCGTACGAGGACTTGTCGAAGACCAGCGTGCCGATCGCCATCAGTGTGTAGAACCAGCCGCGGGTCTGGTCGATGGCCTCGCAGATGAACTGCGCCGGGTAGCGGGCCTCGAACAGTTCCTTGTTCTTGTACGGGTAGCCCCACTGTGCGAACGGCATCGAGCCCGAGTCGTACCAGGCGTCGATGACCTCCGGCACGCGCGTGGCCGTCTTCGCGCAGCTCGGGCAGTCGAAGGTCACGTCGTCGATGAACGGGCGGTGCGGGTCAAGGCTCGACTGGTCGGTGCCGGTCAGCTCGGAGAGCTCCGCGCGGGAGCCGACCACGGTGAGGTGGTCGTCCTCGCAGCGCCAGATCGGCAGCGGGGTGCCCCAGTAGCGGTTGCGGGACAGCGCCCAGTCGATGTTGTTGTTCAGCCAGTCGCCGTAGCGGCCGCTCTTGACCGTCTCCGGGAACCAGTTGGTGTCCTCGTTCTCCTGGAGGAGGCGGTCCTTGACGGCGGTGGTGCGGATGTACCAGGACGGCTGCGCGTAGTAGAGCAGCGCGGTGTGGCAGCGCCAGCAGTGCGGGTAGCTGTGCTCGTACGGGATGTGCCGGAAGAGCAGGCCGCGCTGCTGGAGGTCCTCGGTGAGCGCCTCGTCGGCCTTCTTGAAGAAGACGCCGCCGACGAGGGGGACGTCCTCCTCGAAGGTGCCGTCCGGGCGGACCGGGTTCACCACCGGCAGGCCGTAGGCGCGGCAGACCTTGAGGTCGTCCTCACCGAAGGCGGGGGACTGGTGGACCAGACCCGTGCCGTCCTCGGTGGTGACGTACTCGGCGTTGACCACGTAGTGGGTGCCGCCCTCGGTCTGTGGGAACTCCACGAGCTCGAACGGTCGCTGATACGTCCAGCGCTCCATCTCGGCGCCGGTGAAGCTCTGTCCGGTGGTCTCCCAGCCCTCGCCGAGGGCCTTGGCGAGGAGCGGCTCGGCGACGACGAGCTTCTCCGTGCCTTCCGGGCCGTTCGTCGCCACGACGTAGGTGACCTCGGGGTGGGCGGCCACGGCCGTGTTGGAGACGAGCGTCCAGGGCGTGGTCGTCCACACCAGGAGTGCGGCCTCGCCGGCGAGCGGACCGGAGGTGAGCGGGAAACGGACGTACACGGACGGGTCGACGACCGTCTCGTAGCCCTGCGCCAGCTCGTGGTCGGACAGGCCGGTGCCGCAGCGCGGGCACCAGGGGGCGACGCGGTGGTCCTGGACCAGCAGGCCCTTGTTGAAGATCTCCTTCAGCGACCACCAGACGGACTCGATGTACTCGGGTTCCATCGTGACGTAGGCGTCGTCGAGGTCGACCCAGTAGCCCATGCGGGTCGTCAGGTCGGAGAAGGCGTCGGTGTGGCGCAGTACCGACTCGCGGCACTTGGCGTTGAACTCGGCGATGCCGTACGCCTCGATGTCCTTCTTGCCGCTGAAGCCGAGCTCCTTCTCGACCGCCAGCTCCACCGGGAGGCCGTGGCAGTCCCAGCCGGCCTTGCGGGCCACGTGGTAGCCGCGCATGGTGCGGAAGCGGGGGAAGACGTCCTTGAAGACGCGGGCCTCGATGTGGTGGGCGCCGGGCATGCCGTTGGCGGTGGGCGGGCCCTCGTAGAACACCCACTCGGGGCGGCCCTCGGACTGCTCCAGGGTCTTGGCGAAGATCTTCTGCTCGCGCCAGAAGTCGAGCACCGCGTGCTCGAGCGCGGGCAGGTCGACCTGGGCGGGCACCTGGCGGTACGTCGGCGTTGTCATCAGCGAGCTTCCTCCGGCGGACTTGCTGCCTTCCGTCCGGAGGGACGAGAGCCGATTCTTCCTTACGCCGGTTTCGGCGCGCTCCCGCGGTACCACCCTCCTTGGCCCTCCGACGCGGGGTGTGCGTCGGCGAACCCCCTCATTGGGGTCGCGATACCGGGTCTACTCGCCTGTGCCTCTCGGCCGTGGCTTTCTTCCGGCGGCTCCGGGGTGATCTTCACGTCGCGCTCGCCCCCGGGCTTCCACCGTCCCCGGGTCGCTCTGGGCTGCGTACGTCGCTACTCGTCCCCATCCACGCTTTTCGCTCCGCCCAGTGTACGGCGCCGCGCGGACAGTGGCCGACCGTATTTCCGGGGCGCGGGGGCGGGCATCGGGAACGGGACGCGATGACCCGAATGGTGCGGTACCCCTGTTCGGATTCTGGGACGTCCGGCTCGTCGGCATACCCCGCGGGGAGCTGGGCACAACGCATGCATGTCTCCCGCGCTCCGTGCGCGAGGCGGGCGAATCGGGCGGTGTGCCCCGTTGCCGCGGGACTCAAGTCGATTTATCGTCCCAGCACGATTCGCGAGCAAGATCACAATATGTGAAGGGGCCGCGGCATGGTGGCGAAGAAGACCGCCGTACAGCAGTCGGCGTCGAGCAGATCCACCAGATCCACACATGCGCGTGCCGGTTCCGCCGGCGGGGCGGCCAAGGACGTTCACGGGAAGAAGACCGCGCAGGGGGGCGCGGCTCAGGAGACGGAGAAGGGCCGCAAAGGGGCCGGTCAGGAGGCCGGCGGGACGTCCGGCAAGGCTGCGGCGTCCGGCAAGGCCGCGGTGTCCGGCAAGGTCGCGGGGAAGAAGGCGGCCACAGCCCACAAGACTGCGGAGAAGAAGGCAGCTGCCGCCCACAAGACTGCGGAGAAGACGGCCGCCGCTCCCCGGGCGGCCGGGAAGAAGGCGGCAGGCAAGAAGGCCGTGGGCAAGAAGGCCGCCGGCAAGAAGGAGGCGGCCGCGGCCAAGCCCGTCGCCAGGAAGCCGGCGGAGAAGGGCGAGGCAGAGGAGGCCGCGGCCGGGGAGAGCACTGCCAAGAAGAGCACTGCCAAGAAGGGCACTGCCAAGAAGGGCACTGCCAAGAAGAGCACCGCCAGGAAGAGCGCGGCCGGGAAGCGTGCGGTCGCCGAGAGCAGGGTCAAGAAGGTGGGCGCGGCGCAGGCCGCGGAGCAGACAGGAGCCACGACGGTGGTTGCGAAGAAGACCCCTGGCACGGCCACGGCGGCCAAGACCGCCGTTCCCAAGGCACGCATCGCCGCGGCGGTGGAGCCCGGCGAGCTCGCGGTGCGCCCCGGTGAGGACCCCTGGACCTCGGAGGAGGTCGAGGAGGCGCGAGCCGAGCTGATGGCCGAGGTGATGCGGCTGCGCGACGAGATCGAGTCGTCCGAGCAGTCCCTCGTCGGCCTGATGCGCGACTCCGGCGACGGCGCGGGCGACGACCAGGCCGACACCGGCGCCAAGAACATCACGCGTGAGCACGAGCTGGCGCTCGCCGCGAACGCCCGCGAGATGCTCACCCAGACCGAGCGCGCCCTGGAACGGCTCGACGCGGGCACCTACGGCCTGTGCGAGAACTGCGGGAACCCGATCGGCAAGGCCCGCATGCAGGCCTTCCCGCGCGCGACCCTGTGCGTCGAGTGCAAGCAGAAGCAGGAACGGCGGTACTGACCGGTGGCCCGGGCCCCGCGGGACGTGTCGTACTCTCGTCCTCAGTCAGGTACCTAGGTCGAGGGACTCACGTGGCAGAGGCGGAGCGCATCATCGGTACGCCGGATACCCCAGAGCCGGCGGCGGCCGAGCCGGAGGAGTCCGGCGCGGAGCGGCCCCGGGGCAAGCGCCGGATCGCCGTGCTGTTCGGCGTGGCCGGGTTCGCGTACGCCCTCGACCTGATCAGCAAGATGATCGTGGTCGCCAAGCTGGAGCACCACCCGCCGATCGAGATCATCGGGGACTGGCTGAAGTTCGAGGCGATCCGCAACGCGGGCGCGGCCTTCGGCTTCGGCGAGGCCTTCACCGTGATCTTCACGGTGATCGCGGCGGCCGTGATCGTGGTGATCGCCCGGCTCGCCCGCAAGCTGTACAGCCTGCCCTGGGCGATCGCGCTCGGCCTGCTGCTCGGCGGTGCCCTCGGCAACCTCACCGACCGGATCTTCCGCTCGCCCGGCGTCTTCGAGGGCGCGGTCGTGGACTTCATCGCGCCCAAGCACTTCGCCGTGTTCAACCTCGCGGACTCGGCGATCGTGTGCGGCGGCATCCTGATCGTGCTGCTGTCGTTCCGGGGGCTGGACCCCGACGGCACCGTGCACAAGGACTGATTCCCGCAAGGGGCCGCGACAGCGGGCCCGCGGGAGTTGTCCACAGGCTCCGTACGGGGCTGTCCGCCCGGTCCGGCATACTCGTCGGGTGAGCACGATTCCCGAGATCCGTACCCTGCCCGTGCCCGACGGCCTGGAGGGCGAGCGCGTCGACGCCGCCATCTCCCGCATGTTCGGCTTCTCCCGTACGAAGGCGGCCGAGCTCGCCGCGGCGGGGAAGGTCATGGTCGACGGGGCGGTGGTCGGGAAGTCGGAGCGGGTGCACGGCGGGGCCTGGCTGGAGGTCGAGATGCCGCAGGCGCCCGCGCCCGTGCAGATCGTCGCCGAGCCGGTCGAGGGCATGGAGATCGTGCACGACGACGATGACGTGGTCGTGATCGTCAAGCCGGTCGGCGTCGCCGCGCATCCGTCGCCGGGCTGGAGCGGGCCGACCGTCATCGGCGGGCTGGCCGCCGCCGGCTACCGGATCTCGACGTCCGGCGCCGCCGAGCGCCAGGGCATCGTGCACCGCCTCGACGTGGGCACCTCCGGCCTCATGGCGGTCGCCAAGTCGGAGCGGGCGTACACCTCGCTCAAGCGCCAGTTCAAGGAGCGCACGGTCGACAAGCGGTACCACACGCTCGTCCAGGGCCACCCCGATCCCACCAGCGGCACCATCGACGCCCCGATCGGCCGCCACCCCAACCACGACTACAAGTGGGCCGTCACGGCCGACGGCAAGCCGTCGGTCACGCACTACGACCTCATCGAGGCGTTCCGCGCGGCCTCCCTGCTCGACGTGAAGCTGGAGACCGGGCGCACCCACCAGATCCGCGTCCACATGGCCGCCCACCGGCACCCCTGCGTCGGAGACCTGACCTACGGCGCCGACCCCACGCTCGCCAAGCGGCTGCGGCTGACCCGCCAGTGGCTGCACGCGGTGCGGCTCGGCTTCGAGCACCCGGGGGACGGGCAGTGGGTGGAGTTCGAGAGCGAGTACCCGGCCGACCTCCAGAAGGCGCTGGACCAGGTCCGCGAGGAGACGTGGGGATGAGCCCGGTGACGTACGCCGTGCGGGTCGCCGACGACCCCGCCGACCGCGAGGCGTGCTTCGCGGTGCGCAAGGAGGTCTTCGTCGTCGAGCAGGGCGTCCCGCAGGAGATCGAGTACGACGCCCACGACGCCGATGCCGTGCATGTGCTGGCGGTCCGGGAGGACGGGCTGCCGCTCGGGACCGGGCGGCTGCTGTACGGCGAGGCGACCGCCGCCAAGACCGACGGGGACCTGTCGGTGGGGTCGCTGGGCCGTCTCGCCGTGACGCAGGAGGCCCGCGGACTCGGCGTCGGGGCGGCCCTGGTGCGGGCGATAGAGGACGCGGCCCGCGCGCGTGGCCTCGCGGCCGTGGACCTGCACGCCCAGACGCACGCCCTGGGCTTCTACGAGCGGCTGGGGTACGTCGCGTACGGCCCGGAGTTCCCGGACGCCGGGATGCCGCACCGGGCCATGCGGCGCGCTCTGTAGCCGACGCCGGCGTCGACGCCGACGCCGACGCCGGCGACCGCCGCCGCCCGGCAAGGCGGCCGTTGCGCGGGTGGGCGTGGCACGCTGGACGTTTGAAGGTTCTTGATCGCCCAGACCTGCGGAGCGCTGACCGTGGATCAGTTGGCCCTGTTGTTCGTGCTGCTGCTCGGGGCCGTGGTGAGTGTCCCGGTGGGGGACCGGTTCGGACTGCCCGCGCCGGTGCTGAAGACGCTGCTCGGGATCGTGCTCGCGCTGCTGGAGTTCGTGCCGAACGTCGAGATCCCGCCGGACCTGATCCTCCCGCTGCTGCTGCCGCCCCTGCTGTACGCCGTACGGCGGACCTCGTGGCGGCAGTTCGCGGCTGGGGTCCCCCCCACGCCATAGGGCAGTGGGGGAGTGCGGCCCATCTTCCTCCTCGCCGTGGCGCTCGTGTTCGTCACGACGTTCTGCGTGGCCGCGGTCGCCCACGCGATCGTGCCGGGGCTGCCGCTCGCCGCCGCCGTGGCGCTGGGGGCGCTCATCGCGCCGCCTGACCACGCGACGCTGGTGGCGCAGGGGCTGACCTTGCCGCGGCTGGTGAGATGGCTCGGTGTGCGCGCCGACAGCGAACGCGAGCAGGAGTTCGAGAAGCAGCTGGCGGTACGCGCGGCGAAGGCTGCGAAACGGAGGCTGAAGGAGATCGAGGCGGTCGAGGAACTGCCCGAGGACCTGTCCGAGCAGATGTTGCGCCGGGCGTTCGAGATCGGCGTGCGGATCAGCCCCGACATGGCGGAGGACGAACGCCGTGAGGCGCAGCAGCAGCGGGTGCGGCGGCTCAAGCGGGTGCGCCGGATCCAGGGCGAGATGCTCAGCGCGGCACGCCACGAGGTGCCGGCGGCACGCAGAGAGCCGGGCGCCGACCTGGAGGTGGTGGACCGGGTGCTGCGGCATTTGGACGTGCGGAGTCTGCGCTGACCTCGCCGCGAGGGGCTCCGGCTTCGTACGATCTGATCATGGCTCGCAACGTTGTCATCAGTGGTGGCGGTACCGGAATCGGGCTCGCGGCGGCCCGGCTGTTCGCGGCGGACGGAGACCGGGTGCTCCTGCTCGGGCGCCGCGCGGAGGTGCTGGAGCAGGCCGATGTGCCCGGGGCCCTCACCTGCGCCGCGGATCTGAGCAGGCCACGCGGGGTGCGGGGGGTGGAGCGGTTCGTGGCGTCGGAGCTCGGCACCGTCGACGTCCTCATCCACAGCGCCGGCGGCTCCGGCCATCTGGAGCCCCAGGTCGACAGCGACGAGCCCCTCGACGTCGTCCTGCACAACTGGACTCTCAACTTCGGCCTCAACACCCTGACCGCCGCCCTGCTCACCGAGGCCCTGAAGGACCGGCTCGCCGACCCCGGCGGGCGGGTGCTGTTCCTCAGTTCCATCGCCGCCTTCCGGGGGTCCGGCAGCGGGGCGTACGCGGCGTCCAAGGCCGCGCTGCACCCGTACGCCCACGACCTGGCCCGGCAGCTGGGCCCGCGCGGGATCACCGTGAACGTGGTCGCGCCCGGCTACGTCGAGGACACCGAGTTCTTCGGCGACGGGATGGACGAGGCGCGGCACGCCCGGCTGGTCGCCGAGACCTCGACCGGGCGCGCCGGGACGCCCGGGGACGTCGCCACGACCCTGCACTGGCTGGCGTCGCACGGCGCCGGGCACATCACCTCGCAGATCATCCAGGTCAACGGAGGGGCAGAGCGTGGCCACTGAGCGCTTCGCGCCGGCGGGCGTGGGAGACGCGTGGTCGTGTGCGGCGCCGTCCTGGCCGGCCGCGCAGTTCCCCGCGCCCCTTTTCGGCGTTGCCGGCCCCGGCGGTCAGAGGCGGTCCGGTCGTGGTGGAGGCTGGTGGTCGTGCTGGTAGGTGCGGCGGGCGCCCGAGAGCCGGCCGGGGACGGGGAAGCCGGGCGGCAGGGCCGCGTCCGCCGCGTTGACCCGCGGCAGGGCGTACGGGTGGCGCTCGGACACCCAGCGGATCAGCTGCTCGCGCACCGTGACCCGGAGCGTCCACAGGTCGTCCGCGTCCTTCGCCGTGACCAGGGCCCGTACCTCCATCGTGCTGGGTGTGGAGTCGGTGACGACCAGGCCGTAGTCCCGGCCGTCCCAGGCCGGGCAGTCGCGCAGGATGTCGCGGAGCCGCTCGCGCATGGCTTCCAGCGGGGCGGAGTGGTCGAGATGCAGGAAGACGGTTCCGGTCATCTGGGCGCCGCCGCGCGACCAGTTCTCGAAGGCCTTCGACGTGAAGTACGACACAGGCATCGTGATCCGGCGCTCGTCCCAGGTCCGCACCGTCAGGAAGGTCAGGGTGATCTCCTCGACGGTGCCCCACTCGTCGTCCACCACGACGGTGTCCCCGATGCGCACCATGTCCCCGAAGGCGATCTGCAGCCCGGCGAACATGTTGCTCAGCGTCGACTGGGCCGCCACACCGGCGACGATGCCGAGGATGCCGGCCGAGGCCAGCAGCGAGGCACCCGCCGCCCGCATCGCCGGGAACGTCAGCAGCATCGACGCCGCCGCGACCACGCCGACGACCGCGGACACCACACGCATGATCAACGTCACCTGCGTCCGCACCCTGCGGACCCGTGCCGGATCGCGGTGCACCCGGGCATAGCGGCTGTACGACGTCTCCACGACGGCCGCCGCTATACGGATCGCCAGCCAGGCCGCCGCTCCGATCAGCACCAGCGTCAGCACCCTGCCGACGGCGACCCGGTTCTCCAGGAACAGCTCGGCCTCGTCGTAGGACCCTCTGAGCAGGGCCGTGCACAGCACGAGCTGGTAGGGAATGCGGGCCTGGCGCAGCAGACCCCACAGCGGGGTCTCGCTGTGCCGTTCGTCGGCCTTGCGCATGAGGCGGTCGGTGGCCCACCCGATGATCAGGGTGAGCAGCACCGAGCCACCGACCACGATCAGCGGTCGGAGTATGTTCTCCATGCCTCCGAACGTAACCAGCATCGGGGGGTCATGAACATCCGCGTCGGTGAGGCGGTGGTCACGGCGCTGTCGTACCCGGCTGGCACCATGGCCTCATGAACATCATGCTGTTTCACTCGACGTACGGCCTCAGGCCCGCCGTGCGCCAGGCCGCGGACCGGCTGCGCGCCGCCGGACACGAGGTGTGGACGCCGGACCTCTTCGAGGGCCGTACGTTCGACACGGTCGAGGAGGGCATGGAGTTCAACCGGCAGATCGGCAAGGACGAACTGCTGAAGCGGGCCGTGCTCGCCGCCGCGCCCTACTCGGAGCGGGGGCTGGTCTACGCCGGGTTCTCACTCGGCGCCTCCGTCGCGCAGACCCTCGGGCTCGGGGACGAGAAGGCGCGCGGACTGCTGCTTCTGCACGGCACGTCGGACATCGCGGCGAACGCCTCGGTGGACGAACTGCCGGTGCAGCTGCATGTCGCCGAGCCGGATCCGTTCGAGACGGACGACTGGCTGAGCGCCTGGTACCTCCAGATGGGCAGGGCGGGCGCCGACGTGGAGGTGTACAGATACGCCGGGGCCGGCCACATCTACACCGACCCCGACCTGCCGGACCACGACGAGCAGGCCGCCGAGGCCACCTGGCGGGTGGCGCTCGGCTTCCTGGACTCCCTCTAGGCTCAGCCCGCCGCCCGGTACGCCGCCCAGTTCTGCTGCATGCGGCTCACCTGGCCGGCGGTGAACTGGTACATGCAGGCGTCGTACGTGTAGTCCATGAAGTTGTGGATCGGGTCCGCGCCCGCCTTGCGCGTGCAGGTGTCCCGTCCCTCCGGGCACTCGTACGCGGCGCTCTTCTCGGCCGGGGTGTCGTCGACGTAGTCGCCCTTGCCGTTACAGCCGCCCTGGAAGGTGTGGTACAGGCCCATCCAGTGGCCGACCTCGTGGGTCGCGGTGTCGCCCTCGTCGTAGTGGGTGGCCGAGCCGCCCGGCAGCGAGGTGTCGAGCAGGACCACGCCGTCCATGGACGGGCTCGACTTGTAGGAGCTGGGGAAGGTCGCCCAGCCGAGGAGGCCGTCGCCGAGGTCGGCGGTGTAGACGTTGAGCGCGTTCGCGCCGCCCCTGCGCAGGGCGGACTTCATCGCCTTCTCCTCCGGCGAGCCGTAACCGACGCCGTACCAGGCCGCGTTGTCGGTGTAGTCGGTGCCGGCCAGGGTGAACTGATAGCCGGAGTCGACGTTTCCGGTGCCCTGGCCGGCGTAGGCCGCGTTCAGGACGTTCATCTGGGCGTCGATGTCGGCGGAGTCGAGCTGCCCGGTCGCGCCGTCGTGGATGACGTGGAAGTAGACCGGGATGGTGGTCGAGGCGGCGGCCGCGAGGCTGCGGTTGCCGGTGGCGGGCAGCTTGTCGAGCTTCTTCCGCAGATCGGCGTCCATCGCCTGGGCCTTGGCCGCGCTGACCTCGTTGGGCTCGGCGACGGCCTCGTCGCCGTGGCCGGGGCGGGCCTCGCGGGCCGCGGCGTGGCCGCTCTCCTCTGCGCAGTCGGCGGCCGGAGCCTGGGCCGCCGCGACCGTGGTGGGAGCCGACAGCGGAGTGAGCATCAACGTTCCGGCCACGGCTGTCGTGGCGAGAACACGTCTGCGCGTAGAGGGGGATATTCGGGCAAGCACACGCATGCTGACTCCTGGCTGATGCGTTGGGGAGGGGGCGCAGGGGTCTTCCTGGCCGCCGCCCGGACATTACGTGGACATGCCCATGTCCGAAGAGAATCGATCAGGCCCAATCAAGTACCCGACAGATGGGGGTATTTGGGGTAAGTGAATGATCAACTGTCCGGAGTGCGAGATCGCGGCGTAACGGGTTCCGATGCCTGGGCGGGTGGTGTGTCCGTATTCGGAACGCGACTCGCACCACCCGCCGTAGCGATGTGATCTCCGGTTAACGGCCCGCAATCGGGCCAGGAGTGGCCGAAAATCGACCACGAGGCACAGGGGCTACACAGGGTCGTAGGTGCGCTCGACCTTCTGCGTGCCGGTGCGGGTGCGGTACGAACGCGCCCAGGACGCGCCGGAGTCCTGCTTCGTCTTGTCGGCCAGGACGTAGTAGTCCATCTGCGCGCGGCCGGCCGTGATGTCCAGGATTCCGTAGCCGTGGCGGTCGGTGTCGACCCAGTGGACGTGCCGGTTGGCGGCCCGGATGAGCGGCGAGGCGATCGCGGAGACGGTGCCCTCGGGGACCTTCACGATGTCGTCGAGGTTGTCGGAGGTGACCGACGTGACGACGAACTCCGTGGCCGCGGAGGCGGACAGCGGGTAGGTGCCGGCGTTCACCGGCACGTCGTTGGCCCACGCCATATGGATGTCGCCGGTGAGGAACACGGTGTTGCGGATCGCGTTCGAGCGCAGATGGGCGAGCAACTCGCGGCGGTCGTCCGTGTAGCCGTCCCACTGGTCGGTGTTGAGGGCGAGGCCCTCCTGCGGCAGGCCCAGCAGTTTGGCCAGCGGCTTGAGCAGGTCCGCGGAGAGGGAGCCGATCGCGAACGGCGAGATCATCACCGAGTTGCCGACGAGCCGCCAGGTGGTGTCGGAGGACTTCAGGCCCGCCTTCAGCCAGTCCAGCTGGGCGCGGCCGGTGAGCGTGCGGTCCGGGTCGTCGACCTCGCCGTTGCCGACCTTGACCTGCTCGGAGCGGAAGGAACGCAGGTCCAGCAGGGACAGGTCGGCGAGCTTGCCGAAGCGCAGCCGCCGGTAGGTGGTGCCGGCGACGGCCGGACGCACCGGCATCCACTCGAAGTAGGCCTGCTTTGCGGCGGCCTGACGCGCGGCCCACGCGCCCTCGGCGCCCTCGGTGTGGTTCTCGGCGCCGCCCGACCAGGCGTCGTTGGCGATCTCGTGGTCGTCCCAGATGGCGATGACGGGTGCCTTCGCGTGCAGGGCCTGGAGATCGGTGTCCGTCTTGTACTTGCCGTGCCGGCCGCGGTAGTCGGCGAGCGTGAGGATCTCGTTGGCGGGCGCCGTCTGCCGCACCACCGTGCCGCGCGTGCCGTACTGGCCGGTGCCGTACTCGTAGATGTAGTCCCCGAGGTGCAGCCAGGCGTCCAGGTCGCCGCGGGCGGCGAGGTGGCGGTACGAGGCGAAGTAGCCGGCCTCCCAGTTGGCGCAGGAGACCACGCCGAAGCGCAGGCCGGCCACGGAGGCGTTCGCCGCCGGCGCGGTGCGGGTGCGCGCCACCGGGGAGTCCGTGCCGCCGGCCGAGAAGCGGAACCAGTAATCGGTGGCCGGCTCCAGGCCCCGTATGTCCGCCTTCACGGTGTGGTCGGAGGCGGCGGTCGCGGTGGCCGAGCCCTTGGCGACGATGTTCATCAGCGATTTGTCCCGGGCGACGACCCAGCTGACCTCGGTGTCCGGTCCGAGCCCGGAGCCGGGTGCGGCGTCGGCGGTGGGCGTCACACGGGTCCACAGCAGGACGCCGTCGGGCAGCGGGTCACCGGAGGCGACGCCGTGCAGGAAGGCGGGCCCCTGCCCGGCCGCGCGCGCGGGCAGCGCGGCGGCGAGCGGACCCGCCAGGACAGCCGTCGCCGCCGCGGCCTTGACGACCGTACGGCGGCGCGGGGTAGGGGAATTGAACGTCTCGGATGATCTGTATCGACTGGTCACAGCCGATCAGGTTACTGAGCGGTATGCGCAAGAGCGGGCGAACTCGCAAAAGTTCGCCCGCTCTTCCTCCGAAGGTCGGATCAGCCCTTGAGGGCCGTCTCGATCGCCTTGTTGAAGTCGGCCACCGTCATCGGCGCGTTCTTCCCGTCGGCCCCGGTGAGGGTCTTGCCGTCCATCTTCAGGGTCGGGGTGCCCTGCACACCGCTGTCGTCGAACGTCGCCGACATCTCCAGCGCCCACTTGTCGTAGGTGCCGTTCTTCACGGCGTTCTGGAACTCCTTGTTGCCCTTCAGGGCGTCGACCGTGTCCGCGATCTTGATCAGGTAGGCGTCGTCCTTGAGCTTGTCGTCGGACTCCTCCGGGTGCCACTTCGTCGAGTACATCGCGGCCTTGTACTGGAGGAACGCCTCGTCGCTGACGTTCAGCGCCGCACCCAGGGCACTGAGGGCGTTCTTGGAGCCCTCGCCGCCCAGACCGTTGTCGAGGAAGGTGGCCCCGACGTACTGCATCTTGTACTTGCCGTCCTCGACGCCCTTGTCGACGGTCGTGCCGACGGCCTGTTCGAAGGAGGCGCAGACCGGGCAGCGCGGGTCCTCGTACATCACGAGGGTCTTCTTGGCGCTGTCCTCGCCGATGGTGACGGTCGTGCCGTTCTTGCCCGAGGTGTTGGCCGGCTTGACGAGCTTGTCGTCCTTCGCGGCCTCCCAGTAGCCGGGCTTGTTGCCCTGCACCACCGCGTAGCTGATGCCGCCCGCTATGGCCAAGACGCCGACGATGGAGCCGGCGACGATCAGCTGCCGCTTGATCTTCGCCCGCTTCGCCTCACGCTCGCGCTCGATGCGCAGCCGCTCCCGGGCCGCCGTCTTCGCGGCCTGGCTGTTTCGCTTGCTCATGTTGGTGATCTCCATGGGGACGCGCACACGTCGTGTGCGGGATTACGTATGGGTGGGCTGTGCTGCTCAGCTGCCGTTCACGCGCGTCGGACGCTGGTCACACGCAGGTGAAGGCGGGCGAGCACGGCGGTCCACGCCGTCCCAGGGAGTGCACGAAGAGGCGGCTGCGGGCGGCGGCCGTACGGTCGGTGGGGCGCGGCAGACGGCGGGTGGGGGCGGTCGTCGGGACCGTCACCGCGGCGGCCGCCGTGAGCAGCGGCCGGAACGTGGTCGCCGCGACCGCGCTCAGCAGCTGGGCCAGGGCCCGCTCGCCGCGGCGCAGCCAGGCCGCGGCGAGGAGGCCGACGCCGATGTGGGCGGCGAGCAGGAACCAGGCGGTGACCGGGTCGACATGGCCGAGCAGGCCGCCGAGCCGCTCGGGGTCGGTGCCGGTGACCTGGGCCAGCGGGGCCCCGACCTGGGTGCCCTCGCCGCACAGCACGTCCCAGCCGACCGACGCCAGCGGACCGGCGACCGGGCCGCCCGCCCTGCCGTAGCAGACGTGCTGGCCGGTGGTGAGGATCGTGTCGGCGGCGAGCTCCAGCGGCACCAGCAGAGCGGCGATCCGGCCGAAGTTCCGCTCGCGGCCGGCCAGGGCGTAGGCGATGACGAACACGGCGCCCGTGAGCAGGGTCACCGTGTTCAGCGGCAGGGGTGCCCGGGACAGCAGCACGTGCGACGCGGTGCTCAGTGTCACGACGAGTGCCGTGAAGAGCGCCGCGCGTACGGCTCGCAGCTGGGTCCCGGATATGTCCATAGCGGTGGAGAGTGTGTCACGTGCTCCTGTAAGAGACCCCTAAAGGGTGCCTGTGAACGGTCGGAGGGCGACCGTGCGTGGCCTGTCCGTCACAGACCCGGGATCCGGCCGTTGCGGAACAGGTCCACGAAGGTCTGGTGGTCGGCACGCGCGCGTGCGCCGTAGCCGTGCGCGAAGTCGACCAGGAGCTCCGCGAAGCCGTCCTCGTCGGCCGCGATGGCCGCGTCGATGGCGCGCTCCGTGGAGAACGGCACCAGGGACTCTCCGGAGGTGTCGTCCGCCGCCGCGTGCATCGTGGCCGTGGCCCGGCCGAGGTCGGCGACCACCGAGGCGATCTCCTCCGGGTCGTCGATGTCGCCCCAGTCCAGGTCCACGGCGTACGGCGAGACCTCGGCGACCAGCTGGCCCGCGCCGTCCAGCTCGGTCCAGCCCAGCCACGGGTCGGCGTGCTGCTGCAGGGCGCGCTGGGAGATCACCGTGCGGTGGCCCTCGTGCTGGAAGTAGTCCCGCAGCGCCTGGTCGGTGATGTGCCGGGAGACGGCCGGGGTCTGGGCCTGCTTGATGTAGATCACGACGTCGTTCTCGAGGGCGTCGGTGTGGCCCTCCAGCAGGATGTTGTACGACGGCAGCCCGGCCGAGCCGATGCCGATGCCGCGGCGGCCGACGACGTCCTTGACCCGGTAGGAGTCCGGGCGGGCCAGGGACGCGTCCGGCAGCGTCTCCAGGTAGCCGTCGAAGGCGGCGAGCACCTTGTAGCGGGTGGCGGCGTCCAGCTCGATGGAGCCGCCGCCGGGGGCGAAGCGGCGCTCGAAGTCGCGGATCTCCGTCATGGTCTCCAGCAGCCCGAAGCGGGTCAGCGCGCGGGCGTCGCGCAGCGCGTCCAGCAGCGGGCCCTGGGCGGTGTCCAGCGTGAACGGCGGCACCTCGTCGCTCTTGGCGCCGGTGGCCAGGGCGTGCACGCGCTCGCGGTAGGCGGCCGCATAGATCCGCACCAGCTCGCTGATCTGGTCGTCGCCGAACGCCTTGGCGTACCCGATGAGCGCGACGGAGGCGGCGAAGCGCTTGAGGTCCCAGGTGAAGGGGCCGACGTAGGCCTCGTCGAAGTCGTTGACGTTGAAGATCAGCCGGCCGTTGGCGTCCATGTACGTGCCGAAGTTCTCCGCGTGCAGGTCGCCGTGGATCCACACGCGCGAGGTGCGCTCGTCGAGGAACGGGCCGCCGCGCTTCTCTGCGTCGAGGTCGTGGTAGAAGAGGCACGCCGTGCCGCGGTAGAACGCGAACGCCGAGGCCGCCATCTTCCGGAACTTCACACGGAACGCGGCCGGATCGGCGGCCAGGAGCTCGCCGAAGGCGGTGTCGAAGACGGCGAGGATCTCGTCGCCGCGCTGCTCGTCGTTGAGCTGGGGGACCGACATCGCTGGGTGCCTCCTGGTGCATGTGTACGACAGCGTTTCTGTCGTATCCAACGGGCGGGCCGTCCGGAAAGTGCCCGAAGCCCTCGCTGTGAAGGTACGCGGGGCAGCCCCGTGAGTGTCAGTCCCGAGGCATAGACTTCGACGCTGTCCCCAGAAGTGTCCGCCCGCCTGTCACCGAGCGCCCACCCGTCGCCCGACCACCACCCCTCAACGAGGCGCTTCGCGCCGCAGCGTTTGATCCATGGAGGCCAAGCCGTGTCAAAGCCGCCGTTCACGCACCTGCACGTCCACACCCAGTACTCGCTGCTGGACGGTGCCGCGCGGCTGAAGGACATGTTCAACGCGTGCAACGAGATGGGCATGACGCACATCGCCATGTCCGACCACGGCAACCTCCACGGGGCGTACGACTTCTTCCACACCGCGAAGAAGGCCGGGGTCACCCCGATCATCGGGATCGAGGCGTACGTCGCCCCCGAGTCCCGGCGCAACAAGCGCAAGATCCAGTGGGGCCAGCCGCACCAGAAGCGCGACGACGTGTCCGGTTCCGGTGGCTACACCCACAAGACGATGTGGGCCGTGAACAAGACGGGCCTGCACAACCTCTTCCGGCTCTCCTCGGACGCGTACGCCGAGGGCTGGCTGCAGAAGTGGCCCCGGATGGACAAGGAGACCATCTCCCAGTGGTCCGAGGGGATCGTGGCCTCCACCGGCTGCCCCTCCGGAGAACTCCAGACCCGGCTGCGCCTCGGACAGTACGACGAGGCCCTGAAGGCGGCGGCCGACTACCAGGACATCTTCGGCAAGGACCGCTACTTCCTGGAGCTGATGGACCACGGCATCGAGATCGAGCACCGGGTCCGCGACGGCCTCCTGGAGATCGGCAGGAAGCTCGGCATCCCCCCGCTGGTCACCAACGACTCGCACTACACGTACGCGCACGAGGCGACCGCCCACGACGCCCTGCTGTGCATCCAGACCGGCAAGAACCTCTCCGACCCCGACCGCTTCAAGTTCGACGGCACCGGCTACTACCTGAAGTCCACGGACGAGATGTACGCCGTCGACTCCTCGGACGCCTGGCAGGAGGGCTGCGCCAACACGCTCCTCGTGGCCGAGATGGTCGACACCGAGGGCATGTTCGAAAAGCGCGACCTCATGCCGAAGTTCGACATCCCCGAGGGCTTCACCGAGGTCACCTGGTTCAAGGAGGAGGTGCGCCGCGGCATGGAGCGCCGCTTCCCCGGCGGCGTCCCCGACGACCGCCAGAAGCAGGTCGAGTACGAGATGGACGTCATCATCCAGATGGGGTTCCCGGGCTACTTCCTCGTCGTCGCCGACTTCATCATGTGGGCCAAGAACAACGGCATCGCGGTCGGCCCCGGCCGAGGCTCCGCGGCCGGCTCGATCGTCGCCTACGCCATGGGCATCACCGACCTCGACCCGATCCCGCACGGCCTGATCTTCGAGCGGTTCCTCAACCCCGAGCGCGTCTCCATGCCCGATGTCGACATCGACTTCGACGAGCGCAGGCGCGTCGAGGTGATCAGGTACGTCACCGAGAAGTACGGCGCCGACAAGGTCGCCATGATCGGCACCTACGGCAAGATCAAGGCGAAGAACGCCATCAAGGACTCCGCGCGCGTGCTGGGCTACCCGTACGCGATGGGCGACCGCCTCACCAAGGCGATGCCCGCCGACGTCCTCGGCAAGGGCATCGACCTCGACGGCATCACCAACCCCTCGCACCCGCGCTACAGCGAGGCAGGCGAGATCCGCGGGATGTACGAGAACGAGCCGGACGTCAAGAAGGTCATCGACACCGCCAAGGGCGTCGAGGGCCTGGTCCGGCAGATGGGCGTGCACGCCGCCGGCGTGATCATGTCCAGCGAGCCCATCGTCGACCACGCCCCGATCTGGGTGCGGCACACCGACGGCGTGACCATCACGCAGTGGGACTACCCGCAGTGCGAGTCGCTCGGCCTGCTGAAGATGGACTTCCTCGGCCTGCGCAACCTGACGATCATGGACGACGCCAACAAGATGGTGAAGTCCAACAAGGGCATCGACCTCGACCTGCTCTCCCTGCCGCTCGACGACCCGAAGACCTTCGAACTGCTCCAGCGCGGCGACACCCTGGGTGTCTTCCAGTTCGACGGCGGTCCGATGCGTTCGCTGCTGCGGCTGATGAAGCCCGACAACTTCGAAGACATCTCCGCCGTCTCCGCGCTGTACCGTCCGGGCCCGATGGGCATGGACTCGCACACCAACTACGCCCTGCGCAAGAACAAGCTCCAGGAGATCACCCCGATCCACAAGGAGCTGGAGGAGCCCCTCGAAGAGGTCCTGGCCGTCACCTACGGCCTGATCGTCTACCAGGAGCAGGTGCAGAAGGCCGCCCAGATCATCGCCGGGTACTCCCTCGGCGAGGCCGACATCCTCCGCCGCGTGATGGGCAAGAAGAAGCCCGACGAGCTGGCGAAGAACTTCGTCCTCTTCCAGAAGGGCGCCCGCGACAAGGGCTACAGCGACGAGGCCATCCAGGCCCTGTGGGACGTGCTGGTCCCCTTCGCCGGCTACGCGTTCAACAAGGCGCACTCCGCCGCGTACGGCCTGGTGTCGTACTGGACCGCCTACCTCAAGGCGAACCATCCCGCCGAGTACATGGCCGCTCTGCTGACCTCCGTCAAGGACGACAAGGACAAGTCGGCCGTCTACCTGAACGAGTGCCGGCGCATGGGCATCAAGGTGCTCCCGCCGAACGTCAACGAGTCGGTGCACAACTTCGCCGCCCAGGGCGACGACGTGATCCTGTTCGGCCTGGAGGCCGTGCGCAACGTCGGCACCAACGTCGTCGAGTCGATCATCAAGAGCCGCAAGGCGAAGGGCAAGTACGCCTCCTTCCCCGACTACCTCGACAAGGTCGACGCGACCGCGTGCAACAAGCGCACCACCGAATCGCTGATCAAGGCGGGCGCGTTCGACAGCCTGGGGCACACCCGCAAGGGCCTCACCGCGCACTTCGAGCCGATGATCGACAACGTGGTCGCGGTCAAGCGCAAGGAGGCCGAGGGCCAGTTCGACCTCTTCGGCGGCATGGGCGAGGAGGAGAGCAACGAGCCCGGCTTCGGACTCGACGTCGTCTTCACCGAGGACGAGTGGGACAAGACCTATCTGCTCGCCCAGGAACGGGAGATGCTCGGTCTGTACGTCTCCGACCACCCGCTCTTCGGCCTGGAGCACGTGCTGTCCGACAAGGCCGACGCGGGCATCGCCCAACTCACCGGCGGTGAGCACGCGGACGGCGCGGTCGTCACCATCGGCGGCATCATCTCGGGCCTCCAGCGCAAGATGACCAAGCAGGGCAACGCCTGGGCGATCGCCACCGTCGAGGACCTCGCCGGCTCCATCGAGTGCATGTTCTTCCCGGCGACGTACCAGCTCGTGTCGACCCAACTCGTCGAGGACGCGGTGGTGTTCGTCAAGGGCCGCCTCGACAAGCGTGAGGACGTGCCGCGGCTGGTCGCGATGGAGCTCCAGGTCCCCGACCTGTCCAACGCGGGCACCAACGCGCCGGTGATCCTCACCATCCCGGCCACCCGGGTCACCCCGCCGATGGTGAACCGACTCGGCGAGATCCTCAGCCACCACAAGGGCGAGAGCGAGGTCCGCATCAAGCTCCAGGGCCCGACCAGGACGACGGTGCTCCGACTGGACCGGCACCGGGTGAAGCCCGACCCGGCGCTGTTCGGTGACCTGAAGGTGCTGCTGGGACCGTCCTGCCTGGCCGGCTGAGCCGAGTGATGCGAGAGGGGCGCACCCCGCGCGCGGGGTGTGC
>NZ_JBYIVZ010000065.1:0-54877 GCF_057710365.1 Streptomyces sp. bgisy027
CTCCGCCTGCTCCATGGCGGCCGGCGCCCTCGCCGAAGTGCTCGGCGGCAGCCCCGAACAGGTCGAGAACGCCGCCGAGATCGGCATGGAGCACAACCTCGGCCTCACCTGCGACCCCGTCGGCGGGCTCGTCCAGATCCCCTGCATCGAACGCAACGGCATGGCCGCGGTGAAGGCGGTCACCGCCGCCCGCATGGCGATGCGCGGCGACGGCCGGCACCACGTCTCCCTCGACAAGGTCATCAAGACCATGAAGGAGACCGGCGCCGACATGAAGGTCAAGTACAAGGAGACCGCGCGGGGCGGGCTGGCGGTCAACGTCATCGAGTGCTGAGGCGCGGGCGCGCCGAGCGGAAGGACGTCGACGAACGGGACCGTCCACGCACAGAACGGTTCACGTACAGGACGGTTCACCCACAGGACCGGGAGCGAGGACATGGGACGGGTCACCGAGCGACGGCGCGTACTGCGGATCCGCGACGGCGCGACGCAGAGCCCTTACAACGCATGCCGTTGAGACGTTGACCGCCGCGAACGGAGTTGACGTCGAGTCCCAGTGCCGTACGGCGCTCTTCGTGTCCCGTGCCGGAGAGGGCCGCCTGCGTGCCGTCCGGAGCGGGTCGCCACCGGCGACGTCGATGTGGTCGTCCTGCTCAGCTCCGAGGGCACGGACGCCAACCCACATGCCACCGGGGACCCCGAGCCCGAGCCCGGCCCCGTCACCCCACCGTCTCGCCGCCAACTCCGCACACTCGGGCCGGCCGGGCGACGGGAGAGTCCCGAACGGCGCCGATCCCGCGAGTCAGCCCCCGAGCACGGGCAGGACGAGCCCGCAGCGGACCGGCTTCGCGTGTTCGGGATCGAGGGCGTTGCTCACGAGTTGGGCCGCGTTGGTGTCGTAGGCGAGGGACAGATGGTCGGAGAAGTCCTCCTTGCAGACCCGCTGGATCAGGATGTTGCGCACCTTCGCGCCGGGACCCGCGGTCAGGAAGCTGTTGCGGTACGGGGTGGCGAACTCGTCGTACCGGGTGGCGATGACGGTGTAGTGGACGCCGGGCCGGGTGTCGCCGTCCTTGTCGAGCTTCCGGTTCATCTCGGAGCCGACCATCTGGTCCGAGAAGGCCTGACCGACGACGGCGGACACGGTCGGGTCGAGACCGAGCCGCGTCGTCAGCGTGCCGATGCCGGAGACGTTCCCGCCGTGGTTGGGAGGCGCCAGGGCGACAAGGCGGCGCACCTTGTTCCGCTTCGGGTGTGCGGGGTTCGTGCCGCCCTCGAACCGCAGATACCAGCGGGGCGTCGGACCACCGCCCTGGGAATGCCCGACGATGTCGACCTGGCGGGCGCCGGTGGCCTTCAGCACACGGTCGACATGGCGCGCGACCTGCCGGGCCGCGGCCGGAATGGGGCCGGTGGCCTGGAAAGGACTGCCGGGAGGCCCGCCGTAGTTGGGGGCGAAGACGCAGTAGCCCTGCCGCTTCAGCCAGGGCGACAGCATGCTCCAGTTGTTGAACGCGTTCGCCGCGGACCCGTGCAGCAGCACGACCGGGCGCGGATGCTTGCGCGAGGGACGGCAACTCCAGTCGTTGGACCCGGCCGGAGGCGCCTGCGGATGGAGGAGGCCCCCGGCCAACGCCGCGGTGACGTCGAGGACCTGGCCCAGCGGACGGGGCGGCGTCGGGCTGTCGGATGCCGCCGCCTCGCCGTGGGCGCCGACGGTCAGCGACAGGGCGAGGCCCGCGCAGACCGCGGCCCATCGGGCGCGCCGCCGGTTCGACCGGCTCCGGGAATCCATCCGATGCGACATCGGGCCACTCCTCGTCTCGTAGCCGGCCGAGCGCCGACGCGAAGATGATCGAGGAGCGGATCCGATGCCCACCCGCCAGCCGCTCGCGGCACCTCATATGGAGCAGACCGCTTTCATCCGTCCAGCCCACGCAAGATCGAGAAGGGGCTTTCTCAGGTCGGCACCCCCAGCCACAGCGTGCGGATCCCGGGAGCGTCCCGCCCCTCGACACCCTGCACGAGCAGCGTCAGGCCCGGCCGGCCCGGGGGAACCCAGAGCGCATCGGGATCCCCGCCGGAAAAGGCGGGCCGGTCGCGGCAGGCCCAGACGCGGCCCACGCACTCCCCGCCGGCCCACCCGGTGACCCGTACCTGGGTGGCGTCCGGCCGGACCAGGTAACCCTGAGCGGAGGGCGGCAGGTCGATGTCGAGCCACGCCTCCTCGCCCGGCTGCAGCGCCAGCGGGAGCCGTACCGCCTCCGCGCGCCCGGACCGCGCGGCGAACTCCGTCAGCAGTTCGTCGTTCTGCGCCGCGCACGTCCAGTCCCTCACGGCCTCCAGCGCGAGCAGTTCGGCGCGCAGGCCGGGGCCGCTCGGGTGGTGGGGGAGGGTGAGCGCGACCTGGTGGGTGCCGGCGGGCAGCAGTACCCAGGGGTTCTCGGCGTGGACGGTCGCCGGCTCGCCGCCGTCCACGCTCACCCGCAGCGGTTCGACGACACCGCACAGGTGCAGCGCCGACGGCGTGGGGGAGCGGACCGTACGGCTGTAGGTGACCGGCTCCGCGACGCGCGTGCTGCTCCAGCCGCCGAGCACCCGGGTGGGCGCGGGATTCCCGGCCCAGTGCCCGTGCACGGTCCACAGCGCGCAGACGTCCGTCGTCCCCCGCACCTTCCAGAGCGTGCCGAGGCCGCGCGGGGCGCCCATCCGCAGCGCGGGCAGCCGGGCGTCGTCGAAGTTGGCGTGGCCCCAGATCTCCACCACGGCCTCGATCGCGGCACTGCCCGTCACATCACCGACGCCGACGCGCCGGGCCGCGCCGAACCCGGCGATCGGCGGGTACGTCCGGCCCGCCACCGACAGATCGACGATGTCCGCCGCGCCGGTGAGCAGCAGCTCGTCCACGCCGGTCAGATCCGTGGTGGTGCGGTAGGCGCCCCGGCCCCGGTACACCCCGAGCGACTCCAGGGCCGGCGGCAGTGTGTGCCGGCCGGCCGGCTTCTCCGGGGCCTTGTCGTGTCGCCGCCGGACCTCGCGCACCGCGGTCGGCGCGGACTCGGCGGGCGGGCGCGGGGCGTCGGCCACCCGCACCCTGCCGTCGGCACCGACCGACCGGAGCCGAGCGGCCTGCGCGGACGGCAGCACGACGACCGCGACTCCCGCCACGGTCACCCGCCCGGACACCGGGATCTCGGCCCGCGCCCCGTCCAGTACGACGGTGACCGGGACGTCCGAGGAGAACACCAGCACCCCGTCCGCCGACGCGACGAGATCCGCCGACGCGAGTGCCAAGGTGGCGTCGATGCCCCAAGCCCCTAGCGGTACGGCCACTGCCATCAAGGGGCACGATCCCGGCGCCACCGCGACGGGTACGCCCCCGACGACCGCCGTGCCCGGGTCGGTCCCGAGATGCGGTACGGCCACCAGTCGGCCGCCCCCGGGGAGGGCGAGCGCGGCGGCAACCGAGCTGGTCGGGAAGTCGCACGCCGGTGGATCGACCGACAACACCGGTTCGGACAGGGCAAGTTGGGTGCCCCACATGTCGAGCACCCGGGCCAGCACCTGCGCCTCGGCGTACTCCGGTCGCCGCGCGCCGGTCGACGTGATGTAACCGCCGAAGTCGTAGCCGTGGCTCATGAAGTTGCCGGGCCGCCCCCAGTTCCCGGTCGACGGCGTGTACCCGAAGTTCCAGCCGGACGACTGGAGATAGGGCGCGATCAGCTTGGCGCCGCTCGCAAGGAGCCGCCGCAGCGTACGGTGACGCCGGTTGGTCTCCGTGATCAGCAAGGGCGCCCCGCGCTCCGCGACCAGGCCGGCGTACCGCCGCACCTCGGCCTCGATGTCGGGGGAGTCGTCGTCCGGGTAGAAGTTGCAGGCCGGTACGACACCGTCCACGTCCCCGGTGGCGCCCGCGAGGTCGCCCTGGCCGGAGCAGGCGATCAACGGGACCGTGATGCCGTGCCCGAGTGCGGCGTCCCTGAGCGCGCCCACATAGCCCGCCCGGTCCGCGCAGTCGAAGAAGTCCAGCTCGTTCTCCAACTGCACCATGACGACCGGGCCGTTCGCCGGGTACTGCCGCTCGGCCAGCAGCGGCAGCACCCGGTCGAACCACGCGGTGACCCGCTCCAGATACCGGGGTTCGTTCTGGCGGACCCTCAACTCCGTATCGAGGCCCAGCCAGGCGGGCAGGGCGCCGCCGTCCCACTCGGAGCAGATGTACGGGCCCGGCCGTGCGATGACGTACAGACCCGTCTCGTGCGCGAGGTCCAGGAAC
The DNA here is from genome assembly GCF_057710365.1 of Streptomyces sp. bgisy027. NCBI lineage: Bacteria > Bacillati > Actinomycetota > Actinomycetes > Kitasatosporales > Streptomycetaceae > Streptomyces > Streptomyces sp. bgisy027. The sequence continues at coordinate 4,277 of NZ_JBYIVZ010000065.1, forward strand.
GCCGCCACGTCCCGCCGGCCCTCGAAGGACCAGCGGCCGGGCGCCGACTCGTGGAAGTTCCAGGGCAGATAGACGTCGACGCAGGTGTACCCCGACGCCCGCACCTGTTCCAGCCGCTCGCGCCACTGCTCCCGGGGCAGCCGGAAGTAGAACAGCGAGGCGCACAGCAAGGTGCGCGGGCGGCCGTCGATCCACACGCCCCGGCCGTCGACGCGGACGGCTTCGATGGTCTCCGTACGGTTCTCTTCACTCCCGCGCTTGTGCCGCTGATGTCCGGTCCGCCGGACCCGGCTTCGTACGATGGTTAAAATAACCATCGTAAAATCTCGCTACAAGTGCCGGACCCGTACGAGAATTTCCCTGGCTCACGCGGGAACTCACCGGGGTCCGCGGCCGACTTCTGTGGAGAGGCGGCTCTGCCCGCGCTCGTCCGCAGTCACCACGTCGTCGGCACAAGGGAGTCGTACGTGTCCCGCTCCACTCTGATCCGCAGTCTGCGCCGCACCGGCGTGCTCACCTCGGTCGCCCTCGCGCTGGCCGTCGCCACCGTGGGGCCGGCCGCGGCCCATGCGGAGGTGGAGGCCGAGGGTGCGCGGGCCCTCGACCAGAACGTCGAGCTGACCTTCGCCGCCGAGTCGGAGTCGGGCACGGCCGGGATCAGCAAGCTGGAGGTGATCCTGCCCGAGGGGATCGTCCCGCAGGACCTCACCTTCGAAGAGGGCCCCAAGGGCTGGAAGTTCACCCCGACCGCCCGGGGCTACACGGTGTCCGGGCCGAAGCTGGCCGTCGGTGAGGACGTCGAGTACGTCCTGACCGTACGGCAGTTGCCGGACGCGAAGGAGGTGGCCTTCAAGACCCTCCAGACCTACAGCGACGGCAAGGTGGACCGCTGGATCGAGCTGGAGGAGGAGTCCGAGGGGGACGGCCACGGCCACGGTCACCCCGCGCCCCGGCTCGCGCTGAAGGCCGCCGCGCCCGGCGCCGAGTCGGTGAGCCCGACTCCCACGGAGGAACCGACGACTGCCGCGCCTTCGCCGGACGCCTCGGACGCGCCCGCCGCCCAGGGCTCCTCGGCGAAGCCCGCGGCGGACGGCACGAAGGACGACGACGGCATGTCCGCCGCCGTGCCCGTGGGCATCGCGGCGGCCGTGGTGCTGCTCGGCGGCGGCGCCTGGTGGCTGCGGAAGCGGCGCGGCGGGACCGCCTGACGACGCCGTCGATCCGGGCGTGTCGCCGACCGGCGATCCGCGGCACGCCCGCCCGTCACCTCAGATGACCCCCAGATCGAGCATGGTGTCGGCCACCCTGACGAAGCCCGCGACATTGGCGCCGACGACGTAGTTGCCCGGCGCGCCGTACTCCTCGGCCGTCGCGCGGCAGGTGGTGTGGATGCCGGCCATGATGGCCGCGAGCCGACGGTCGGTGTCCTCGAAGGTCCACGAGTCGCGGCCGGCGTTCTGCCGCATCTCCAGTGCCGAGGTGGCGACACCGCCGGCGTTGGCCGCCTTGCCGGGGCCGAAGGCGACGCCCGCGTCCTGGAACAGTCGTACGGCCTGCGGTGTGGTGGGCATGTTGGCGCCCTCGGCCACCGCCACCACGCCCGCGGCCAGCAGGGACCGCGCCGCGCTCTCGTCGAGTTCGTTCTGGGTGGCGCAGGGCAGCGCGACCGAGCACGGCACGTCCCAGACGGAACCGCCCTCGACATAGCGGGCCCGGCTCACCGTCTGCGCGTACTCCTTGATCCGGCCGCGCCGGACCGCCTTGATCTCCTTGACCAGTTCGACGTCGATGCCCGCCTCGTCGACCACATAGCCGCCGGAGTCCGACATCGCGACGACCTTCGCGCCCAGCTGGTGTGCCTTCTGGGCGGCGTACACGGCGACGTTGCCGGAGCCGGATATGACGATCCGCCGGCCGTCGAGGTCCTGGCCGCGTTCGGCGAGCATCTCGGAGACGAAGTAGACGGTGCCGTATCCGGTGGCCTCGGTCCGTACGTGGGAGCCGCCCCAGCCCAGGCCCTTGCCGGTGAGGACGCCGGACTCGTAGCGGTTGGTGATGCGCTTGTACTGGCCGAAGAGATAGCCGATCTCGCGCGTGCCGACGCCGATGTCACCGGCCGGGACGTCCGTGTGCTCGCCGAGGTGGCGGTACAACTCGGTCATGAAGGACTGGCAGAACCGCATGATCTCGCCGTCCGAGCGGCCCTTGGGGTCGAAGTCGGCGCCGCCCTTGCCGCCACCGATGGGCAGACCCGTCAGCGCGTTCTTGAAGATCTGCTCGAAGCCGAGGAACTTCACGATGCCGAGGTTCACCGACGGGTGGAAGCGCAGCCCGCCCTTGTACGGCCCGAGCGCGGAGTTGAACTCCACGCGAAAACCCCGGTTGACCCTGACCTTGCCGGCGTCGTCGACCCACGGCACACGGAAGAGCAACTGCCGCTCCGGCTCGCACAGCCGCTCCAGGATGTGGTGCCCGGCGTACCCGGGGTGGCGGGCGAGCACCGGCTCCAGCGACTCCAGCACCTCGCGCGCGGCCTGGTGGAACTCGGACTGTGCGGGGTCCCTGGCCTGGACGGCCGCGTAGACCTCGGCGGTCAGACGCAGGTCCGCGGGCGGCGTGTGCTGGATCGTCATGGACGTACCTCCTTGTACGACGGTGCATGCGAATGTACGGGAGATCACGGGGCCGGTACTCAGCGGGCGGTGGAGCCGTCGCCGATCGCGTCCTCGGCGTCGTGACCGTAGATCCAGCCGTTGCGCACCAGCGGGTCCGAGCCGGCGAGCGCCGCGTCACGGCTGCGCTGCTCGGGCCCGTCGGGCAGGTGGTCGATGTCGCAGCGGGCGTGACTGACCCGCTGGAGCCGGGTGGTGCGCTCGACGCGCGCGGCTTCGCAGCGCCGAAGGGCCTGTTCAGGGTCGTCGCCCGAGGTGGTCAGGCAGTGGGCCGGTACGGCGGCGTCCTCGATCGACCGTGCCGCGCCCTGGGCGAGGGCGGGAGCCTGTTCGTACACGGTCGCCGACAGACCCGCGCGGCGCAGGAAGGCGGCGGCCCTCAGCCCGCCGATGCCGCCCCCGACGACGGTGATCCGCGGTCCGTGAGCCATGTCGGGCATGAGCCACTCCTGCGCTGCGAGGGAACGAGCGTCCTGGTCACACCCCGAGCCTGTCCCGTCGCTCGCCGGGAGAGGCCGGGCCGGCGCACCACGCCGACCCGGCCCCTCGTGACGGACTTCGACGGCGCGGCGTCACAGCACCGTGAGCAGTGCCCGGCCGGCGGCCCTGCCGTCCCGCAGCGGTCTGAGCGCCAGACGCATCAGGGCGAGCGCGTTGTCGTCGCCGGCGATGCGGTTGGCGCTGAGTCCGGCGCAGGTCCGGCACTGATGGATGAGCATCCATTCCCCGTCCGGCCGTACGGTGAGGCTCAGTGCCTCCATACGGCCATGGCAGTCCGCGGCGCGGTCGCCGGGGACGCGTCGGTCGACGTGCAGGCTGACCAGGCAGTTCGGGCAATGGTTGCGGTGTGCGGTGCCGGGCGCGACGAGGGACACGTCGAGCCGGCAGCCCACGCACCGGAAGTCATTGCTCCGGTGGCCGCCGTTGCCGTGCAGGACGTCCTTGGTGCGCTGGGGACGGTGCCGCGGTCTGCGGCCGCCCGTCCGGGTGCGGCGTGGCATGGCTGGTTCTCCTTTCCGTGCCGGGCGTTCAGAGGGAGCCGAACGCTTCGAGGGGGAAGGGAGGTTGAGCCAGCGGGCGCACGGCCATGCGCATCAGGACGAGCTGGTTGTCGTCTGCGCACACCGGGTTGGAGGTGAGCTCGCCGCAGCGGACGCAGCGGTGGACGAGCATCCAGTCACCGGTGCGCAGCACCGCGATGGCGATGGGGTTCATCCGCGCGTCGCACTCGGACCGGCCGCCGTCGACCTGGTCGACGACGTGCCGCGAGTGCAGGCAGGACGGACAGTGGTTGCGCCGGCTGCCGTCAGGGGCCAGGGCCGACACGGTCAGTCCGCACCACACGCAGGTGAAGGTGCCGGTGCTGAGGACGTGGTTGAGGGGGTTGTGCTGGTGAGCGAGGTTGTCGCTGGACACCCGGGTGCTCCTTGCTGAGAGATGTGCGAGGACAGCAAGAGCAGGCCGAGCGGCCTCGGGACGCGCCCTGAATCGGTCAGGACGGCTTACGCGGTGCGGCGAGGCGCGCTCGGCGCGGGCCGGGTCATAAACACCTTTTCCATGGCGTGTTGGTGCAAAGCGAGTGTTCTGGGCTCGTTCAAGCCTGCACGCCCGTGCGGGGTGGCGTCCACTGGATTTATCCGGGCCGTGCCGGTGGATCATTCAGGGGCCCTGCCGGGCGATTTTGACAGGCTCTTGACAAATGTGACGGCGGCCCGCAGCATGCAAGAGATCTGCGGATGCCTGCAATTCCCTTTGTTCAAGGCTTAATTTATCCGCACGGCGCATCGCATCTCACAGGGCTCGGCGGTTCCTTCGCCGCGCCCCGCACGGACACACCCCGGCAAGCGCGGCCGGCGCGCGCCTTGCCTGACACCCGCATCGTCAGGAAGGACAACCCCCCATGCTTCGGCGCCCTCGCGCGGGGCTGAGAACGCTCACCGCGCTCGCGCTCCTGCTGTCCGCCGCCGTCACGGCGGTCCCCTCGGCCGGACCGGCCTCCGCCGCCCCGGCCGCCCTTCCGCCCGCCGACTACCAGCAGGTCCAGCTCGCCATCGGAGCGGCCGAGCTGGGCGAACCGATGTCCCTGGCCGTACTGCCCGACCGCTCGGTCCTGCACACCGCCCGCGACGGCACGATCCGCCTCACCGACGCCGCCGGCAACACCGAACAGGCCGGCAAGCTCGACGTCTACACGCACGACGAGGAGGGCCTCCAGGGCATCGCGGTCGACCCCTCCTTCACGGCCAACCGGTACGTCTACGTCTACTACTCCCCGAAGCTGGACACCCCGGCCGGCGACGCACCCGTCACCGGCAGCGCCGCCGACTTCGAGCGCTGGAAGGGCCACCTCAACCTGTCCCGGTTCACGCTGCGCAGCGACGGCACCCTGGACCCGGCGAGCGAGAAGGTCGTCCTGGAGGTGCCCAACGACCGCGGCCAGTGCTGCCACGTCGGCGGCGACATGGACTTCGACGCGGCCGGGAACCTGTACCTGACCACCGGCGACGACACCAACCCGTTCGACTCCGCCGGCTACGCGCCGATCGACGAGCGCACCGACCGCAACCCGCAGTTCGACGCGCAGCGCAGCTCCGGCAACACCAACGACCTGCGCGGCAAGGTGCTGCGGATCAAGCCGACCGCGGCCGGCGGCTACACCGTCCCCGCGGGCAACCTCTTCGCACCGGGCACCGCGGGCACCCGGCCCGAGATCTACGCGATGGGCTTCCGCAACCCGTTCCGGATGTCCGTGGACCGTCCCACCGGCATCGTCTACCTCGGTGACTACGGCCCCGACGCGGGCGGCACCGACGCGAACCGCGGACCGGGCGGCCAGGTCGAGTTCGACCGCATCACCGCGCCCGGCAACTACGGCTGGCCGTACTGCACCGGCACCAACACCACCGGCGAGACGTACAACGAGTACACCTTCCCCAGCGGCCCCTCCGCAGCGAAGTACGACTGCGCCGGCGGCCCCGCGAACAACTCCTTCCGCAACACCGGGCAGGCCGAGCTGCCACCCGCGAAGCCGAGCTGGATCAAGTACGGCCTGGACGGTTCACCGCCCGAGTTCGGCGGCGGCTCCGAGTCGCCGATGGGCGGCGAGGTCTACCGGTACGACGCCAACTCGACGTCCACGGTGAAGTTCCCGCAGTCCCTCGACGGCCGCTACTTCGCCGCCGAGTACGGACGCCGCTGGATCAAGGCCGTCGAGGTCAGGAGCGACGGCTCCTACGGCACGATCGAGGACGTCCCCTGGAGCGGCACCCAGGTGATGGACACCGACTTCGGCCCCGACGGCGCGCTGTACGTCCTGGACTACGGCACCGGCGGCAACAATCAGGCCCTGTACCGCATCGAGTACATCGCGGGCAGCAACCGCAACCCCGTCGCCCAGGCGTCCGCCGACCGCACCTCCGGCGCCCTGCCGCTCGCCGTGCGGTTCTCCTCCCAGGGCAGCGCCGACCCCGAGGGCGGAGCACTGACGTACTCCTGGAACTTCGGCGACGGCACCACCTCCACCCAGGCCAACCCCAGCCACACGTACACCACCGCCGGCACCTATCGCCCCACCCTCACGGTCCGCGACCCGCAGGGACTGACCGGCACCGCGAGCCTGGTGGTCACCGCGGGCAACACCGCGCCGACGGTGACCCTGCAACAGCCCCCGGACGGGCAGCCGTTCGCCTTCGGCGACACCGTGCCGTTCAAGGCGCAGGTCAGCGATCCCGAGGACGGCACCGTCGACTGCTCCAAGGTCGAGGTCACCTATCTCCTCGGCCATGACAGCCACACCCACGCCATCACCTCGGCCAACGGCTGCGCGGGCAACCTCACCGTGCCCGCCGACGGCGAACACGACAGCGCCGCCAACCTCTACGGAGTCCTCGACGCCGAGTACACCGACGCCGGCGGCCTGACCACGCACTCCGTACGCACCCTGCAACCCCGACACCGGCAGGGCGAGCACTTCGGCGCCCAGTCCGGCATCCAGATCGCGAACCACGCCACCGCCGAGGGCGGCAGGACGGTCGGCTTCACGGACGACGGCGACTGGATCTCGTTCAAGCCGTATGTACTCGCGGGCGCCACGAAGTTCACCGCGCGAGTGGCATCCGGCGGAGCGGGCGGCACTCTCCAGGTGCGGGCCGGGTCCGCGACGGGCACGCTGCTCGGCACCGCGACCGTGCCGGTGACCGGCGGCTGGGACACCTTCACCGACGTCACCGCCAACCTCTCCGGCGCGCCCGCCGGCACCACCGAGCTGTTCCTGGTGTTCCGCGGCCCGACCGGGCAGGGCAACCTCTTCGACGTCGACGCCTTCACCCTCGGCTCCGGCTCCACCACGACATCGCCGTGGGAGGCGGAGTCGTACAGCTCCGCCTCGGGCGTCCAGTCCGCGGCACACGCCTCCGCGAGCGGCGGGCTGACGCTGGGCTACATCGACAACGGCGACTGGGCGGGATACGCCTCCGTCTCCACCGCGGGCGCGACCTCAGCCTCCGCCCGGGTCTCCTCCGCGGGCGCCGGCGGCACGCTCCAGTTCCGCTCCGGCTCGCAGACCGGGCCACTGCTCGGCTCGGTGGCGGTACCGGTGACCGGCGGCTGGGACGCCTTCACCACCGTCACGACCACGCTCAACGGCACCGCAACGGGCCCGCTCTTCCTCACCTTCACCGGAGGCACCGGCAGCCTCTTCGACGTCGACACCTTCACGCTCGCCTCCTCGACACGAAAGGGGCGATGACCATGAACACCCTGATGCGGCGACTGCGCCGCGGCACGACGGCTCTGGCCCTGGCCGTGCTGGGCGCCCTGCTCACCCCGGCCCAGGCGGCGCACGCTGCCTCCTTCGAAGTCCTCGTCTTCTCCAGGACGGCAGGGTTCCGGCACGACGCGATCCCGGCCGGCATCGAGACCCTGCGCACCCTCGGCGGGCAGAACGACTTCTCCGTCACCGCCACCGAGGACGCCGGCGCCTTCACGTCCGCGAACCTCGCCGGATACGAGGCGGTGGTGTTCCTCAACACCACGGGCGACGTCCTCAACGCCGGCCAGCAGACCGCACTTCAGTCCTACGTCGACTCCGGCGGCGGCTACCTGGGCGTGCACGCGGCCGCCGACACCGAGTACGACTGGCCGTACTACGGACAGCTGGTCGGAGCGTGGTTCCAGAGCCATCCTGCGATCCAGCAGGCCACGATCCGCACCGAGGACCGCACCCACCCGGCCACCTCGCACCTCGGCGCGACCTGGACCCGCACCGACGAGTGGTACAACTACCGCGCCAACCCCCGCCCCCGCGTCCACGTCCTGCAGACCCTGGACGAAAGCACCTACAGCGGCGGCTCGATGGGCGCCGACCACCCCATCACCTGGTGCCACGGCCAGGGGCAGGGCCGCTCCTTCTACACCGGGCTCGGCCACACCGTCGAGTCCTACGCGGACCCGGCATTCCGCTCCCTGCTGCTCGGCGGTTTGCGCTACGCGGCCGGGCAGGCGGCGGCCGACTGCTCCGCCCCGGCCGGCGACGGCCAGGTCGAGGCGGAGGCGTACACCTCCGGATCCGGCGTGCAGGTCGCCGGGCACGCCCCGGCCAGCGGCGGACAGACGCTGGGCTACATCGACAACGGCGACTGGGCGGGCTACGCCTCCGTCTCCACGGCGGGAGCAAGGACGTTCACGGCGAAGGTGTCCTCGGCGGGAGCGGGCGGCACCATCGAGATCCGCTCGGGCTCGGCCACCGGCACCCTGCTCGGCAGCGTGGCGGTGCCGGTGACCGGCGGCTGGGAGACCTTCACGACCGTCACCACGACCCTCACCGGCTCCGCCTCCGGGCCGCTGTTCCTGAGATTCACCGGCGGCGGTGGAGCCCTGTTCGACGTCGACACCTTCAGCCTCGGCGCCGCCCCCACGGCCGAGGGACTCTCCGACGACGTGCATCTCTTCTACTACCCCTGGTACGGCAGCCCGGCGGTCAACGGCGGCTGGCGGCACTGGCAGCAGGGCGGCCGCACCCCGCCCGACGACATCGGCGCCGACCTCTACCCGGCCCTCGGCCCGTACGACTCAGGCGACGGGAGTGCCCTCGGCCGGCACATGGAATGGGTCGCCCGGTCCGGCGCCGGCGTGATCGTCTACAGCTGGTGGGGCCGGGGCAGTTACGAGGACCGCCTGGTGAGGCGGGTGCTCGACGCGGCGCAGGAGCGGGGCATCGAGGTGGCCTGGCACCTGGAGCCGTACGCGGGCCGCACCGGCGCCTCGACGGCCGCCGACATCGAGTACATCAACAGCACCTACGGCGGCCACCCCGCTTTCCACCGCTCGGCGGGGCACGGCGGCAGGAGCGCGTTCTACGTGTTCCAGAGCCTGGACATCGCCGACTGGACGGCGCTCGACCAGGTCACCGGCACGAGCATCGTGCTCGCGCAGACCACCGACACCACGAAGATCGCGCACTTCTCCGGCATGTACACCTACGACGGCATCGCCGGCGCCACGGCGCCGGGCTGGAAGCAGGCCGGCGACCACGCCCGCGCCCACGACCTGATCTGGGCGCCGTCCGTGGCGCCGGGCTACATCGACGACCGGGCCGTGCCGGGCAACTCCACGCCCACCGTGGAGCGGGCGAACGGCGCGGCCTACGACCGGCAGTGGTCCAACGCCCTGGACCCGGCGATCGGCGGTTCACCGACCTGGGTGTCGATCACGTCGTTCAACGAGTGGCACGAAGGAAGCTCCATCGAACCCGCCGACTCCACACCGCCCGCCGGTCACGGCTACCGGACCTACGACGGCGCTTACGGCAAGTCGGGGGAGGAGGCGCAGACGGCGTACCTGGACCGCACCGCGTACTGGGTGGGCCGGTTCCGGGCGGCGTCGGGAGACTGAAGCGCTGCGCTCCGTGGAAGTGCCCGGCCGGATCCGTCCGGCCGGGCACGTCGGCGTGCTGCCCATCAAGCGGGAACTGCGCGCCGCCGTGCCGGCCAAGTCCCTCGCCACGTATCGCTGGAGGGGCACGACGGCCGGGACTGAAGACCGGCGCGTCGCCGACCGCTCACCGCAGCCGGGTGATCTCCAGCAACTCGTGCGCCGTCTCCCGCGCGGGCCCGGCGGTGTGGTCGGCGACGCGCCGGAACGTCTCCTGCGCGGCGCGGGCCGGCCACTCCGGGGGCAGGTGCCGGGCCGGCAGCCGGGGGTCCGCGCGGATCGTCCAGAGCCACTCGCTGACCAGCCGCAGCCGGGTGCCGATCGGGTCGTCGCCGGCCCCGGCGTCGAGGTGCGCGGTCCAGCGCTTGTCGAAGAGCACATAGCGGGAGGCGATGCTCTCCAGGTCCCAGGTGTCGCGGATCATCAGCTCGATGTCGGTCGCCACGTCCGCCTGCGCGTGGAAGACCTTGACGTGGGCGGCGAGGCCGAGCTCCTCGACGACGCCGGAGACGTCGGTGTTCCCGGGCGCGATCCACAGCCCGCTGTACAGCGCGCCGAACCCGGACCAGGTGAGCCGGGAGCGCAGGTCGTGGCGCTGGCGCTTCCAGGAGTCCGGCAGGGAGAAACCGAGCAGGGTCCAGGAGCCGTCCCAGTCGTCGTTGACCGCGCCCTGCTGCCAGATGCGGGCGCGGCCGTCCTCCAGAACGCGTGTCGCCTGCGGGGTCAGTCCGAAGAACATCCTGCGGCCCTCGCGCCGGCGCCGCAGCAGACCCCGGTTGACCATCCGGGTCAGGGTGGAGCGCACGGCCTGCTCGCCGACGCCGACACGGCCGAGCACGTCGATGATGCTGCCGGAGTAGACACCCACGTCGCCCTCCTCCAGGACGTGGTTGCCGAAGAAGGCGAGCATGAGCGACTGCGGGCGCGGCTGCGGGCCCTGCGAGGTGTCCTGAGCATCCAGGATGTCGTCGTCCTCCACGCTGGCAAGGGTACGGCCGCCCGCCGAGGGCGCGACGGGCGGCCGTACGGCTTCATCGGCCGTCCGCCGGGTGGGCGAGGTCGTAGGGGCGCAGGCAGGGGGTGGGCCGGTACGGCACGTAGCGGGCGGGCGTGGTCGGACCGGCCTTCGCGGCACGGGTGTTCAGCAAGGCAGCGTCGGTCCCCTCCCAGCTGCCCTTGGTCAGACGGTCCTCCAGGGTGTGCAGGGCGGCGAGCTGCTCGGCGGGGCTGAAGGTGCAGTGGCCGGCGTTGTCGGTGTACACCTGCCGCAGCAGGGAGGCCGACCCGGCGGCGGTCACGGCCCGCTTCAGGGCGCTCTCCGTCTGGACGGGGACGACGGCGTCGCCGACGGTGGGGTGGCGGCGAGCAGCAGGGCCGCCGCGAAGGCCGTGCGGGTGGCGGTCGTCATGCGGTGATCTCCTCCGGGCGCGCGGTGGAGAGGAGTTCGGGGGCGGCGCCGGACAGGGACGTACGGCTCGTCTCGCGCACGAACCGCACGGTCAGTGCGGTGATGAGGGAGCCGCCGCACAGCAGCAGCGCCACCGGGGTGCCGTTGCCGCTGCCGGCGACCAGGGTGCCGGCGATCATGGGGGAGAAGCCGGCGCCGATGAGGGTCGCGCCCTGGTAGCCGAGGGAGGCGCCGGTGTAGCGCACCCGCGTGCCGAACATCTCGGTGAGCAGGGCGCCCAGCGGGCCGTACATCGTGGACTGGGCGATGCCGTGGCCGATGACGACGGCGAGGATCAGCGCGCCCGGCGACTTCGAGTCGATCAGCGCGAGGACGGGGAAGGCGGTGGCCGCCGACAGGACGGCTCCGGTGAGGACGACGGGGCGGCGGCCCACCCGGTCGGAGAGCGCGGAGGCGCACGGCAGCACCACCAGGGCGACGGCGGCGGAGACCGTGAGCGCGGTGAGCACCTGCGGGCGGGCGTAGCCGATGCCGGTGGCGTACGCGATGAGGTAACTGGTCAGCAGGGACTGGGCGGTGAAGGCGCCGATGCCGACGCAGCAGGCGAGCAGCAGCGGCCGGGGACGCCGCAGGACGTCGAGGATCGGCAGCCGTGCCTCGGCGCGGTCCTTCTTCACTGCGGCGAACAGCGGGCTCTCGACCACCTTCAGCCGGACGAACAGGCCCACGCCCAGCAGCACCACGCTCAGCAGGAACGGCACACGCCAGCCCCAGGCCGTGAACTGGTCCCTGGGCATGGCGACCACGAGGGTGACGACGAGCGAGGACAGCAGGGAGCCGAGCGGTGCTCCCATCTGCGTGAAGCTGGACCACAGTCCGCGGCGCCGCTCCCCGGCGTGCTCCACGACCATCAGCGTGGCGCCGCCCCACTCGCCGCCGATGGCGATGCCCTGGAGGACCCGCAGGGCGATCAGCAGGACCGGCGCCCAGACGCCGACCGTGTCGTATGTCGGCAGCAGGCCGATGAGGAAGCTGGCGCCGCCCATCAGGCCCATGGTGAGCAGCAGCATCGACTTGCGGCCGAGCCGGTCGCCGAAGTGCCCGAAGACGATGCCGCCGAGCGGGCGGGCGACATAGCCGGCGGCGAAGGTGCCGAATGCGGCGATGGTGCCGACGGCGGGATCGGCACCCGGGAAGAAGAGCTCGCCGAAGACCAGCGCGGCGACGGTGCCGTAGACGAGGAAGTCGTAGAACTCCACGGCCGTGCCCAGCAACCCGGACAGTGCGACTCTGCGCAGCTGCCGGGTTCGCTCGGGGTGCGTGGACGGCGACGGTGATGCGACGGGGGACGAAGGCATCGCGGTCTCCCTTGACCGGGGGAAGGACACCGCGAAAGTAGGCGCTCTGATGACTGGCGTCAATAAAGTGCACAACATCGATAGCTGCGGGACAGGCGTCCCGACGCGCGCCCGGCCCCTTCGCCGGCCGGCTGTGTCATGTCCCGGGCTGCGGGCGGACCGTGAGGATCTGCTGTGCCCGGCCGACCGGGCCGTCGACGTCGTGCAGGACCGTGCTGGTCAGGCCCTGGCCGGTGGGGCCGAAGGTGACGGTGGTGTCCAGACCGGTCCAGGTGCCGTGCGGTCGGCGGTGCAGGTGGACGGTCAGGTCGACGTTGGGGAACATCCACGCGCCGGGCGGCTGCCGTACGGCGATGCCGTTGGCGGTGTCGACGAGGGCGAGGTACGACGCGAGCGGGCTGACGGGGACGCCGGCCACCAGCTCCAGGGGCGTGGAGATCCAGGCGGTGGTGCGACCGGGGCGGGGCGGTGCCACCGGGCGCACGTCGAGGGAGGCGATGTAGCCGCCGGACCAGACCTCGGACATCGGCCACGGGGTGAGCGCCTCGGGCGGGGTGAGTCGTTCGGCGGGGCCGCCCGCGACCTCGGCGGTGTCGAGCCGGGCCAGATACCAGGCGCGGGCCCGCACCACCGGACGGTCCGCGATCCGCACGACCGCTTCGAGGAGCTGGATGGTCCGCCCGGGGCGGACGGTCTCCACCTCGATCTCCATCTCGTCGAGCGCGAGCCGGCCGAGGATGTCGTAGCTGATCCGGGCGAGGACGAGCCCGTCGTCCGGGGCGGCGGCGCGGTGGCGGTCGAGGGCGTGCACGACCAGCCCGCCCAGCGGGCTGAAGTGCTGCTCGTCGCGGTGCCAGGCGCCGCTCGCGTGCGATGTCGGCTTGAAGCGGTGCTCGCCCATGGCTTCGAAGTAGCTTTCGGGGGTCAACGGACGGCTCTCCCAGGAGTGTTCGGCGGACGGTGTGCGGGTTGGGTCAGAGGGCGTTGAGCAGGACGACATAGACGGCTGTGCCCGCCCCGACGCTCAGGATGGTGCGGCGGCCGAAGGCCAGATGGGCGCCGATGGTGACCGCGACGGCGAGCAGCGCGTACCCCGCCGCGTGCGGGTCGGTCGTGACCGTGCCGTGCAGCGCGGTCACCGCGAGGACGGCGAGGATGCCGACCGGCATCCACGTCGCCAGCCGCCGCACGACGGCCGACTCGCGCAGGCGTCCGAGCACGGCGAAGGGCACGGCGCGCAGGGCGAGCGTGATACCGAAGACGATCGCCAGGACCGCGACGAGATACGAGGTACTAGGCATGCGCGGTCTCCTGGGCGGTGTCGCGGGCGGTGAGGAGGTGGCGGGCCAGAAGCAGGCCCACGAACAGCAGCAGCGCCGTGAACATGGCCATGCCCGGCGTGAGGACGAGGGCGACGGCGGCGCAGGCGCCCGCGAGCAGCAGGGACGGCAGCTCCTTGCGGGAGCGGAACGCGTCCAGGGTGAGCACCGTGAACAGGGCGCACAGCGCGAACTCCAGCCCCTTGACGGGTGCGGGCAGGACCGAGCCGAGCACGACGCCGACCAGACCGCCGCCCACCCAGTACGCCTCGCACGCGATCTGCATGGCCAGCAGCCGGGGTGCCGAGCGCTCGTGCTCGGGCAGGGCCGCGTTGACGGCGTACACCTCGTCGATCATCGCGTAGACGGCGTACGCCTTCGCCACCGGGTGCCGGACCAGGTGCAGCGGGAAGGAGAACGCGTAGAACACATGCCGGAAGTTGACCACCAGCACCGTCAGCGCGACCGCCGCGAGCGGGGTGACGGTGGCCACCATGCCCACGAGCAGCAGCTCCAGGGAGCCGGCGAACGCGGCGAGGGAGAGGGCGGGCGCCAGCCACCAGGGCAGTCCGGCCTGGACGATCAGCAGGCCGAGGGCTATGCCGAGGGGGAAGATGCCGAGGCCGGCCGAGAAGGAGTCGCGTATGCCCCGGGATATGTGTTCCGTTCGTTCCACCGCTCCATCGTCCCGCAGGAGCGGCGACATGTGGTTGCGAAGATTGCCCGGAACCGTGCTCGTAGAGCAATAATATTCGCGTGGATGCGATCGACGAAGCAATCATTGCCGAGCTGGAGCGGGACGGGCGGCTGACCAACGTGGAGCTGGCCCAGCGGGTCGGGCTGACCACCGGGCCCTGTCTGCGCCGGGTCCAGCGGCTGGAGGCCGACGGTGTCATCCGCGGGTACCGCGCCGTGATCGACCCGGTCTCGGTGGGCCGCTCCTTCGAGGTCCTGATCGACCTCGGCCTCGAATCGCAGGACGCGGAGACGGTCGAGCACTTCGAGCGGACCTTGGCGGAGGCCGAGGAGGTGCTGGAGCTGCGGCGGATGTTCGGCAGCCCCGACTACTTCGTGCGGGTGGCCGTCGCGGACCTGCCCGCGTACGAGGCGTTCCTGAGCGGACGGGTCATGACGATCCCCCGGATCAAGAACGTCACCTCGCACTTCACGATGAAGACGATCAAGCCTGCCCCGTAGGGCTCAGGGGGCCGGATCCGGCGGGCGCGTGGTGGCGAAGCGCCTGCGGTACTCGGTCGGGGTGGTGCCCAGGTGGCGGGCGAACGCGCGGCGCAGGGTCTCGTCGCTGCCGAGTCCGCTGTACCGGGCCGCCGAGGTGACGCTGTGCCCGTCGAGCAGGAGCTGCTGCGCGCGGTCGAGCCGGACACGCTCCACCCAGCGGGCGGGCGTCGTGTTCAGCTCGCTGCGGAACAGCCGGGCGAGGTGCCGGGTGCTGACGGCCGCAGACGCGGCCATCGTGGCCAGGCCGTGGTCGGCGGCAGGATCCGCGAGCACCGACGCGGTGAGCGAGGCCAGCAGGTCGCTGCGGGCCGGCGGGGTCGCCAGGGCCGTGGAGAACTGCGACTGCCCGCCCGGACGTTGCATGAAGACGACCAGTTCGCGGGCGACCTCGCGGGCCACGTCCGCCCCGTGGTCGTCCTCGACCAGCGCGAGGGTCAGATCGATGCCCGCGCTGATGCCGGCCGAGGTGAGATACCGGCCGTCCCGCACGTGCAGCGCGTCCGGCTCGACCCGCACCCGGGGATGCCGGCGGGCGAGCGTCTTGGCGTGCCGCCAGTGCGTGGTCGCCCTGCGGCCGTCGAGCAGACCCAGTTCGGCCAGCACGAAGGCGCCGCTGCACACGGACGCGACCCGCTCCGCCCGCGCGGCCAGCAGGGCGGCCGCCGTCAGCAGGTCCTCGCCGGGAGGCCGCTCGGCGAGCGCGTCGGCCCCGGCGACCACGAGCGTGTCGACCGGCCCCGCGTCGGCCGCGGCCACCGTCCGGGCCAGGGCCACGCCCGAGGAAGTCGTGACGTCGCCGCCGTACGGGGATGCCGGCACTGGCGCGTAGGGATGGCCGAGCCGCCCCGCCTGGTGCAGCACCTCCAGGGGGCCACTCGCGTCGAGCAGGGTCACCCCGTCGAACACCAGCAGGGCCACGCGATGCGTCATGTCCGGATCTGTGGGTCGTGCGTCAGGAAGGACATGGCGCCAGGATAGTCCGGCGGACGACATTGAGGAGGTCACCGACCGGGCGGGCCGGTCGGACGAGAAAGGAAGGCCGTCATCATGGGCGAGACGATCGCGGGCGTACGGATCCCGGACAGCGCACTGGCGAGGGAGGCCACCGAGCTCGTACGGGACGTCGCCGCGCCGCTGCTGTACGACCACTCCCGGCGGGTCTTCCTGTTCGGATCGCTGCGCGGGCTGGAAGCGGGCCTGAAGTTCGACCCCGAACTGCTCTACGTGGGCGCGATGTTCCACGACCTCGGCCTGACCGGGCGCTACCGGCGCACCGATCGGCGGTTCGAGATCGACGGCGCCGACGAGGCCCGCCGCCTCCTGCACTCCCACGGCGTCACCGGCGAGCCGGCCGACCGGGTCTGGACGGCCGTCGCCCTGCACACCACCCCGGAGATCCCCCTTCACATGGCACCCGAGGTCGCGCTGGTGACCCGAGGCGTGGAACTGGACGTCCTCGGCATCGGCTACCACGCCGTCTCCGCCGAGCAGCGCGCCGCCGTCGTCGCGGCCCACCCTCGCCCCGACTTCAAGAACCGGATCCTCGCCGCGTTCACCGAGGGCATCCAGGACCGCCCCGAAACCACCTTCGGCAACGTCAAGGCGGACGTACTGGCCCATTTCGTACCCGACTTCGTGCCCGGAGACTTCGTGGAGGTCATCAAGAACTCCGACTGGCCCGAGTAATTCGGGGGAGCGGAAAGGGCATTCAGCTCATATCCCTACGTTCCGCTGTGCCAAGTCCCTGTGGATGTGACGTTCTCCATTGCGCCGCCGCGCCGGCCTCGTGAGGCTCTCGGAGAACAAGCGTCCGAAGAACCGTGCGAAGAACTGTTATCCGCGGTTCACCGAGCGATCTCCCAGGTATCGGACAGCATCGTTCGGCGTCGAGGACAGGGAAGCTTTTTGATGAGTACAGAGCCCACGAGGGATCTCGCGGCACTGGTGACGGCCGCCCGCAGTGGCGACCCGGAGGCTCAGGACGCCCTGGTCAGCGCATACCTCCCGCTGGTCTACAACGTCGTGGGGAGGGCTCTGAACGGCTCGGTCGACGTCGACGACGTGGTGCAGGAGACCATGCTGCGCGCCCTCGACGCGCTCGGCGGGCTGCGCACCGCGGAGAGCTTCCGCTCCTGGCTGGTGGCGATCGCGATGAACCAGGTCCGGGCGCACTGGCACGACCGGCAGACGGCACCGGGCGGTGTGGAGGAGGCCGAGGAGCTGGCGGATCCGGGCGCCGACTTCGTGGATCTGACCATGGTCCGGCTCCAGTTGTCCGGCCAGCGCCAGGAGACGGCACGCGCCACCCGCTGGCTGGAGCCCGACGACCGCGGGCTGCTGTCGCTGTGGTGGCTGGAGTGCGCCGGTCAGCTGACCCGGGCCGAGGTGGCCGATGCGCTGGAGCTGTCGCCGCAGCACACGGCGGTCCGGGTGCAGCGGATGAAGGCGCAGCTGGAGGCGGCCCGGGTGGTCGTGCGGGCGCTGGACGCGCGTCCGCGCTGCGAGGAGCTGCCTGGTCTGCTCGCGTCCTGGGACGGCCGGCCCTCGGCGCTGTGGCGCAAGCGAATAGCCCGGCATGCCCGGGGATGTGTGCGTTGTTCCGGTCTGTGGAGCGGGTTGATGCCGGCCGAGGGGCTCCTGGCCGGGCTGGCGTTGGTCGCCGCGGCGCCCGCGCTGCTGGACCGGGTGCTGTCCGCCTCTGGCGGCATGGCCCCGGTCGGCTCGGCCTCCGCGGTGAACGCGTCCGGGGGGCACTCCGGAGCGGGGCACCGTGCCGCGCGCGGCCGGACGGTCTCCCGCGGCGAGGCCCGCCGCCGTCGGCGGAACCGGCGCCGGGCCGCCGGGGGTGCCGTCGTCGCGGCCTGCGTCGCGGGCGGCGGATTCTGGTACTTCGACTCGGATCCCGGCACCGGGAGGGAGGAGGCGACGGCGGCGGCCAGCGCCGGCGCCCCGGTCGCGGAACTCTCGGAGTCCGGTCCCGTGAAGACCTCGGAGCCGCCGTCCAGGTCCCCCTCGCAGTCCGCCTCGCCCTCGAAGAAGGCGACCCCCTCCAAAACGCCCGAACCGGCCAAGAAGTCGACGCCGGCTCCCCGCCCGACCCCGACGCCGACACGGACCGCGTCCAGCACGCCCCAGGCGCAGTCGGCCCCGACGGACACCGTCGGACAGGTCGTCGCGCTGGTGAACAAGGAGCGGGCGAACGCCGGCTGCGGTCCGCTCCAGGAGGACTCGCTGCTGAACAAGTCGTCGCAGGGCCACTCCGAGGACATGGCCGCCCGCGACTTCTTCGACCACACCAACCCGGACGGCGCCGACCCCGGTCAGCGCATCACCGCGGCCGGCTACCGCTGGTCCACCTACGGCGAGAACATCGCGATGGGCCAGCAGACCCCGGCGGCCGTGATGGAGTCGTGGATGAACAGCCCCGGCCACCGGGCCAACATCCTCAACTGCTCGTTCAAGGACATCGGAGTCGGCATCCACAACGGGCCCGGCGGCCCCTGGTGGACGCAGAACTTCGGCGCCAAGCTGTAGGAGCACGCCGGGCACGCGTCACAGCATGACGTGCTTGACCTGGGTGTAGTCGAGCAGCCCGGTCAGGGACAGGTCGCTGCCGTGGCCGGAGTGGCGTACGCCGCCGTGCGGCATCTCCGAGACCGTCGTGCCGTGGGTGTTGACCCAGACGATGCCGGTCCGCAGCGCACGGGTCGCGCGCATGGCACGGTCGTGGTCGCGGGTCCAGACACTCGCGGCCAGCCCCTGGGGCACGCCGTTGGCCAGGCGGACGGCCTCGGCCTCGTCGGCGAACGGCTGGACGGTGACGACCGGCCCGAACACCTCGCCCTGCACGATCTCGTCCCCCTGCCGCACCCCTGCGACCACCGTGGCACGGTGGAAGTAGCCGGGCCGGGCCGGCACCGAGCCGCCGGTCACGACCTCGGCGTGATCCGGCAGACGCTCCAACAGGCCGCGTACGGAGTCGAGTTGGGCGGCGTTCGCGAGCGGACCGAAGTCGGTCCGCTCGTCGTCGGGGGCGCCGGGCAGCAGCCGGGCGGCACGGTCGGCGAAGCGGTCCAGGAAGGTGTCGTGGACGCGGCGGTCGACCAGGATCCTGGTCGCGGCCGTACAGTCCTGGCCCGCGTTGTAGAAGGACAGCGACGACAACTGCTCGACCGTGTCGTCGAGATCGGCATCCGCATGGATCAACACCGGTGCGTTGCCGCCGAGTTCGAGGTGCAGCCGCTTGAGATCGGCGGCTGCCGCGGCGGCGATCTCCCGCCCCGCGCGGATGCTTCCGGTCACGGCCACCAGCCGGACGTACGGGTGGCCGACCAGGGCACGCCCGGTGTCGCGGTCACCGCACACCACGTTCAGCACGCCGGGCGGCAGATGCTCGGCGGCCAGCCGGGCCAGCAGCACGGCCGACGACGGCGTGGTGTCGGACGGCTTCAGGACGACCGTGTTGCCGGCGGCGAGCGCGGGCGCGATCTTCCATACGGCCATCATCAGCGGGTAGTTCCACGGCGTGATCTGGGCGCAGACACCGACCGGCTCGCGCCGCAGCACGGAGGTACGCCCCGGCGTGTACTCGGCGGCCGCCGCGCCCGGCAGGTTCCGGGCCGCTCCCGCGAAGTAGCGCAGCACGTCCACGATCGCGGGGAGTTCGTCGCCCAGGAACAGGGCACGCGGCTTGCCGGTGTCGGCCACCTCGGAGTCCGCGACCGCGGCGGCCTCCCGCTCCAGGGCGTCGGCGATGCGCAGAAGCGCCGTCTGCCGCTGCCCCGGAGTCGTCAGGGACCAGGCGGGGAAGGCCTGTTCGGCCGCCCGGCAGGCCGCGTCCACGTCCTGCGTACCGGACAGCGCAGCCGTCCCGTGGGAGAGGCCGGTGGCCGGGTCGGTCAACGCCAGGGTGGCGCCGGACACGGCCGGCACTTCCTTGCCGCCGATGTGGTTGAGGCGGTCGGTGTCAGCCACGCCGCAGCGCCTCCTCGGCGGCGCCGCGGCCGGTGCGGACGGCGCCCTCCAGGTATCCGGCGACCCACTGGTCGGAGCCGCAGACGTAGAACGGCGGTTCATGGGTGCCGTGCAACGGGCCGACGGCCATGACCTCGCCCGGCGGCCACTGGGTGACATAGCCCTGCGTCCATCTGTCGGTGCCCCACAGCCGCAGATGGCAGGCGGTCGGCCGCAGCGCCTCGTCGCCGAACATGCCGGCCATCTCCGCGAGCAGCTCGCGGGCGCGCAGCCGAGGCGGGGTGCCGAGCAGGACGCCGTACCGCTCGGGCGGGATCAGCGCCGACAGGACGCCCTCGTTCTGCGGCCAGGTGCTGCCCAGCACTCCCTCCGCCTCGGACAGGCCGTTCAGACCGGCGTCCCGCCAGAAGGGACGGTCGTAGACGGCGGCGAACTTCGCGGCCGTGGCGTGGCGTTGCCGGTGCAGGGACGCGAGCCGCTCCTCGCTCACACCGCTGACGGCGACGTCCCGCAGCGGGCCGACGGGCAGCGCGCTCACCACGGCACCGGCGGTGAGGGCCTCGCCGGAGACCAGGCGCACGGTGCAGCGCCCGGGGCGGACGTCCAGCGCGGCGACGGGTGAACCGAGCCGGACGCGCGGGCCCAGCACACGGCCCAGGACCTCGGCGAGCGTCGCCGAGCCCTCCGCGAGCCGCAGTCCCTCCCAGTCGTCGTAGTCGTAGTCGCCCGTGCCCGAGCCGGGGACCGCCGCGCTCTTGCGCAGCGCGGCGAGCAGGGAGATCCGTTCGTACGAGCCGCCCGCCAGGGCGAGTTGGCCGATGTCCCACAGCCGGACCACGGCCGGTCCGGCCTCCCTCGAGCGCAGCCAGTCGGCCACGGAGAGCCGGTCCAGGGCGGCCGCGTCCGGGTGCGACCAGGGGTCGTCCGGGTCGACGCCGGCGGCGAGGGCGGAGAACTCCTTGCTCAGGCGCGTGTGCAGGGCCGCGTCACCGGGGCCGAACCAGTGCGGAGGTGCACCGGCCGAGAGTCCCTCCGGGGTCGCGCGGGTCATACGGCCCGGCTCCTGGACATAGCTGGGAACCAACGCCAGCCCCAGTTCCTCGGCGAGCCGGAGATAGGCGGTGTGCCCGTGGCCGACGACCTCACCGCCCAGCTGGACGGTGCGGCCGTCGGGTGTGCGGGTCTGCTCGACCCGGCCGCCGACGCGGTCCCGGGCCTCCAGGACGAGCACGTCGGTGCCGGCGGCGGCCAGGTCCCGGGCGGCGGCGAGCCCCGCGAGACCGGCGCCGAGCACGATCACGTCGTGATGCATGGGTGTCGCTTTCTTGTGTCAGGGGCGCTCAGGCCATGACCAGGCAGTGCTCGGGCCGCCATCCGAACTCCACGGTCTCGCCGCCGCTCCAGCGGTCCTCCATGCGGGCCCGGGCCGTGTTCTGCTCCAGCACCGACAGCGTGACGCCCGGGGCGAGTTCGATGAGGTAGGTCGTGGTCGGGCCGCTGTAGACCGTCTCGCGGAGCACGCCGCTCAGCTTCGACATGCCCGGTTCGAAGTCCGACAGCCAGATCTTCTCGGGGCGCACCGACACACTCACGGCGGTGCCGTCCGCGATGCCGGCACGGGCGCCCACGGCCAGCGCGGGCCCCTTCTCCAGGGTCACCTCACCGCCGCGGTAGGTGCCGGTCATCAGGTTGGAGGTGCCCATGAAGGAGGCCACGAAGCCGGTGGCGGGGTGCTCGTAGATGTCCTCGGGGGTGCCGCACTGCTCGATGCGCCCCTCGTTCATCACGGCGATCCGGTCGGACATCGTCAGCGCCTCGTCCTGGTCGTGCGTGACGAAGACGAAGGTGATGCCGACCTCGCGCTGGATCTGCTTCAGCTCCACCTGCATCTGCCGGCGCAGCTTCAGGTCGAGGGCGGCGAGCGGCTCGTCCAGGAGCAGTACGGCGGGCCGGTTGACCAGCGCGCGAGCGAGAGCTACGCGCTGACGCTGGCCCCCGGACAGGGTGCGGGGCTTGCGGCCGGCGAGTCCGGCGAGCTGGACCAGCTCCAGCATCTCGCCGACCCGCTGCCGTATCCCGGCCTTGGCGACGCCGCTGCGCTTGAGGCCGAAGCCGACGTTGTCGGCGACGCTGAGATGGTCGAACAGGGCGTAGCTCTGGAAGACGGTGTTGACGTTGCGCTTGTTCGGCGGCAGGCCGGTCACGTCCTCGCCGGCCAGCAGCACCGCGCCCTCGCTGGGGTCGCTGAAACCGCCGATCATGCGCAGGGTCGTGGTCTTGCCGCAGCCGGAGGGGCCCAGCAGGGAGAAGAAGTGGCCGGCCTCGATGTCGAGGTCCAGGCGGTGCACGGCGTAGGAGTCGGCGTACCGCTTGGAGACACCGTCGAGCCGGACGGCGGGGGTCGCGTCCATGGGGATCACTCTCCGGAGAGGATGTCGAGGCCGCCGCGGCGGCCGAAGAGGCGCGGGATGAACAGGGCCAGGGCGATCAGGGCGACGGATGCCGCGAGCATGAGCGTGCCGACCGCGTTGATGGTGGGCTGCACCCCGAAGCGGATCGCCGAGTAGATCCGCACCGACAGGGGCTGCGGGTCGACGCCGGTGGTGAAGTAGGCCAGTACGAAGTCGTCGAAGACCAGCGCGAAGATCAGTACGGCACTGGCCAGCACGGCGGGCAGCAGCGCGGGCAGGGTCACCAGCCGCACGGCCTGCCAGCGGGTGGCGCCGAGATCCATCGCGGCCTCCTCCACCTCCGGGTTCAGTGCGGCGACCCGGGAGCGCAGGATGACGGTGACGTAGGAGATGGAGAAGGTGATCTCGGCGAGCATCACCGTGCCGGTGGACAGGGGCACGCCCAGGCCCTTGAACAGCAGCATCGACGCCACGCCCGTGACGATCTCCGGCGTGATCAGCGGCACCAGCATGATCAGTCCGGCCAGCGAGCCCAGCCGGGTGCGGCAGCGGACCAGGCCGACGGCGAGCGCCACCCCGAGGAGCACCGAACCGGCCATCGCCACCAGGGAGATGCGCAGGCTGGTGCCGAGCGAGGCGAGGAGCACGTCGTCGTGCACGAAGGCGCGGTACCAGCGCAGGCTGAACCCGTCGAACACGGTCAGGGACTTCTGGGAGTTGAAGGAGAAGAGCGCCACGACCGCGATGGGCAGGTAGAGCAGCGCGAAGAACAGTCCGGTGACCGCGACGAGGAGGCGGGGCCTGCGGTGGATGCGCCGGCGCTTGCGCGTCGGGGCGGGCTCACGGGCCGGAGTGGTGGCGGAGGGGGTGCTGACCAGGGTCATCGCAGTGCCTCCGCCTCGTCCTTGCGGGTGCGCCGGAGGTAGCCGAGCATCCCGATCAGCAGGACCAGCATCAGCAGCATGGTGAGCGCCGAGCCGAGCGGCCAGTTCTGGCCCTGGAAGAACTTGTCCTGGATGAGGTTGCCGATCATGATCTGGTCCGGGCCTCCCATGAGCTGTGCGCTGACGAAGTCACCCATCGCGGGCAAGAAGACCAGGACGAGTCCGGCCGCCGCGCCCTGCCGGGTGGCGGGCAGGGTGACGAAGAAGAAGGTGCGGACCGGGCCGCCGTACAGATCGCGGCCGGCCTCGATGAGGGAGACGTCGAGGCGTTCCAGCGCCGCGTACAGCGGGATGATCATGAAGACGACGAAGCCGTAGACCAGTCCCGCGATGACGCCGAAGCCACTGTTGAGGATCTTGGTGCCCGCGTCGGCCAGACCGACCGCGCGCAGGGCCCGCAGCACCGGCCCGTCGTCGGAGAGGACCACCGACCAGCCGTACATCCGCACCAGGTAGTTGGCGAAGAACGGCACCACGATCGCGGCGATCAGCGCGTGCTTGTACCGGCCGCCGTACAGGGCGATCGTGTACGCCACCGGATAGGCGATCAGCAGACAGATCAGGCAGGTCAGCAGGGCGTAGCCGAGGGAGCGTGCCAGGACCTCGGTGTAGGCGGGGTCGGCGAGGGCGCGCACGCCGGCCAGGTCGAAGCCGAAGCGCGGGTTGCCGAGCTCGTCGGTGGTGCCGACCGCGAGGACGGCGACGAGGGCCAGCGAGGCGATCAGGAAGCCGGTCATCCACAGGGTGCCCGGCAGCATGAACCAGACCCACATCCGGTTGCCGGAGTCGTCCCGGCGGCGGGGGCGGGAGGGGCGGAGCAGTGCCATGTCTCAGCCCGCCTTCACATGGGTCCAGGCGGTGTCGCGGGCGTCCTCCGCCGCGCGGTCGCCGTTGCGGAAGAACACGCCGGCCTTCAGGTCGTCCTGCGTGACCATGCACTCGGGGAAGGGCTCGACCAGGTCGGCGTAGGTCTTCTCGGTGCCCGCGACCGGCATCGGGTAGCCGATGTACTCGATGTTCTTCTTCGCGTTCTCCGGCCGCAGCATGTAGTCGATGAAGAGCATCGCCGTGCCGGGGTGCGGGGCGTTCCAGGGGATGGCGTAGCAGTCGGAGTTGATCGGCGTGCCCTCCTTCGGGGCCTGGAACCCGAACACGGAGGGGTCGTCGGCCTGGTAGAGCATCGCGGCCATGTCGCCGCTCCACGCCTGCTGGATCAGCGCGTTGCCGTTGAGGAGGTTGTTGTAGCTGTCGCTGGAGAAGCCCCGCAGCCGCGGCCGCAGGGTGCCCAGCAGGGAGGTGATGCGGTCCAGGTCGCCGGTGTCGCCGGTGCTGACGTCGAGGCCGAGCGCGAGGGCGCCCATGCCGAGCACCTCGTCGCGGTCGTCCAGCAGGAAGACCTTGCCCTTGGCCCGGTCGTTCCACAGGTCCCGCCAGGAGCCGGTGAGCTCACCGATCCTGTCGCGCCGCCAGCCGATGCCGGTCTTGTACGCGGTGAAGGGTACGGTGTGCGCCGAACCGGGGTCGTACCAGGGATCCGCGAAGTAGTCGTACGTCCCGAAGACGGCCTGGGAGTTGGTGAGCCGGGCGTGGTCGATACGGCGCAGCCGGCCGCCCCTGGCCAGCCGCTGGGCCCACTTGGCCGTGGGAAAGACGATGTCGTAGCGATTGCCCGCGTTGAGCTTGGCGACCATGCCTTCCATCGAGTCGAAGTTCGACTGGATGACCTTGACGCCGTACTCCTTCTCGAAGCCCTTGAACACGGACGGGTCGACGAAGTCGGCCCAGTTGAAGTAGACGAGATCGCCGTCGACGCGCGCGTCGACCGGGGCGAGCCGGTCGGCGTCGGGCTTCTTGGCGGGCATGAACCCGCAGCCGCCGGCCGCCGCGGCCAGCAGGCCGCCGGCGCCCGCCCGCAGCAAGGCACGTCGGTTCGGCGGTGGTACTTCGGGGGACATGGACGTCCTCTCCGTCGAGGAACGGCACAACTCCAGGGCGGGACCGGCTGGTCGGCTCACTTCGGGCCCTGATTCCGTAGTGAAAAACCGGTCTGGGGAGGGTGCGTGCGCGGCTCAGAGGGCGCGGGATAAGGCCCTGGCCGACGGGAGGAGTACGGCGGAGCGTGCGGGCGAGGTGTGCGGGGGCGTCACCGTGCGTCCCCCTCCAGGTCGTCCCGGACGCGGCGGGCGAACCAGCCGACCGCGGCCTCGCGCTGCGACAGCGGCCCCGGCTCGAATCCGGGGGTGCTCATCCCGGCCTGCACGCGCTGCACCAGTTCGGCGTCCTCGTCGTTGGTCTCCCAGCCGATGCGGATGTTGAGCCGCCGGGCCAGCCGGGTGCGGATGCCCTCGCCGACCTTGGTGTAGAAGGCGCCGGGGATCGCCGCCCGGTCCTGGGCGGTGGGCAGGGCGGTCCACGCGAGCACGTGGTCAGGGTAGAAGTCGATGAGAGTGTTCGGGTAGATCACGGCGTACCGCCAAACCCGCCGGTCCGCCTCGACCAGCCCCGGCATCGGCGTCGCAAGGCGCTGGTAGAGCCGCTCGGTCCAGTTCGCGGAGGGCTTGTCGCGCAGGGGTGACTCGAACAGGACGTAGTTCTCCTGTACGTCCACCGTGTACGCGGCGTAGTCGAGCAGCCGCATGAGCGCAGGGTGGGCGACCGGGACGTGGTAGCCCTCCAGATAGTTGTCGACGATCACCTTCCAGTTGGCGTTCTGCTCCTCGACGCCCTTCAGGTGGTGGATACGGTGCTTGCCGACCGGCGCCAGACCGGGCCCGGTGTAGCGTCCGACGGCCTCGGCGAGTCCGGCGCAGCTCTCGGCGAGCGGGGTCGCCTCCATGTCCGGGTTGACGAAGACGAAGCCGAGGAAGGACTCCACGTTGACCGGGTGCAGCCCGAGCTTCGGCTTGTCCAGGCAGGGGATGCGGCGGGCCTCGGGGGCGCCGACCAGGCGTCCGTCCAGCTTGTAGGTCCAGCCGTGGTACGGGCAGCGGATCGCCTTGCCCGACGGCTCGGGGCCGGCGACCAGCCGGGTGCCGCGGTGCCGGCACACATTGAGGTGGGCGGCGAGGTCGCCGTCCTCGGTGCGGACTACCAGCACCTCCCGGCCGGCGGCGGTGGCGGTCAGCCGCGCGCCCGGTCCCGGGAGGTCGGATTCGTGGCAGACGAGCTGCCAGGACTTGGCGAAGATGCGGTCGGTCTCGGCCCGAGCGATGGCCGGATCCGTGTAGTAGCGGGCCGGCAGGGCCTCCCCGGGATGCTCGGGGGGCGGCTGCGGCGGGGCTGGGGAGACCGGCTCCGCCGCCCGGGTCGTCGAGGGGTTCATGGGGTCCTCCTCCGCGCCGCTGCGGCGGCGATGGGCGGTGAGGGATGAGCCGGGGCAGGGGGCAGGTACGACTTCCGGACCTGCCGAGATCCGGCTGACTGATTGGTTAGTCAGAGTGGGACCCGGGCGATGGCAAGTCAAGACTTGTGAGCTGACTAATTAGTTAGTTAGTCTCGGTGCAGACGGATGGACCTCACCCGCGGACGGTTGCCCAGGCGCCCTCCGCAAGCCCGCGGGCCGCAGGTCCGCGCCACGTCGGAGGTCCGGATCCGGACACCCACCACAGCCCCCCGCCGGCGCGTCAGGCAGCGGAGCATCCCCGTCCCACGTCATGGCCGCGCCACCCCTGTCCCCGGACCACCCGGAGACGGAGCGAACCCGGAGGCACGCATGAGCGTTCGCCGCAGTCTCGTCTGGCTCGGCCTCACGCCGGAGCCCGAACAGGAGCTGCCCGCAGCGGTGGCCGCCCTGCGGTCCCCGGCCGCCCGCCGCCCGCCGTCGGCCCTCGTCACCGCCGAACGGCACCGCGTCGAGCGACTGGTGCTGCGCGGCACCCAGCGCGGCTGGCTGCGCTATCTGCGCGAGGTCACCGACCTGGTCGTCCGGGCGGCCGGATCCCGGACCACCGACCCGAGAGCGGCCCTGCTCGCCGGCGAGGTCGTCCTCGACCACCACTGCATGCTGATCGGCCTGCCCGGAGCCGGCTACGACCGCACCGCCCTCCAGCGACGCGAACTGGAACGGGCGCTGGCACGGCTGAGGGAACGCCCCGCACCCGCACTCGTCGGCCCCTGCGAGCCCTGGAGCACCAAATGACCGGCGTGTTCTCCCTCCTTCCCGAAGGACGGGCCGGCCTCCTCGTGGCGCCGCCCCGCACCGCCGGCGAGGGCATCGACGGATACCTCGCCGCCGGGGGCTACGCACCGCTGGTCGCGCCCGACCGGCTGCTCGGCCGGATCGCCGCCGCGGGGCTGCGCGGCCGGGGCGGGGCCGGTTTCCCCGCCGCCGTCAAACTCCGTACCGTCCGCGACTCACCGGGCCCGCGCGTCGTCGTCGCCAACGGCGAGGAGGGCGAGCCGGGATCCGTGAAGGACCGCTGGCTGCTGCGGCACCGTCCGCATGCCGTGCTCGACGGACTGCGGCTGGCCGCGGCCGTCACCGGCGCCGAGCGCGGCTTCGTGTACCTCTCGGACGCCGCCGCGGAGCGGGCCGTGCGCGGGGCGCTCGCCGAAAGCTCCCCCGAACTGCGCATCGACGTCGTGCGGACGGAGCACACCTACGTCGCGGGGGAGGAGAGCGCCGTCGTACGGTGCATCGACGGTGGCCCGGCGCTGCCCACGGCCAAACCCCCGCGCCCGTTCGAGAGCGGAGTCGGCGGGGCGCCCACCCTGGTCGCCAACGTGGAGACGCTGGCCCGTGTCGCCCTGATGCACTCGCGCCCCGACGAGGCGGACGCCGTCGCGGCGAGCCATCTGGTGACCCTCTCCGGTGGTGTCGGCGGTGCCGCTCTCGCGGAAGTGCCGGCCGGTACGAACGTCGGGTTCCTCGCCACCGTGTGCGGGCACGGCAGGGCCCGGGCGGTCCTGCTGGGCGGAATGTTCGGCGGGCTGCACGGCGGGGGCTGGTACGGCTTGGCGCTCGACCACGACAGCCTGAAAGCGGCCGGCGCAGCCCTCGGCTGCGGTGCGCTGCACTTCCTGCACCCGAACGACTGCCCGGTCGCGGTGGCCGTCGAGGCCGCCGCCTACCTCGGTGCCCAGAGCGCCCGGCAGTGCGGGGTGTGCCTCTCCGGCACCGGGGCGATGACCAAGGCCCTCCAGGCCGTCGCCTGC
Source organism: Streptomyces sp. bgisy027 (assembly GCF_057710365.1). Lineage (NCBI taxonomy): Bacteria > Bacillati > Actinomycetota > Actinomycetes > Kitasatosporales > Streptomycetaceae > Streptomyces > Streptomyces sp. bgisy027. The sequence continues at coordinate 32,686 of NZ_JBYIVZ010000065.1, forward strand.
GGCGAGGCGGACCTCGACCTGATCGCCCAGCTCCACCGCTGGTCACAGCAGCTGCCCGGCCGCGGGGCCTGCGGACTGCTGGACGCCGCCGCCCGCGTCGTCGCCACCCTCCTCGCCCACTTCCCCGACGTGGTCGACGCCCACGCCCGCTCCGCCTGCCCCGACTGCGCGAGCACGGCACCCGAGGACGGGCGCCGCTTCACCGTGCCGGTGCCCTGAGCCGTATCCCCATTCCCCGGGCTCCTCCCCACCCCCCGGGCTCCTCCCCACCCCCGGACCTCACCGCGCCGAGCCGCGCCGAAAGGACCGCACCATGAAACTGCTGCTGGACTCCACCCGCTGCCAGGGCTACGGCCTGTGCCAGGAACCCGCACCCGAGCTGATCGACCTCGACGAATGGGGCTACGCGAAGCCGCGGGTGACCGAGGTGCCGCCGGGCGACCGGGAAGCCGCCGAGGCCGCCGTCGCCGCCTGCCCCAACTCCGCGCTGCGGCTGGTGAAGTGACATGGGACGCGACCTCTCGGCCCTCTTCGACCCCGTATCGGTCGCCGTCGTCGGAGCCAGCGACGACCCGGCCAAGTACGGCCACGCCATCGCCGCCCAGGCCATCCGCGCGGGCGGCCGCCGGCCCGTCCACCTCGTCAACCGGCGCGGCGGCACCGTCCTCGGCCGCACCGCCGCGCCCAGCCTGAGCGCGGTCGGCGAACCCGTCGACCTGGCGGTGGTCTCCGTGCCCGCCGCCGGGTTCGAGGACGCCGTCGACGAGGCCCTGCGGTGCGGGGCCCGGGCGATCGTCGCGATCACCGCGGGCTTCGCCGAGACCGGCGACGCCGGACGCGCCAGACAGGAAGCCGTCGCCGAACGGGTGCGCGCCGCCGGAGCGGTGATGGTCGGGCCCAACTGCCTGGGCCTGGCCGACAACACCACCGACCTGTTCCTGGCCTCCGACACCTTCACACCCGGCGGCGTCGCGCTGCTGAGCCAGAGCGGCAACCTCGCCCTCGAACTCCAGCTCCGCTTCCGCCCGCACGGCCTGGGCTTCTCCCGCTTCGTCTCGCTCGGCAACCAGGCCGACGTCACCCTCGTCGACCTGCTCGCCGACTGCGCCCGGCACGAGGGCACCCGGGCCATCGCGGTGTACGCCGAGGACTTCGGCGACGGACGTGCCTTCGCCGAGGCGGCCGCCGGCGCCGGGAAACCCGTGGTGCTGCTCACCGCCGGCCGCGGGGACGCCTCCGCGCGCAGCGCCCAGTCGCACACCGGGGCGCTGACCACCTCGGCCGACGTGGTGGCCGCCGCCTGCCGGGACGCCGGCGTGGAACTGGTCGCCAGCCCGCGCGAACTCACCGTCGTCCTCGCCGCGTTGAACGGCGGACGCCGGGCCGCGGGCCGCCGTGTCGCCGTACTCACCGACGGCGGAGGGCACGGCGTCATCGCCGCCGACGCCGTCGAGGCGGCCGGGCTGACCGTGCCCGAACTGCGCGAGCCGACGCGGGAGCTGCTGCGTGAAGCGCTGTGGGAGCAGTCGGCCGTCGCCAACCCGGTGGACCTCGCAGGAATGGGTGAGCAGGACCCCGGCTCCTACGCGGAGACCATTGCAGCGCTGCTGGCCGCCGAGGAGGCCGACGCCGTGCTGATGACCGGCTACTTCGGAGGCTACGCCTCCGCCGAGGGCGGACTCGGCGGAGGCGGCAGGGCGCTCGCGGAAGGGGAACAGGCCGCCGCTCGCCTCATCGCCGCCCGGCACCGTGCCATCGCCGAACCCCTGGTCGTGCAGTCGATGTACCCCGACTCGCCCAGCTGCCGAACCCTCGCCGCCGCCGGTGTGCCGGTCTTCGGCGCCACCGAGGACGCCGCCCGCGCACTCGCCGCCGCCGCGCCCCGCGCACCGCACACCGGCGTGACACCCCTGCCCAGCCCCGCGACCCCGCTGCGGGAGACCGGCTACCTGGAGACCCGCAGAGCCCTCGAAGCGGCCGGACTCGCCTTCCCCGCCGCACGCGAGATCCACGACGAGTCCGAACTGCTCGCCACAGCAGGGGAGTTCAGCGGGCCGTACGTCCTCAAGGCCCTGCATCTGCTGCACAAGTCCGACGCCGGGGGAGTGGCTCTCGGCCTCGCCGGCCCGGACGAACTGCTCGCCGCCTTCCGGGAGATGCACGCCCGGCTCGGCGCCCCCTCCTACTCCGTGGAGGCCATGGCCGACCTCACCGACGCCATCGAGCTGATCGTCGGCGTCAACCGCGATCCGCGCTTCGGCCCGGTCGCCATGGTGGGCCTCGGCGGAGTGCTCGCGGAGGCACTGCACGACATCGCCTTCACCCTCGCCCCCGTCCCCGCCGACCGCGCCCTGCACCTGCTGCGCGGGCTGCGCACCGCCGCCCTGCTCGACGGGGTCCGCGGCCGGCCGGCCGTCGACGTCGAGGCGGCCGCCCGGGCCGTGGAGACCCTCACCGCGTTCGCCGCCGCCCACCCCGAGATCGCCGAGATCGAGGTCAACCCCCTTCTCGTACGGCCCGACGGAGTCCTCGCCCTCGACTCCCGCGCCGTACTCGCCTGACCGAGCCGCACCCGCCCGACCGACCCCGGAAGAGGTCCCCATGGACATGCGCTACACCCCCGAGCAGGCCGACCTCAAGCGTCGCGCCGCCGAGTACGCCCGGCTGCTGATGCGGTACGAGGACCAGTCCGAGCGGGCCGGCGGACCCCTGCCGCAGGAACTCGTCACCGAACTGACCCGTGCCGCGATGGACGCCGGGGTCTACGCCATCAACATGCCCGCCGAGTGGGGCGGGGCGGGCCTGAGCCTGCTCGACCAGGTCATCGTCGAGGAGGAGTTCGGCAAGGTCACCAACTGCCTGTGGGACATCCCCTGGCGGCCCGCCAACGTCCTCGCCCACGGCGACGAGCGGCAGCGCGAGAAGTACCTGCTGCCGGTGATCCGCGCCGAGCGGTTCGACGCCTTCGCCGTCACCGAGCCGGGCGCCGGCTCCGACCCGTCCTCCGGCACCTCCACGGCCACCCGCACCGAGGGCGGCTGGCTGCTCGACGGCGAGAAGTGGTTCGTCACCTGCGGCGACATCGCCGACTTCCTGCTGGTGCAGGCGGACGCCGGTCCCGAGAAGCTGCCCACGCTGTTCTTCGTCGACAAGGCCGCGCCCGGCGTCGAGATGACCCGCGTGCCGCGCTTCATGCACTCCGCCGTCAACGGGCACCCCGAGTTCACCTTCACCGACGTCTTCGTCGCCGACGAGGACGTGCTCGGCGGCGTCGGCAACGGCTACGAGCTGACCAAGGAATGGTTCACCGACGAACGCCTGATGATCGCCGCCCGCACCGTCGGCGCCGCCGAGCGCGCCCTCCAGCTCGCCCGGGACCGGGCCGTGGAGCGGGAGCAGTTCGGGGCGCCGATCTCCTCGTACCAGCTGATCCAGGGCATGCTCGCGGACTGCGCCGTGGACATCGCCGTCAACCGTGCCTACACCCACCAGGTCGCCTGGGAGGCCGACCAGCCCGGCACCGACCGCAAGACCCTGCATGCCAAGGCAGCCACCGCCAAGCTCGCCGCCAGCGAGGCCGCAGGCCGGGTCGCCGACCGCTGCCTGCAGATCTTCGGCGGCCGCGGTTACGACCGCGCCTACCCCGTCGAGCGCATGTACCGCGAGCTGCGCGTCGACCGGATCTGGGAGGGCACCTCCGAGATCCAGCGGCTGATCATCGCCAACGAGCTCATCAAGCGCGGCACCCGCGCCCTGGCCCTGCCCACCCACTGAAACCCGTCTCCCCGACACCGCACAGCGAGGACTTCCATGGACTTCCGTCTCACCCCGCGCCAGGCCCGGCTCAAGGCCGGGGCCCGTGCCCTCACCGACTTCATCGCCGGCTACGAGAACCAGTGCGAGGAGGAGAACGGCCTGCCCGCCGACGCGCACGCCAAGATCCGTGACGCCGTGCTGGATGCCGGACTCCAGGCCGTCAACATGCCCGCCGAATGGGGCGGCGCCGGCCTCACCATCGCCGAACAGGTGACCGTGCAGGAGGAGTTGGGCCGGCTCACCGGCGCCCTGTGGGACATGGTGTGGCGTCCCGCGAACGCGCTGCGGTTCTGCACCCCGGAGCAGCGCGAGCGCTTCCTCGTCCCGGTGATCAAGGGGGAGCGGCGCGACTGCTACGCCGTCACCGAGCGCGCCGCGGGTTCCGACCCGCAGAACCTCGCCACCACCGCCACCAGGAACGACGCGGGCTGGGTGCTCAACGGCGAGAAGTGGTTCGTCACCGTCGGCGACCACGCCGACTTCATGATCGTGCTCGCCGCGGCCGGCCCGGAGCGCGCACCCACCCTCTTCCTCGTCGACAAGGACACCCCCGGCATCGAGATGACGCGCGTCCCGCGCTTCATGCACACCTTCGTCTACGAGCACCCCGAGTTCACCTTCACCGATGTGCAGGTGGGCGAGGACGCCGTGCTCGGCGCCATCGGCGAGGGCTACGACATCACCCGCTCCTGGTTCACCGAGGAGCGCCTGATGATCGCCGCCCGCACCATCGGCGCCGCCGAGCGGGCGCTGGAGCTGTCCCGGGACTGGGCCGTGGAGCGGGAGCAGTTCGGGGCGCCGATCTCCTCGTACCAGCTGATCCAGGGCATGCTCGCGGACTGCGCCGTGGACATCGCCGTCAACCGTGCCTACACCCACCAGGTCGCCTGGGAGATCGACCACTCCCCGGCCGGGGAGCGCAAGACGCTGCACGCCAAGGCGGCCATCGCCAAGCTCTCGGCGAGCGAGGCGTCCGGCCGGGTGGTCGACCGGTGCCTGCAGATCCACGGCGGCCGGGGCTACGACCGCGCGTACGCCGTCGAACGGCTCTACCGCGAGCTGCGCGTGGACCGGATCTGGGAGGGCACCTCCGAGATCCAGCGGCTGATCGTCGCCAATGAGCTCATCAAGCGCGGGTCGGGGGTCCTGGACCTGCCGGTCGCGTGACGCGTGCCGCAACGGACGAGAAAGGGAGAGACATGACCGACATCCGGCGCGTGGGGGTGGTGGGCTGCGGTCTGATGGGCGCGGGCATCGCCGAGGTGTGCGCACGGGCCGACGTGCCGGTCACGGTCGTGGAGCGCGACGCGGAGGCCGCCCGCACGGGCCGCCTCCGCGTCCTGCGCTCGCTCGACCGGGCCGCCGCGAACGGCAGGATCGACGCCGCGCGACGCGACAGGGCCGCGGACCTGATCACCGTCGTCGACGAGATCGAGGCCCTGCACGAACACGACCTGGTGATCGAGGCGGTCGCCGAGGACGAACGCCTCAAGGCCGACGTGTTCACCCGCCTCGACTCCGTCGCCACCGACGACCGCACCATCCTCGCGACCAACACCTCGTCCATCCCGGTCATCAGGCTCGCCGCCGCCACGTCCCGCCCGGACCGTGTCGTCGGCGTGCACTTCTTCAACCCCGTGCCCGTCCTGCGGCTCGTCGAACTCGTTCCGTCGCTGCTCACCTCGTCCGCAACCGCCCAGCGGGCCGAGGAGTTCGTGACCGGCACGCTCGGCAAGGAGGTCGTCCGCACCCGCGACAAGGCCGGGTTCGTCGTCAACGCGCTGCTCGTGCCCTATCTCCTGGCCGCCATCCGCATGGTGGAGTCGGGCAGCGCGACCGTCGAGGACGTCGACCGCGGCATGGTCCTGGGCTGCGCGCACCCGCTCGGCCCGCTGGCCCTGACCGACCTCATCGGCCTCGACACCACCCGGGCCATCGCCGAGTCCCTGTACGCCGAGTTCCGTGAGCCCCAGTACTCGCCGCCCCCGCTGCTGTCGCGGATGGTGGAGGCGGGCCTGCTGGGGCGCAAGTCCGGGCGCGGCTTCCACGTGTACGACGGACAACCTGGGCGTGCGGCGCCGGTACCCGCGGGGCGGCCGTGAGGGAAGATGGTCATGGCGAAGGACGACCGAACGAGGGGAGCCGCACGGTGGCCACCAAGGTGCGCACGGCAGACACACGCGAGCGCATCCTGACCGCGGCGTGCGAGGTCATCGCCGACATCGGCTTCGAGAAGATCCGCATGCGCATGGTCGCCGAGCGGGCCGGTGTGTCGACAGCGCTGCTGCACTACCACTTCGACACCCGCGAGAAGCTGTTCACCGAGGCGATGACGCACTCCTTCGCCAGCACCGCCCTCGACGTCGACCGTGACGCGGGGACTGCGCCGGCGGCGGTCATCCTGGCCCGCATCGTGCGCAACCTGCTGCCCACCGACCCCGAACTCCACCAGGACTGGCGGCTGTGGCAGGAACTGTGGGTGCGGGCCCTGCGCGACGAGACCACCCGGGTCTTCGCCGTCGACCTGTACGCCCAGCTGCACGGCTGGGTGTCCGACGCGATACGGCGCGGCATCGACTCCGGCGAGTTCAGCCCGGCCGACGTCGACGACCTCAGCACCCTGGTGCTGTCCCTGAGCGACGGCTACGGCATCCGGCTGATGCTGCGCGACCCGACGGTCACCCTCGACTCGGCGCTCGCCGCCATCTGGCGCCACGTGGCCGGCGCGCTCGGCCTGCCGGCCGCCGTACCGACGGACTGACGCCCGGCCGGGGTTCTCCCGGCCGAGTTGGGTACGTGTGCGCGGCCGAGGTGAGTACGGCTACTCAGGCCGCGAGGGGACGGCTCGGGGCATCGTGGGGAACCGATCACGACCTCAGGGAGTTCGACATGGCCGGTTCTCAGCGCTCCTTCGTCCAGGTGACGCGCCACCACCTGTTCAATCCGGCGGCGCTGGCCTATCTCGGGCTGGTGGTCGCCGTCCTGGTCTGGACGGGCGTGGACGCCCTGTTCGTCGAGCACCAGGACGCGAGCCTCGCCGGGATATGGGCCTTCGTCGTCACCGGGCCGACGTCCTGGCTGTTCCTGATGCTGCCGGGCGTGCTGCCGTGGGCCGGTGTCGTCGTCGGAGCCCTGTTCCAGGCGGCGGTGCTCGGCGCCGCGTACCACCGGCTCTCGGGCCGTCTGCACCACCACCGCGCCCGCCCGAACGGGGCGTGACGCCTCAGATGCCGGGACCGGCCGGCTCCGGCGACAGGAGCTGCTCGGTCCAGATGGTCTTGCTGTTGCGCCCGTAGCGGGTACCCCAGCGCTCGGAGAGCTGGGCCACCAGGAACAGACCGCGGCCGCCCTCGTCGGTGCTGCGGGCCTGGCGCAGATGCGGCGAGGTGCTGCTGGAGTCGGAGACCTCGCAGATGAGATGGCCGTTGCGGATCAGCCGCAGCACCACCGGCCCGCCGGCGTACCGGTAGGCGTTGGTGACCAGCTCGCTGACGATCAGCTCGGTGGTGAAGGCCAGCTCCTCCAGGCCCCACTCCGTCAGCCGCTCCGTCACCAGCGCCCGGGCCCGGCCGGCCGCCGTCGGCTCGGCGGGCAGCTCCCAGGTGGCCACGTCCTCGGCCGCCAGCACCCGCGTCCGGCCGAGGAGCAGCGTGACGTCGTCGGCGGGCCGGTCCGGCAGCATCGCGTCCTCCACCGCCTTGCACGTGTGCTCCAGCGACCGCGCCGGACCGGTCAGCGTGTCGTGCAGCAGCGTCAGTCCCTGGTCGATGTCGCGGTCACCGGCCAGCAGCAGGCCGTCGCTGTACAGGGCGATCAGGCTGCCCTCCGCCAGTTCGAGCTCGGCCGTCTCGTACGGCAGCCCGCCGAGGCCGAGCGGCAGTCCGGCGGGGACGTCGAGGGCACACAACCTGCCGTCGGGCCCCAGCACCGTCGGCGGCGGATGGCCCGCACGGGCCACCGCGCAGTGCCGGGAGACCGGGTCGTAGATCGCGTACACGCAGGTCGCGCCCATGATCTGCGGGGTGTCCTCGGCCTGCCGCTGCTCGGTGGCCAGCTGGTCCACCAGGTCGTCCAGCCGGGCCAGGACCTCGTCCGGGGCCAGGTCGAGGTGCGCGAGGGTCCGCACGGCGGCGCGCAGCCGGCCCATCGTCGCCGAGGCGTGCATGCCGTGGCCCACCACGTCGCCGACCACCAGCGCGACCCGCAGCCCCGACAGCGGGATGACGTCGAACCAGTCACCGCCGACCCCCGTGGAGGCCTGCGCGGGCAGATAGCGGTGGGCCGTCTCCAGCGCCGGGTGCGCGGGCACCTCGCCCGGCAGCAGGCTGCGCTGGAGGGCCTCGGCGGCGTTGTGCTGCTGGGTGTAGCGGCGGGCGTTGTCGATGCAGACCGCGGCCCGGGCGGCGAACTCCACCGCCAGGGTCAGATCGTCCTCCTCGAACGGCTCCGGCTGCTTGGAGCGCCACAGACAGACCAGCCCCAGGATCACGCCGCGCGCGGCCAGCGGCACCACCATCAGGGAGTGGACCCCCATCGCCAGCGCCCGCGCGGCCCGCTCCGGCTCGGCGGCGAACCACCCGGAGTTGCCCTCAAGGACGGGCAGCAGCACCGGACGCCGCTCGGCCAGGCACTTCGTCGGCGCGGTCCGCTCCGGGAAGAAGAACAGATGGCCCTCCGGATACATCACCGCCGTCGCCTCGGGCTGGATGCTGCGGGCCGCCATCCTGCGCAGCGGGCCTATCGAGTCCGGGGCCGGCTCCTCACCCCGGGACACCGGTTCCAGCAGGTCCACCGAGACGGCGTCGGCGAGCTCGGGAACCGCGGCCTCGGCCAGCTCACGCGCGGTCGTGGCGACGTCCAGGGTCCTGCCGATCCGGGTGCCGGCCTCGTTGAGCAACGCAAGCCGCCGCCGCGCCCGATGGCGTTCGGTGACGTCCTCCACGATCTCGGTGACGCCCAGCACCCGCCCGGACGGGTCCTGCATCCGGAACGCCGAGATGGAGATCACCAGCTCCCGGTGGGGGTCGTGCAGCAGCCGCGCGTGCTGCTCGGCGAAGATCACCGGCTGACCCGTCTCCAGGACCGACCGCAGCTTGGCCTCGGCCTGGTCCGCGTCGGGGCCGAACAGGAACTCTCCGGCCCGCCGCCCGCGGTACGCCTTCGGCGGCAGCCCGCCGAACCGCGCGATCGCCCGGTTCACCCGCAGTACGCGCAGGTCCGGGCCGAGCACCACGACCCCCACCGGCGACCGGCGGAACAAGCCGTCCAGCACCGACCGGTCGATCTCCCACTGGGCGACGTCCTCGGCGAGCGAGCCGACCAGAAGCCACTCGTCGGCGGCGTCCAGCCGCCGCACCCGCCGGGCCCTGAACCCCACGAACACGCGGTGACCCGCACGGTTGCGCACCGGCAGCAGCCCGAACCAGCCGCGCTCGCGCCGGCACGCGGCGGTCGCCCGGGCGATCACGGCCTCGTCCCCGTCGGCGACCAGGACCTCGCGCACGGGACGGCCCAGCACCTCGTCGGCGTCGTACCCGAGGAGTGCGGTGGCCTGGTCGCTCCACGCGACGACGCGTCCGTGGTCGTCCAGCACCGCCGACGCGGATCGGTGCACCGAGAACGGATCCTCCGGGCTCTCACTGAGCGACGTCGGGGATGTGTCGTGCATCGCCCACCCATCTCGCGCCGTTCCCGGGGCTCGCGGTGCGGCGCCCCGGCCGGTCCTGGCCTCGCGCGTGCTCGGATTCGTAGCGGCTCACTCCCAGTATCGGCCGAACGGACATCACGCGCTTCGTCGTCGCGTCCGGGGCGCCCCCGCCAGGGACACCCACGACCGGCCTGCGGCCCAGCTCATCGGGGCAGCGCCCGGGCGATGAGGACCGCCACGTCGTCGTCCGCCACCTCGGGCATCAGATGGGCCAGCAGGTCGTCGCAGACCCGTTCCAGCGGATGCTCCGGATGCCGCAGCTCGCGCGCCAGGCGGAGCATGCCCTGGTCGAGGTCGGTGCCGCGGGCCTCGATCAGACCGTCGGTGTAGATCACCAGAAGGCTGTGCGGCGCGAGGACCACCTCCTGCACCTCGCCGTCCTGCCCGCCCACGCCCAGCGGCGGACCCGCCGGTCCGTCCAGGAACGCGACCGCCCCTCGGGCGTCGGCGACCACGGGCGGGGGATGGCCCGCTCTGGCGATCACACAGCTGCCGTCGGCCGGGTCGTGCACGGCGTACAGGCAGGTGGCCATCTCGTTGTCGCCCAGGTCGGCCACGGTGGCGTCCAGGGAGCGCAGCACCTGGTCGGGCGGCGTGCTGCGGCGCGCCAGGGTCCGCACGGCGGTGCGCAGCTGGCCCATGACCGCCGCCGCGTGGATGCCGTGCCCCATCACGTCCCCGATCACCAGCGCCGTCCGGCCGTCCGGCAGGGCGATCACGTCGAACCAGTCTCCGCCCACCTCGTGGTCGCCGGCCGGCAGATAGCGGGCGGTGAGCTCCAGTCCGCCGACGGCGGGCAGGGACGGGTTCATCAGGCTGCGCTGGAGGGTGAGCGCCGCATCCCGCTCCCGGCTGTACATGCGCGCGTTGTCGATGTTCAGCGCCGCCCGTGCCACCAGCTCGTCGATCAGCAGGGTGTCCTGGTCGTCGAAGGGCTCGTGGCCCCGGGTACGGGTCACCACCACGGCGCCGAGCACCGTGCCCCGGGCAACCATCGGGATCAGCCGGGCCGCCCGCACCCGGGCACGCAGGTACTCGCGCAGCGGGTCGGCGTCGGGGCCGGGGATCAGCGGGCCGATGTCGGACAGGTACAGGTTCATCGGCCGGCCCTCGCTGATGACCCGCTCGTACACCGACCCGGGCGGAACCTGGAGCGTCCTGCCGACCGCGAGGTGATCGGCCGGCGCGGCCGGATCCGTGAAGGACGCCGCGGCCCGCCGGACCACGCCGTGTGCCGACGCGGCGGTCTCGTCCGGGGCCACCGCCTCCTCCAGCAGCTGGACGTCGGCGGAGTCCGCGAGCCGGGGCACCAGGACCCGGACCACCTCCTGCGCCGTCTGCGTCAGATCCAGCGTGGAACCCATCTGCGTGCCCGCCTCCGCCAGCAGCGCCAGCCGCCGCCGCGCCCGCTCGGCCTCCAGATGCGCCCGCTGCTCCCGCGTGACGTCGATCAGCGAGGCGATCACGCCCACCCGCTGCCCGGCACCCCCGAGCAGGGGGGCGTAGGAGCAGGACCACGTCCGCTGCCGTTCCGGGTCCGCCGACGCGCTGGTGTACCGGTAGTCCACCACCGCCTCACCCCGGTCGAGGACCCGCCGCATCACCGACTCCAGCGGCTCGGTGCCCGCGGCGATCTCGGTCACGCGTCTGCCGACGTGCTCGGCCACCGGGACGCCGTTGATCCGGGCCAGTGCCTCGTTGACCCGCAGGAACCGCAGATCGGGGCCGAGCATGGCCAGGCCGATCGGGGACTGGGTGAACAGTCCTTCCAGGGCCGCCAGCGCGTCCCGCATCCGCTCCACCGCCGACGTCTCCGCGGCGATGGCCAGCACGCCGGTGCGCCCCTGGGCGTCCGCGATCGGGCAGTGCCACAGCTCCATGTCGACGAGAGATCCGTCGCTGTGCCGGACCGGCAGCCGCGCGACGACGGCGGCGCCCGTCTGCACCGCCCGGCCCAGCCGGTCGGCCAGCTCGTGGTTCACCTCGGGCACCAGCACCCGCTTGGCGTCCTGGCCCACCATCTGCTCCGGTGTGTGACCGAGCAGGTCCTGAGCGGCGAGCGACCACTGCGCAAGGCGCCCGTCCCCGTCGACCACCCAGAGCGCCAGCGGGAGAAGGTCCTCGAACACGCCCGCGTGCCCCGCCGCGGACATCAGCCGCGCCGGCAGTTCGTCGACCGCGTCACGCGGACGCGGATCGCGGTGTATCGCGCCGACCATGAGGGCACCTCGCTCACACCACCCTCGACCGCACAGAAGGCTCACAGACAGCGTAGGCCCGTCCGGTCACCTGGGTACCCGTGGGGACGATGACCGGGCGGCCGCCGACCGGTGAGTGGCCCGGCTCACATGGCGTAATGGGGGAGCCGCCGACACCATGGGTGTCCGTCTCCGGCAGGCTGAAGGGATCAAGAATGTTCCGCAAGGTGCTGGTCGCCAACCGCGGTGAGATCGCGATTCGCGCTTTCCGCGCAGGCTACGAGCTGGGCGCGCGCACCGTCGCCGTCTTCCCGCACGAGGACCGCAACTCCCTGCACCGGCTGAAGGCCGACGAGGCGTACGAGATCGGCCGGCCCGGACATCCGGTGCGGGCCTACCTGTCCGTGGAGGAGATCGTCCGTGCGGCTCGCCGGGCGGGAGCGGACGCCGTCTATCCGGGCTACGGATTCCTCTCCGAGAACCCCGATCTGGCGCGGGCCTGCGAAGAAGCGGGCATCACGTTCGTCGGACCGAGCGCGGACATCCTGGAGCTGACCGGCAACAAGGCCCGCGCGGTGGCCGCCGCGCGCGAGGCCGGCGTGCCCGTGCTCGGATCGTCGGCGCCGTCCAACGACGTGGACGAGCTCGTCGCCGCCGCCGACGCCATCGGCTTCCCCGTGTTCGTCAAGGCCGTCGCGGGCGGCGGCGGCCGCGGTATGCGCCGCGTCGAGGAACCCGCGCAGCTGCGCGAGTCCATCGAGGCGGCGTCCCGCGAGGCGGCGTCCGCGTTCGGCGACGCCACGGTGTTCCTGGAGAAGGCCGTCGTCGAGCCCCGCCACATCGAGGTGCAGATCCTCGCCGACGGGCAGGGCGACGTCATCCACCTCTTCGAGCGGGACTGCTCGGTGCAGCGCCGCCACCAGAAGGTGATCGAGCTGGCGCCCGCGCCGAACCTCGACCCGGAACTGCGCGACAGGATCTGCGCCGACGCCGTGCGCTTCGCCCGGCAGATCGGCTACCGCAACGCCGGCACCGTGGAGTTCCTGCTCGACCGCGACGGCAACCACGTCTTCATCGAGATGAACCCGCGCATCCAGGTCGAGCACACGGTGACCGAGGAGGTCACCGACGTCGACCTGGTGCAGTCGCAGTTGCGCATCGCCGCCGGCGAGACACTGGCCGACCTCGGTCTCGCCCAGGAGACCGTCAGGCTGCGCGGCGCGGCCCTCCAGTGCCGTATCACCACCGAGGACCCGGCCAACGGCTTCCGCCCGGACACCGGCCGGATCAGCGCCTACCGCTCGCCGGGCGGCTCGGGTATCCGCCTCGACGGCGGAACCACCCACGCCGGCACCGAGATCAGCGCGCACTTCGACTCCATGCTGGTCAAACTCACCTGCCGGGGAAGGGACTTCGCCGCCGCGGTGGGCCGCGCCCGGCGCGCCGTCGCCGAGTTCCGCATCCGCGGTGTGGCCACCAACATCCCCTTCCTGCAAGCGGTTCTCGACGACCCCGACTTCCAGGCCGGCCGGGTCACCACGTCGTTCATCGAGCAGCGCCCGCACCTGCTGACCGCCCGTCACTCCGCCGACCGCGGCACCAAGCTGCTGACGTACCTGGCCGACGTCACCGTCAACAGGCCGCACGGCGAGCGGCCCGATCTGCTCGACCCGTTGACCAAGGTGCCCGCGCTGCCCGCCGGCGAGCCGCCCGCCGGGACCCGGCAGAAGCTCGCCGAACTCGGCCCGGAGGGCTTCGCGAGCTGGCTGCGCGCCTCGCCGACCATCGGCGTCACCGACACCACCTTCCGCGACGCCCACCAGTCGCTGCTCGCCACCCGGGTGCGCACCAAGGACATGCTCGCCGTCGCCCCCGTCGTGGCGCGCACCCTGCCCCAGCTGCTGTCCCTGGAGTGCTGGGGCGGCGCGACCTACGACGTCGCCCTGCGCTTCCTCGCCGAGGACCCGTGGGAGCGCCTCGCGGCCCTGCGGGAGGCGGCGCCGAACATCTGCCTGCAGATGCTGCTGCGCGGCCGCAACACCGTCGGCTACACGCCGTACCCCACCGAGGTGACCGACGCCTTCGTGCAGGAGGCGGCCGCCACCGGCATCGACATCTTCCGCATCTTCGACGCCCTCAACGACGTCGACCAGATGCGGCCCGCGATCGAGGCGGTACGGGAGACCGGCACCGGCGTCGCGGAGGTCGCCCTGTGCTACACCTCCGACCTGTCCGACCCGGCGGAACGCCTGTACACCCTGGACTACTACCTGCGCCTGGCCGAGCAGATCGTCGATGCCGGCGCCCATGTCATCGCCGTGAAGGACATGGCGGGCCTGCTGCGGGCACCGGCCGCGGCGAAGCTGGTGTCGGCGCTGCGCCGGGAGTTCGACCTGCCGGTCCACGTGCACACCCACGACACCGCCGGCGGCCAGCTCGCCACCTACCTGGCCGCGATCCAGGCCGGCGCGGACGCGGTGGACGGGGCCGTGGCGTCCATGGCGGGCACCACCTCGCAGCCGTCGCTGTCGGCGATCGTCGCCGCCACCGACCACTCCGAGCGCCCCACCGGCCTGGACCTCCAGGCCGTCGGCGACCTGGAGCCGTACTGGGAGAGCGTCCGCAAGGTCTACGCCCCCTTCGAGGCGGGCCTGGCGTCGCCGACCGGCCGGGTCTACCACCACGAGATCCCCGGCGGGCAGCTCTCCAACCTGCGCACCCAGGCGGTCGCCCTGGGCCTTGGCGACCGGTTCGAGGAGATCGAGGCGATGTACGCCGCCGCCGACCGCATGCTGGGCCGGCTGGTGAAGGTCACGCCCTCGTCGAAGGTGGTGGGCGACCTGGCGCTGCACCTGGTGGGCGCCGGCGTGTCCCCGCAGGACTTCGAGCAGGACCCCGACAGGTTCGACATCCCCGACTCCGTCATCGGCTTTCTGCGCGGCGAGCTGGGCACCCCGCCCGGCGGCTGGCCCGAGCCGTTCCGCACCAAGGCGCTGCGGGGCCGGGCCGAGGCCAAGCCCGTGCAGGAACTGAGCACCGACGACCGAGAGGGGCTGGCGAAGGACCGGCGTGGCACCCTGAACCGGCTGCTGTTCCCCGCGCCGACGCGTGAGTTCGAGACGCACCGGGACACCTTCGGCGACACCAGCGTGCTGGACAGCAAGGACTTCTTCTACGGGCTGCGCCCGGGCAGTGAGTACGCCGTCGACCTCGAGCGCGGGGTGCGGCTGCTGATCGAGCTGCAGGCCGTCGGCGACGCTGACGAGCGCGGCATGCGCACCGTGATGTCCACCCTGAACGGCCAGCTGCGGCCGATCCAGGTCCGTGACCGGGCCGCCGCCTCGGACGTCCCGGTGACGGAGAAGGCGGACCGCAGCAACACGGGGCATGTGGCGGCGCCGTTCGCCGGCGTGGTGACCCTGACGGTGGCCGAGGGCGACGAGGTGGCGGCCGGTGAGACCGTGGCCACCATCGAGGCGATGAAGATGGAGGCCTCGATCACCGCCGCGAAGGCCGGGACGGTGGCCAGGCTCGCCATCAACCGCATCCAGCAGGTCGAGGGCGGCGACCTGCTGGTCGAGCTGGCCTGAGCCGAGAGCCGGCCATGCCCCGCGCAGGGGGCGCGTCTGCGCGGGGCGTGGCCGGGCCCACCGGGTCGGGTGTCGGGCACGGACACTGACCGTATGACCCGGACTCCCGCGGAACCGCACTCCGTCCCCGCCGCACTCCGTCCCTACCTCCAGGAGGTCGTCCGCCGCGCGCACGCGGTGTGCGGCCCTCATCTGGTGAGCGTCGTAGCGGTCGGCTCCGTCGCGCTCGGTGACTACCGGCACGGGCGCAGCGACACCGACGTGACGGTCGTCGTGGACGCGCCCCTCCCCGGGCCGACGCTGTCCGACCTCGCCGCCGCGCTCACGCACCCCGCGCTGCCCTGTCCCGCCGCGGGGCTGGAACTCGTGGTCTACGACGAGGAGTTCGCGGCCCGTCCGTCCGGCGAGGGCGGCTATCTGATGGACCTGAACACCGGGCCGCTGCTGCCGAGCCGGGTCAGCTTCGACCCTGCCGAGTCACCAGCGTTCTGGTACGTCATCGACCGCTCCGTCGCCCATCGGTCGGGGCTGCCGCTGCACGGCCGCCCGCCGGGCGAGGTGATCGCCGAGCCCGCACGCGCCGACCTGCTGACGGCCCTGCGCGCATCGGTCCGCGAGCACGCTGCCGCCGAGGGACATCTCGCGGACAACCGGGTACTCAACGGCTGCCGCTCGGTGAGCTTCTGCCGCACCGGCCGCTGGCAGGCAAAGCGCCGGGCGGCCCGGGCCGTCGCCGCGTCCGAGGAACGCTTCCGACCCCTCATCACCGCCGCGCTGCGCAGCTACGAGCGCCCCCGCACCGCCGCGACCGCACTGCCCGTCACCGACGTCCGGACCTTCCTGACGTGGGTCGCCGAGCGGGTCGACGAAGCGGCGGGCCGGTGACCACCGTGCTTCCCGAGCTCCGGCTCAGCTCCAGCCGAAGCGGCGGTCCACCACCGCCGCGAACTCCTCCAGGGTCAGCATCTCGTCCCCGTTCTGGTCGGCGGCGTCGAACAGTGCGGAGGAGGCGTCCTCGTCCCCCAGGCCCCAGATCGGCAGATCTCCCGACGCGGCCAGCGACGGCCCCTTCGTCCGCAGGGCGATGATCACCTCAGCGCGCGTCAGGGTCCCGTTGTGGTCGAGGTCGAGCGCCTCGAACAGCTTCCGGGCCTTGTCACTCATCGTGTCACCTTCGTTCCCGTCGGCAGGCCGACCTGCCACCCCGTTACCAGACAAGAACGCGATTCTGCCCCTTCAGGTTCCCTCCCGACCCCGGCGAGTGCCAGCGATCAGCCACATCGGATACGGCGCCCCGACGGCGGCGGTGAGCACGCCCACGGGCAGCTCGACCGGCGCGAGCGGTCGGCGGGCCGGCAGGTCCGCGACGATCACGATCGTGGCGCCGGTCAGGGCCGACGACAGCAGCGGGATCTGCGCGGTACGGGTGAGCCGATGCGCGATCCGCGGGGCGAGCGGCGCCACGAGGTCGACCGGGCCGACGGCACCGGTCGCCACGGCCGCCGGCACCACACCGAGCGCGGTCGGCCCCAGCCGCACGGGACCGAGCCGCCCATTGCCTTCCTTCGCAGAGCCCGGTTTCGGGTTCGTGGCCTTCGGGGCCGGTATGACTCGTTGCCCCTGTCCTTGACGATCCGGGGGGTGCTGCCGCCGGTCCCGGCGGTGCAGCAGGAAGCTGCCGTCGCCGGGTCCGTACTGAGATGCTGTCGGTGCGAACACCGTCCGTTCGAGGAGGCGCCGTGCCCGAGCCGTCCGTCCTTGCCGCGCTGGTGTCCGGACTGCGCGGTGGATCGATCGAAGTCGTCGATCTGACGTCACCCTTGTCGTCGTCGACACCGGTGATCCAACTGCCGCCCCAGTTCGGCCAGACCGCCGTTTTCGAGCTGGAGGAGATCAGCCGGTACGACGACCGAGGCCCCGCCTGGTACTGGAACAACTTCCGCAGCGGCGAGCACACCGGCACCCACTTCGACGCCCCGAACCACTGGGTCACCGGCAAGGACCTCGCCGATGTCGCCTCCGTGCCGGCGCGCAGTCTGATCGCGCCCGCGGCCGTGCTGGACTTCACCGCCGAGGCCGCCGAGAACCCCGACTTCCTGGTCGAGATCGACCACGTGAAGGCCTGGGAGGCCGAGAACGGCCCCTTGCCGGAGGGCGGTTGGCTGCTGCTGCGCACCGGCTGGGACGCCCGCTCGCACTCCCAGGAGGCGTTCCTCAACGCCGACGAGAACGGCCCGCACACCCCGGGTCTGTCGCCGCGGTGCGCCCGCTGGGTCGCCGAGGAGTCACCTGTGCTCGGCCTGGGCGTCGAGACGGTGGGCACGGACGCAGGCGCCGCGCACTCCTTCGACCCCGCCTTTCCCTGCCACTCCTCTCTCATGGGCAGCGACAAGTACGGCCTGACGCAGTTGCAGAACCTGGCCGCGCTGCCCCCGACCGGCGCCGTCGTCGTCGCGGGCCCCCTGCCGATCGTCACCGGCTCCGGTGCCCCCGCGCGCGTTCTGGCCCTGGTGGAGCGCGGATGAAGGTCTCGGAAGCGGTCGGCCGGGCACTGTGCGCGGCCGGCGTCCACCAGGTCTTCGGGGTCGTCGGATCGGGCAACTTCCATGTCACCAACGCGATGATCGCCGCGGGCGCGCGGTTCGTCGCCGCACGCCATGAGGGCGGCGCGACCACGATGGCGGATTCCTACGCCCGGACCAGCGGCGAGGCCGCGGTGGTCAGCGTCCATCAGGGACCCGGCCTGACGAACGCGATGACCGGCATCGCGGAGGCGGCGAAGAGCCGCACACCCTTGATCGTGCTGGCGGCCGAGGTGACCGAGCCCCGGTCCAACTTCTACGTCGACCAGGAGGCGTTGGCCCATGCGGTGGGCGCCGCCGCGGTCCGGGTGACGTCGGCCGGGGAAGCCGTCGGGCAGACGTGCGCGGCGGTCCGGCTGGCGGTGCGGGAGCGGCGTACCGTGCTGCTCAACCTCCCCCTCCCGGTGCACGCCTTGGAGGTCCCCGAGAGCGCCCTGGCGCAGGCGGTGCCACCCGCGCCGAGGCCCGCCGTGGAGCCGGACGCGGCCGAGGTGGCGGCCTTCGCCGAGCTGCTGGGGCGGTCCCGGCGCCCGGTGTTCGTGGCGGGACGCGGCGCTCGGGAGCCGGGCGCCCGGGAGGCACTGGCGGCGCTCGCCGAGCGGTACGGCGCGCTGCTCGCGACCTCGGCCGTGGCCCGCGGGCTCTTCCACGGCGACCCCTGGTCCCTGGACGTCTCCGGAGGCTTTGCCTCACCGCTCGCCGTCGAACTGATCCAGGGCGCGGACCTCATCGTCGGCTGGGGCTGCGCGCTGAACATGTGGACCATGCGGCACGGCCGTCTCATCGGCGCGGACGCCACCGTCGTCCAGGTCGACGACGACCCGTCGGCGCTCGGTGCCCACCGCCCGGTCCGGCTCGGCGTCACCGGCGACGTCCGCCTCACCGCGCGCCGCCTGTCCGGGACGGGCGGCGAAGCGCGCGAGGGCTACCGGACCCCGCAGACCGCGGCGGCCCTCGCGGCCCGACTGCGCTGGCACGACGTCCCGTACGAGGACACCGGCACACGCGAGCGGATCGACCCGAGGACGCTCGGCATCGCGCTCGACGAGATCCTGCCCGCCGAGCGGGTGGTCGGCGTCGACTCGGGCAACTTCATGGGCTATCCGACGATGTACCTGTCGGTACCGGACGAGAAGGGCTTCTGCTTCACCCAGGCCTTCCAGTCGATCGGGCTGGGCCTGGCGACCACCATCGGGGCCGCGCTGGCCCGGCCGGACCGGCTGCCGGTGGCCGCGCTCGGGGACGGCGGCGCCTTGATGAGCGCCGTCGAACTCGACACCGTGCGGCGGCTCGGGCTGCCCATGGTGGTCGTGGTGTACGACGACGAGGCCTACGGCGCCGAGGTGCACCACTTCGGGCCCGACGGGCACCCGCTCGACACCGTGCGCTTCGCGCCGACGGACATCGCCGCCGTGGGGCGGGGCTACGGCTTCGAGGCGGTGACGGTGCGGACGCGGGCCGACCTCAAGGCCGTGGCGGACTGGGTCGCCGGGCCGCGGAGCGCTCCGCTGCTGATCGACGCCAAGGTGGTCGCCGATCAGGGTGCGTGGTGGCTGGAGGAGGCGTTCCGGGGCCACTGAGCGCTTCGCTGGGAGCGCCGAGTCGGGTTGGTTCTCGTCCGCGGCGCCGTCGTGGCTGATCGCGCGGTTCCCCGCGCCCCCTTGCGGCGTCGCCGGAACGTGGGCTCGGGAGTTGCGTCTGCCCGGCACCGCGAGCGCGGTACCGGGCAGACGCAAGGCGTCAGACAGCCGGTGCCGGGTAGGTCGGGTACTCGACCCCGGAGACGTGCTGGACGACCCGGATCACCTGGCAGGAGTAGCCGAACTCGTTGTCGTACCAGAGGTAGAGGATCGCGTTGTCGCCCTCCACCTTCAGCGCGCCGGCGTCCACGATGGAGGCGTGGCGGGAGCCGATGAAGTCGCTGGAGACCGCGTCGGGCGCCGTGATGAAGTCGATCTGGCGGCGCAGCGGCGAGGTCAGCGACACATCGCGCAGGTAGTCGAGGACCTCCTCGCGGTCCGTCTCGCGCTTCAGCTGGAGGTTGAGGATCGCGATCGAGACGTCCGGGACCGGGACACGGATCGAGCTGCCGGTGATCCGGGCCTTGAGGTCGGGCAGCGCCTTGGCGACGGCCGAGGCGGCGCCGGTCTCGGTGATGACCATGTTCAGCGGCGCGCTGCGGCCACGGCGCTCGGACTTGTGGTAGTTGTCCAGCAGGTTCTGGTCGTTGGTGAAGGAGTGGACGGTCTCCACGTGACCGCGCTCCACACCGAACTCGTCCTCCATCGCCTTCAGCGGCGGGACTATGGCGTTGGTGGTGCAGGAGGCGCAGGACAGGATCTGCTCGTCCGGCTTGAGAGTGTCGTGGTTGACGCCGTGCACGATGTTGGGGACGTCGCCCTTGCCCGGCGCGGTCAGCACGACCTTGTCGATGCCGGGGCGCAGGTGGCCCGACAGGCCCTCACGGTCGCGCCACTTGCCCGTGTTGTCGATGAGGATGGCGTTCTTGATGCCGTACGCCGTGTAGTCGACCTCGCTGGGGTCGTTGGCGTAGATCACCTTGATCGCGTTGCCGTTGGCGTTGATCGTGCTGTTGGCCTCGTCGACCGTGATCGTGCCCTGGAACTGGCCGTGGATGGAGTCACGGCGCAGCAGCGAGGCACGCTTGACGATGTCCTGATCGCCGCCGCCGCGCACGACGATGGCCCGCAGCCGCAGACCGTTGCCCGAGCCGGACTTCTCGATCAGCAGACGGGCCACGAGGCGGCCGATGCGGCCGAAGCCGTACAGGACCACGTCCCGGCCCTCGCCGTGCTCGATCTTGTTGGCCCCGGTGGCCCCCGCGACGGCCTCGGCGGTGAACGCCTCCACCGTCAGACCGCGGTCGTCGGCCTTGTAGGTGGCGGCCAGCATGCCGATGTCGATCTGCGAGGGGCCGAGGTCCAGCTCGGTGAGGGCCTTGAGGAAGGGCAGCGTCTCGGTGACCGAGAGCTCCTCACCCGCGATCTGCCGGGCGAACCGGTGGGTCTTCAGGATGCTGACCACCGACTTGTTCACCAAGGAGCGGCTGTGGAGGAGGACGGTCACGTCCCGCTCCCGGTGCAGCTTCCCAATGATCGGGATCATCGATTCCGCGATTTCCTCGCGGTTCTTCCAGTTGGTGAACGAGTCGTCGTTGACAGTCACGGGCCTATCTTTCGAGCTAGGTGGCGCTCATATGCTAACCGCAGGTTCCGGTGAGCCTTCAAAGGGGGTCTGTGTGCCACGGGAGTGTGTGCTATTGCTGGAATTCACCCCTTTTGTTCCGATCGTGTCCTGATCGACCTGAAAGAGGAGTGAACGGGTGGAGCTGGAGCTACGGCATCTGCGTGTGCTGTGTGCCATCGCCGACGCGGGGAGCGTCGGCCGGGCCGCGGCCGAGCTCGGCTATTCACAGCCCGCGATGAGCACCCAACTCCGGCGCATCGAGCGGTACTTCGGTGAGTCGATCTTCGAACGCGGCTCGACGGGCGTGCGGTTGACCCCGTACGGCTTCGAGGTCGTCGCCCAGGCGCGCGACGTCCTGGCCCGCGCGGACGCGATCGGGCGCCGTCCGGCCGCGGGCACCGCCTCCGGGCGCCGGCCCCTGCGGGTGGCCGCGACCAATTCGCCGATGCTGGCCGGCATGGTCTCGGGCCTGCGCTCCCGGCTGCCCGACGTCTCCCTCGCGGTGAGCAGCGTCTACGCCTCGTCGCGGATCGTCGAGCTGCTGGAGGACGGTGTGGTGGACGCGGCCATCGCCGCCGACTACCCCGGCCGGGAGCTGGAGCACTCCGACGCGGTGGCCCATCGCGGCATCGTCACCGAGCCGACGTTCGTGGCCCTGCCGTCCCGGCATCGGCTCGCCCAGCGCACCCAGGTCGCGCTCGCCGACCTCGCCGACGAGGCCTGGTTCCTGACGCCGGACGACGGCGCCGGATGGCCGGGTGTCTTCTACACGGCCTGCGCGGCGGCCGGGTTCACACCCGCGACCGTGCACGAATTCCTCGGCGACCAGCAGCAGTTGCAGGGGATGATCGCCGACGGGCTCGGCGTGGCCGTGGTGCAGCCGACGATGCGGCCCCTGCCGCACGTGGTCGTCAGGCCGCTCGCCGGGACGCCGCTGTGGTGCCGGTACGTGCTGGCCTGGCGGCGTGCGGCCGTCGCCGAGGAACTGGTCGACGCCCTGTTCCAGTCCGCGGCCGAAGCCCACCGTCAACTCGTCGCACAGTCACCGCACTTGAGGACGTGGGCCGCGCGCATGTGGAGCGTGCCCGGGGC
>NZ_JBYIVZ010000066.1:0-53460 GCF_057710365.1 Streptomyces sp. bgisy027
CGCTTGACGGCGCGCAGCACCACGAACTTCGGGTCCCCGGCGACCAGTTCACTGTTCCCGAACAGCCGCCGCAGCTTCACGTGGTACCCGAGATGCCGGTTGCCGATCACCCACAGCTCGCCGCCCGGCCGCAGGGCGCGCCTGGCGCCCGTGAACATGCGCCAGGCCGTCGCGTCGGTCGTCGCCTGGTGCGAGTGGAACGGCGGGTTGTTCAGGACGAGGTCGACACTGCCGGCCGGCACGCCCGCCATGCCGTCGCCCACCCGGAACTCGGCGTGCCCGGGCACCCCGTTGGCCCGGTACGTCGCCTCCGCCGAGGCCACGGCCTGGAACGACTCGTCCACGAACAGCACCTCGGCCTCGGGATTGGCCAACCCGACCGCCGTACCGACGATGCCGTTGCCGCAGCCGAGGTCCACCACCCGCTGCGCGCCCTTGCCGTCGGGCAGATGCCCCAGGAAGAACCGCGTCCCGATGTCGAGCCGGTCGGCGCAGAAGACGCCCGCGTGATTGACCACCGTGCCCTGCGAGACCGCACCGATGCCGTCGGGGAGCGTGTAGGCGTACGGCCAAGGGTTGGCGGCCGGCTCCTGGGACGGCTCGGGTGTGCAGAAGATCAGCCGGGCCTTCTTCTCCGCGAGCGAGGTGCGGGTCGGGCCGAGGATCCGCTCGAACAGCTGCAGCGTCGAGGTGTGGATCTCCTTCACCATGCCCGTGCCGACCACCACCGTGCCCTCGTGCACCGCGGGCGCCAGCCTCAGCAACTGGTCCTCCAGCAGCGCCAGGCTCTTCGGCACCCGCACCAGCAGGACGTCGATCCGGTCCGGCGGCGCGTCCTGCGTGGTGAGCAGCCGGACCGTGCCGGGCTCGACGCCGTGCCGGGCGAGGTTGGCGCGGGTGGCCTCCTGCGTGAGGTACGAGTCCGTGATCTGCGTCGGCCGGTGCGCGGCGAGCGCCGTGACCAGTGCGCCCCAGCGGTCGCCGACGACCACGACCGTGCCGGACAGCGGGACCTCCCGCTCCGCCAGGTGCCTGAGGAGGTACTCGTCGGAGGCGTCCCAGGCACGCAGCCGCTCGCGCGGGTCCTCGGGGAAACGGGTCAGGGCCAGGTCGCCCCAGGGCGTCGTCATACGGTCGTTCATCGTGCGTCCAGGCTAGCCGAGCCGCAGCTCACGGCCGGTGGGGAGGAAGAGCCGGTGGGGGAGGATGGGAGACATGGACGCCGAGCTGTTCCCCCGGGAGCGTACGGAGGTCACGCCGGGGGCGGTGCATCTGCCCGACTGGCTGGACCCGCCGGCCCAGCGCGAGCTGCTGGAGGCCTGCCGTGACTGGGCCCGCCCACCGGCCGGCCTGCGCACGGTCCGCACCCCCGGCGGCGGCACCATGACCGCCCGGCAGGTCTGCCTGGGCCGGCACTGGTACCCCTACGCCTACGCCCGCACGGTCGTCGACGGCGACGGCAGCCCGGTGAAGCCGTTCCCCGACTGGCTCGGCGAGCTGGGCCGCCGCGCGGTGCGGGACACCCTGGGCGAGCCGCACGCGGCGGCCTACGACATCGCACTGATCAACTTCTACGGCGCCGACGCCCGCATGGGCATGCACCGCGACAGCGACGAGAAGTCGCACGCGCCGGTCGTGTCCCTGAGCCTCGGCGACACCTGCGTCTTCCGCTTCGGCAACACCGAGACCCGGACCCGGCCCTACACGGACATCGAGCTGCGCAGCGGCGACCTGTTCGTGTTCGGCGGCCCCGCCAGGCTCGCCCACCACGGAGTGCCGAAGGTGTACCCGGACACCGCACCGCCGGAGTTGGGGCTGACCGGGCGGCTGAACATCACGCTCAGGGTGGGCGGGCTGTAGGCCGGCCCGCTCGCGGATCATGGGAGACTCGCCCTCATGAGCGGCAAGGCGGACCCCCGGCCGGCGGGGGAAGGGACCACCTCGAGGACGCGGTTGGACCGGGGGCGCGGTGCGCTCGGGCCCGCGTTGGAGCTCGTGCACACCGGACGGGCGCCCACGCGTGCCGTCCTCACCGCCGAGCTCGGGGTGACCCGGGCCACGGCCGGCGCGGTCGCCGCCGAGCTGGAGGCGCTCGGGCTGATCCGGGTCGACGCCCGGCCCGCCGCGGCGGCCGGTTCGCAGGGGCGGCCCTCGCACCGGCTGTCGGTCGCCGAGGACGGGCCCGTCGTCCTCGCCGCACAGGTCCACGCCGACGGGTTCCGCGCGGCGCTGGTCGGCCTCGGCGGACGTATCGTCGCCACCGCGCCCGGCTGCGAGACCGTGGACGCCGATCCGGCCAAGGTGCTCGGCTCGGTCGTGGAGGCGGGCGCCGACCTGCTGCGCACGACCGGGCGGCGCTGTGTCGGGGCCGGACTCGCCGTACCGTCCGCCGTCGCCGAGCCCGACGGTCTCGCACTCAACCCGCTGCACCTGGCCTGGCCGGTGGGCGCGCCGGTGCGCCGGATCTTCGCCGAGTGCGTGCGCGCGGCGGGGATCACCGGTCCGGCGTTCACCGGCAACGACGTCAACCTCGCCGCGCTCGCCGAGCACCGGCACGGCGCGGGGCGCGGTGCGCGTGACCTGCTGTGCGTGGCCACCGGGCACCGGGGCGTCGGCGGGGCGCTGGTGCTGGACGGCCGTCTGCACACCGGCAGTTCGGGCCTGGCCCTGGAGGTCGGGCACCTCACCGTGAACCCCGAGGGCAGACCCTGCCACTGCGGCAGCCGCGGCTGTCTCGACGTCGAGGCCGATCCGTTGGCCTTCCTCACCGCGGCGGGGCGGGAACCGGGCCCCGAGGTCTCGCTGCTCCAGCAGTCCAAGGACCTCATCGGCAACCACTACGACGACCCCACCGTCCGCACGGCCACCGAGGCCCTCATCGACCGCCTCGGCCTGGGCCTGGCCGGTCTGGTGAACATTCTGAACCCGGACCGCATCATCCTCGGCGGCCTGCACCGCACCCTCCTCGACGCCGACCCCGAACGCCTGCGGGCCGTCGTCGCCGACCGCAGCCTGTGGGGCCAGAGCGGCAGCGTCCCGATCCTCGCGTGCACCCTCGACCACAACAGCCTGGTCGGAGCGGCCGAGTTGGCATGGCAGCCGGTGCTCGACGATCCGCTGGGAGCATTGACCTGACAGACCGACGGCCCACCGAGTCCGGGGGTGGGCATGTCCGCCTTCACCCCCACGACGGACGGCCGCCCCACCCGTGGGCGGTGTGCCTCGCCGAGTAGGCTCGGAACATGCGGATCTCCGTTTCCTCGGACATGGACGAATCGGTGGCGCGCTCGCTCGTCTCCGAACTGCGCGAGCGGGGCCATGAGGTGGTGGCCTACGGCGCACTGAGCCCCGGCTCCGACCCGCAATGGGCCGCCTGCTCCGAGGCAGCCGCCCGAGAGGTGGCCGCCGGCACCGCGGACCAGGCCGTGGTGTGCTGCTGGACCGGCACGGGCGCCTCGATCGCCGCGAACAAGGTGCCGGGCGTACGGGCCGCCCTGTGCACGGACGCCTACACGGCGGACGGCGCCCGCCGCTGGAACGACGCCAATGTGCTGGCCCTCGGCCTGCGGCTGACGTCCGAGCCGCTGCTCAAGGAGATCCTCGACGCCTGGTTCGCCGCTGAGGCCGGCACGGATGCCGAGGACCGGGAGAACGTGGCCCGTATCGAGCGGCTGGACCTCGGCCGGGCGTAGGCGCCGCATCGACGGCTGGACCTCGGCCGGCCCAGGGGCGGCACAGCACCCTCATCCGGCCGCCCGCACCTCCGGCACCCCGAGATCCTCGTACAGCCGGTGACGCTGGCCGGGGCCGAGCGTGCCGCACACGCGGCGAGCGTGCGGTCCGCCGGCCCGTGCGGGGCGGCCGAACCACCCGGTGCGGCGGGACGCCCGACTCGCCGCACAGAAGCTCCAGTACGTCGACCGCGCCCGTCCCCGCCTCCAGATGCACGGCGATCGGCGTGTCCGTCGCGTGGTGGGCCTCGGCCGCGGCGGTCATCGTCCAGCGGGCGTGCGCGTCGAGGGCGTGGAAGCCGCCCACGACCTTGACGATCCCCGCGCGCACTCCGGAGGTCCCGATGCCCACGGTCAGCTCGGACACGAGGACGTCGGCGAGTTTCCCGCGCACTTCATGGAGCAACTCCGCGGCGTGTGCGCCGCTTGGTGCAACCCCGTCGCGCAGACCAGGTGCACCCCGGCGGCCCGGGACGGCGGCGGCAGACCGGCGGCCCGGCGCCCCATGCCGTACGGCGTCCACTGCACCACCGCCGAACCGCCGAACCGCCCGCCGCCCGGAACGCGTCCAGCTCGGCACGCGCGGCGGAGGCGTCGTTCGGCTCCTGGCCGGGCAACGGAGGGCTGCTCAGGAAGAGGCTGTCGTGCGCGTCGCACCCGCCGGGCTCCTCGGACCGCACATCGCCGAGGACCGTACGGACCGCGCTCACCACTGCCTGCCGCGCGGCAGCGCACCGCGTCCCGGCGACGACAGGTGCAGCACCTGGTACACCTCGCCCTCGGCCTTGGGTGCGTCGTGCTCCCAGAGCGAGAAGTGGACCACCTCCCACGCGTGCGTGTCGACGACGGCAGCCGCCAGCACGGCACCGGCCCGCTCCGCCAGCCGCGCGGTCTCGTCCACGGCCTCCGCCACGACCGCGGCCAACTCCACGCCCTCCGGGACCCGTTGACACCGGCGCACCGCGAATGCCGCGGGGGAGTGGGCCGCGCCGCCCGCCTCGTGAGCGAGGCCCGTCCACTGCCGCACCCGTGGCCGCCCGAAGTCGTTCACGGGCCCCTGGAAGGCGCCGCCCCACAGGAAGGCGTTCATGCCCGCCACGGTGTTCCAGAGGTAGAAGGGCCCGTACTGGTTCACCGCCGACCCGCGCACCCCGCGCTCGCGCAGCAGATACGCCTTGACGCCGAGGCCGTCCCAGTCGTCCAGCAGATGCCCGACGCGGGCGACACGGGAGCGGATGACGTCCATGTCGTAGTCGGCGGGCAGGGTGAACTCGTACTGCATGGCGTGCATGCCAAGTCCCTCCTCAGGACGGGGAGTCGGACCTTCTCACGGAGTGCGGGTGTCCTCCCGCGGGGCGAGCAGCGACAGCAGCCCTCTGACACCCGCGTCGAAGGCGGCGGGTGCACCGGACGCGCGGGCCAGGACATAACCGCCCTGTACGGTCGCGACGACGGTCGCCGCGATCGACTCGCCGTCGAGGCCGGCCGCGAACTGCCCCTGCTCCTTGCCCTCCTCGACGATCCCGGCGAGCCGCTCCCGCAGCCAGTCCAGCGTCTCGTCGACGGGCGCCCGCAGTTCGTCGCTCGCGATCACGTCCGGGTCCATCGTCAGCCGCCCGACCGGGCAGCCGCGCAGCACATCGCGCTCACGCCGCAGATACGCCTCGATGCGCTCGTACGGTGTGCCCGGCCCGTCGAGTACTCCCGCGGCGGTAGCCCGCATCTCCTCGGCGGTCCGCCGGATCGCGGCCAGCGCGAGATCGGGTTTGCCCTTGAAGTGGTGGTACATGCTGCCCTGCCCGGCGCCCGCGCGCTCCAGGATGGCCTTGGGGCTGGTGCCGACATAGCCGCGCTCCCACAACAGCTCGCGGGTGGACTCGATCAGCCGGTCCGAGGTGCTCATACCGTCACTGTACATACTAGTAGTTACAGGAGTCGAGAGCGAAAGCGCCCCGCACGAGCTCCTCCGGAGCAGCGGAACCGGCCTCCCGTACTCCCCGCGAGGTACACGCACTGCCGCTTGCCGTACGACGACCCGGACCCCCTCCCGGCGCGAGTCTCGAGACATCACCGAACGATCCCACCGAACCGACTCGGGAGATGACTCGAGATGCAGACCCTGGCTCACTTCGCGGACGGCGGCCCCGGGCCGTGGATCCTCCTCTTCCCGCTGATCTGGGCGGCCGTCGTGGTCGGCGGCATCACGCTGCTGCGCCGCACGGTGTGGCGCGGACGCCGCGGCCCCTGGCGCGCCCCTGAGGTCGACGACAACTCGCCCATCGCCGTGCTCGGCCACCGCTTCGCCTCCGGCGAGATCGACGAGGACGAGTACTGGCGCCGGCTGTCCGTCCTGGACGAGCAGTTCGGCCGCAAGGGCAAGGGCGGTGCGGCATGACCGCCACGACCGCCACCACGATCACGCCGACGGCCGCCCGCGTGGTCGACGCCGTCAAGGTGTACGGCAGCGGCGACACCGGCGTGCGGGCCCTGGACGGGGTGAGCGTCGACTTCCCGGCCGGCCGCTTCACCGCGATCATGGGGCCCTCGGGCTCCGGCAAGTCCACGCTGATGCACTGCGCGGCCGGCCTCGACACCCTCACCTCGGGCACCGCCCACATCGGCGACACCGAGCTCAGCAGCCTCGACGACCGGCGCCTCACCCTCCTGCGCCGGGATCGCGTCGGCTTCGTCTTCCAGTCCTTCAACCTGGTGCCGACGCTGACCGTCGCGGAGAACATCACGCTGCCGCTCGACCTCGCGGGCGGCGACGGCGACCCGGAGTGGATCAGCGCCCTGATCGACGTCGTCGGCCTGCGTGACCGGCTCCACCACCGCCCCTCCGAGCTCTCCGGCGGCCAGCAGCAACGCGTCGCCGTAGCCCGGGCCTTCGCCGGCCGGCCGGAGGTCGTCTTCGCCGACGAGCCGACCGGCAACCTCGACTCCCGCTCCGGCGGCGAGGTCCTGGGCCTGCTCGGCCGCGCGGTGCGCCGGACCGCCCGGACGGTCGTCATGGTCACCCACGACCCGGTGGCCGCCGCCCACGCCGACGAGGTCGTCTTCCTCGCCGACGGGCGCCTGGTGGACCGTATGGAAGCGCCCACCGCCGACAAGGTCCTGGACCGCATGAAAGCCTTCGAGGTGCCGTCGTGAACGCCTCTGTCCGCCTCAGCGCCTCCTCCCTGCGCGCCCACAAGCGGCGCTTCGCCGGTACGTTCCTCGCGGTGTTCCTCGGTGTGGCGTTCCTCGCCGGCACCCTCGTCATGGGCGACACACTGCGTGCCAGTTTCGACACCATGTTCGGCAACGCGGCCGGCGGCACCGACGCCGTCGTGCGCAGCGCCGACGCCATCACCACGCCGGGCGAGAGCGAGGGCGTACGCGAACCGGTCGCCACCGACCTCGTCGGCACGATCGAGAAGGTCCCCGGCGTCGCGGCCGCCGCACCCAACATCCAGGGCGCCGGCCAGCTCATCGGCAACAACGGCGACCCCATCGGCGGCCAGGGCCCGCCCACCCTCGCCGGTAACTGGATCACCGACCCCGAGCTCAACGCCTACCAGCTCGCCGAGGGCCGTGTCCCACACAGGTCCGGCGAGGTCGTCATCGACCGCGGCACCGCCGAGCGCGGCGACCTGAAGATCGGCGACACGACCACCCTGCGCACACCCGACCCCGTCGAGGTGACCGTCGTCGGCCTCGCGACCTTCGGCGGCGAGGACGGTATGGCCCAGGTGACCTTCACCGGCATGACCCGCGCCGACGCGGAGAAGTACCTCACGGCCGCGCCCGGCGAGGCGGCGACCATCCAGGTGCGGGCCGGCCCCGGCGTCAGCCAGCAGGAGCTGGTCGACGCGCTGACTCCCGTGCTCCCCAAGGGAGTCGAGGCCATCACCGGCCAGGAGTCGGCCGAGGAGAACACCGACATGATCTCCGGCCGGTTCCTGTCGGTCTTCACCACCTTGCTGCTGGTGTTCTCCGGCGTCGCGCTGCTCGTCGCGACCTTCTCCATCCACAACACCTTCGCGATCGTGGTTGCCCAGCGCACCCGCGAGAACGCCCTGTTGCGGGCCCTGGGCGCCGCACGCCGTCAGGTCACCGCCGCCACCCTGGTCGAGGCGAGCGCCGTGGCCGTCACCGCGTCGGCGGCCGGCCTGGCGGGCGGCATCGGCATCGCGGCCGGACTCCAGGCACTGTTCCCGGCGATCGGATTCCCCTTCCCCGACGGTGACTTGGTGATCAGCGCCCTGTCCATGGCCCTGCCGCTGGCCGTCGGCGTCGTGGTCTGCCTCGGCTCCGCCCTGCTGCCCGCGGTACGCGCCGGCCGCACCGCGCCGCTGGCCGCCCTGCGAGAGACGGCGGTCGACACCTCCGGCGCCTCCCGCACCCGTGCCGTCACCGGCCTGGCGCTGATCGCCCTCGCGCTCGGCGTGACGCTCACCGGAGTCCTCGCCTCCCCGTCCATCTGGCTCGCGGCCACCGGCGCGGTCCTCGCCCTGATCGCCTTCGTGGTCCTCGGCCCGGTCGCCTCCACCACGGCCGTACGTGTCCTCGGCGGCCCCCTGGACCGACTGCGCGGCGTCACCGGCGGCCTGGCCCGGCGCAACGCCCTGCGCAGCCCGAAGCGCACGGCCGCCACCGCGAGCGCCCTGATGATCGGCGTGGCGGTGGTGTCCCTGTTCACCGTGTTCGGCGCCTCGCTGAAGGCGACCATGGACCAGACCGTGGCCCGCTCCTTCGCCGGCGACGTGGCCATCAGCACCCCGTCGTTCGGCGCGGGCGGCAGCGGCCTGAGCCCGCGCCTCGCCGGCGCGGTCCAGCGGCTGCCCGAGGTGGACACGGCCGTCGGACTCGGCCGCGGCGTCGCCGAAGTCGACGGCAGGGGACGGGCGCTGACGGTCACCGACCCCGTCGCCCTGGAGCGCACCTTCGACCTCGGCGAGATCCGGGGCTCGATGGACGGCCTCGGCACCGACGGCATCGCCGTCACCGAGAGCGAGGCCGGCAAGCAGCACCTGACGACCGGTGACAAGGCCCGGCTCACCTTCACCGACGGCCGTACGCGGACCTTCACGGTCCGCGCGGTCTACGGCCGGTCCGAACTCGCCGGCGACTACGTCATCACCCGCGACGCCTGGGCCCCGCACCGCACCCAGGACGCCGACACGCTGGTCGCCGTCTCCTTCAAGGACGGCGTCGGCACGGCCGACGGCAAGGCGGCGGTCGAGAAGGCCGCGGCACAGTACGGCAACCCGGAGGTGCAGACCCGCGACGAGTACGCGCAGTCCGCGGCGGGCGGCATCGACATGATGCTGACCCTCGTCTACGCGCTGCTCGCCCTCGCGGTACTCATCGCACTCCTCGGCATCGCCAACACGCTCAGCCTGGCGATCCACGAGCGCACGCGCGAACTGGGCCTGCTGCGGGCCGTCGGCCAGACCCGCGCGCAGGTGCGCGCCATGGTCCGCTGGGAGTCGATCCTGGTCGCGGCCTTCGGCACGGTCGGCGGCCTCGCCCTCGGCGGCTTCCTCGGCTGGGTCCTGGTCGAGGCGTCGGACGGCGCGTCCGACAGCGCCTTCGCCTTCGCGATGCCGCCCCTGCAACTCACGGTGGTGGCCCTGGTCGGCCTCACCGCAGGAGCCCTGGCAGGGCTGCGCCCGGCGCGCCGCGCGGCACGGCTGGACGTACTGCGGGCCATCGCCACGCAGTGACACGCGCGTGCCCCGCGCCCACGGGGTGCGGCAGGGCCCTCAGGGCCGACGGCCTGTCCACGGCCGCCGGTCCTGAGGGCCCACCCGTCGAAGCTCTCTCACCGCCCGGTCAGCCGACAACGGCCGACCGGGCGGGAGCGTGTTCGGGCCGGCGCAGGTCGACGCGCTGTCCGACCTCCGCGAACCGCCGCGCGGGCGTGTCCACGGCCACGGCCGTCGTCCGCTGCGGCGGGCGTGCGGGCGTGGCCCGTACCGCCGCCACGGGCGCCGGCAGCGAGAACCACACGACCTTGCCCGACTCGTCGGGCCGCACACCCCAGCTCTCGCTGACCGCGGCCACCATCGCCAGCCCGCGTCCGCAGGTGGCGAGCGCGTCGGTGCCCGCGGCTTCCGCCAGGACCGGCAGTCGGGGGTCGCAGTCACGCACCGAGACCGTGAGCCGGTCGAGCAGCAGCTCGATCTCGACGGTGCACGTCTTGTCGGGCTGGGCGTGCTGGTGGACGTTGGTCAACAACTCGGTCACACCGAGCGCGGCGCGGTCTATCAAGGGGTCCAGATGCCAGTAGCGCAACTGCGCAGAGACGATTCTGCGGACCTGGCCGATCCGCGACGGCAGGGCTTGGAGCTCCACCGTGCAGTGCCTGCTTGGGTAGCTGATCACGGCTGCGACTCCCCGACTGAAGAGGTCCGGAAGAACACGGAGTACGGATCCAGCAGGGTGCTTGAAGAAAACGGCCGCCTGCTGTCATGGCCGGCGGGCTGGTTCGCAGCGTTGTCGCCGGTAAACCCAGAGTGACGTGAGACCAGAGTGACGCAGGAGTTGCGACACCGCAACTCGCCGTGACTCAGCCCTTACGCCCCGCAGCCTTCCGTACGGCCTCGATGAACCGGCGCGCCGCGGGCGGACCGGGCTCTCCCGGAGCGGGGTCGTGGTCGCCCAACGTCAGTGAGTAGCGGTTGCCGTTGAGGTCGGCGAGCGCCCGGTCGTCGGCGGCGAACCAGGGCTTGGACGCCCGTACCGCCTGCACCGGCGCACTGTCGATCTCGCTGCCGTAGCTGGTGAGCAGTTGCAGCCTGCCGTCGCTTATCCGCACCTGTCCGGCCCGGGTCAGGGAGCGCAGTCGCTTCCCGATCCGCACGCCCGTGGCCCTGAACTCCGGCTCAGCCATGCCCCGCCCCTTAGCGCGTGTCGGTGTGCCGGTCCGTCCTTGTGGGCCGTGGCCGGCTCTGGTCGTGATCCAGTGTGCCCCCGTTCGGGAAACGCTGTCCCGTCCGGTGCAGTCTGCCCGCGGACCGCGTCGAGCACCAGTACGCACGTCATGCCGGGAAGGGGGCGTTCGGAGCACTCGCGCGAATGCGCCCCCGAGGGCTCGGTGAGACATCGGTCCAGGGCTGCCTTTGAGGCTCTCAAAGGTGTGTTTATGCAGGTGAGAAGCGTGCGGAAGATGTTTATGCTCGAAGCGACGGCGGCGCGAGCCGGTGCTGCCGCACAGCTTGAGGAGTACCGCCGTGAGCACCGTCCAGCAGACCCCGTCCGGCGTGACCCTCGACGTCGACCGCACCGACGCCGCCTACCGTGACTGGCTGAAAGAAGCCGTGCGCAAGGTCCAGGCCGACGCCAACCGTTCGGCCGACACGCACCTGTTGCGCTTTCCGCTGCCGGAGCGGTGGGGCATCGACCTGTACCTCAAGGACGAGTCGACGCACCCGACCGGAAGCCTCAAACACCGGCTCGCCCGCTCGCTGTTCCTCTACGGCCTGTGCAATGGCTGGATCCGGCCGGACCGCCCGGTGATCGAGGCGTCCAGTGGTTCGACGGCCGTCTCCGAGGCGTACTTCGCGAAGCTGATCGGTGTGCCCTTCATCGCGGTCATGCCCCGCACGACCAGCGCCGAGAAGTGCCGTCTCATCGAGTTCCACGGCGGACAGTGCCACTTCGTGGACGACTCACGGAAGATGTACGAGGAGTCCGCCCGCCTCGCGGTGGAGACCGGGGGCCATTACATGGACCAGTTCACCTACGCCGAACGGGCAACGGACTGGCGTGGCAACAACAACATCGCCGAGTCCATCTTCCGTCAGCTGGGGCTGGAGCGGTTCCCGGAGCCCGCGTGGATCGTCGCCACGGCAGGCACCGGCGGCACCTCGGCGACCCTCGCCCGGTACGTCCACTACATGCAGTACGACACCCGTATCTGTGTCGCCGATCCGGAGAACTCCTGTTTCTTCGAGGGCTGGACCAACGGCGATCCGGACGTCACCTGCGACTGCGGTTCCCGCATCGAGGGCATCGGCCGCCCGCGCATGGAGCCCAGCTTCGTGCCCGGTGCCGTCGACCGGATGATGAAGGTGCCGGACGCGGCGAGCGTGGCCGCCGTCCGCGCCCTGGAGCAGGCCATCGGCCGCAAGGCGGGCGGCTCGACCGGCACCGGGCTGTGGAGCGCCCTGAAGATCGTCGCCGAGATGGTCGCCGAGGGGCGCAGGGGGAGCGTGGTGACCCTGCTGTGCGACCCGGGCGACCGTTATCTCGACAAGTACTACTCCGACGCGTGGCTGACCGAACAGGGCCTGGACATCGCGCCGTACGCGAGGGCCATCGAGCAACTGCTGGAGACAGGCGTCTGGCCCGAGTGAGGGAAGCTCGGGCGGCCTGGTGCAACTGCCTTCGGCAGCGCGCTGAGCGGCCTCGGCGCAACCGCCCACGGTCGGGCAACCCCCTCAGAGGCGCGGGGAACCGCGCGACCGGCCACGACGGCCCCGCAGACGCCCGGCGACCTCTCCCGGCTCTCCTAGCGGAGCGACAGCCGCCGCTCCAGCGCACCGACCGCGCCGCGGAACGTCCGCCCCAGCCCCGGCTTCGCAAGCCCGAACGCGAACCGGAACGGGGCGGTACCGTCCACGGCGAACGTCCACTGCACACGCGTGCCCGTCCCCGCCGGAGCGAGCCGCCACTCCTCCACCATCGCCCGCGCTCCCGGCGCGTTCGTGAGGTCGACCCGGTAGGCGTACACCTCGGGGCTCTTCGCCGCGAGGATCGTCTCCTCGAAGCGTGTACCGCCCTTGAGCCGCACCTCGCGCCGGGCCCCGTCGTCCAGCGGTCGGGCCAGCGTCACCGCCGAGAACCACTCCGGCCAGCCCGGCACGTCCTCGGCGAGCGCCCGGTACACCGTCTCCGGCGAAGCCGAGATCTCCCGCGCGAAGACATGCCGTACCGGCGCGCGCCCCACGAAGTCGATCCCCACCTCGTGCAGCAGGTGTGCCATGGACGAAACCCCCCTGTGCCGACAGTGCTCCGGGCAGCGCCACCCTAGCTGGCACCCCGTCAGATGTCTGCACCCTCATCGGGCTCGCCGGCCACCACGAGGCGCCGCAGGTGCTCCGAGACCTCCGAGCGCGCCCCGCTCTCCAGCCCGGCGTCCGTCACCAGCGTGTCGACCTGCTCCAGCGCCGCGAACGAACTGAGCCCCACCACACCCCACTTGGTGTGGTCGGCGACCACCACGACCCGCCGCGCCGACTGCACCAGCCGCCTGTTGGTCTCGGCCTCCGCGAGATTCGGCGTGGACAGGCCGGCCTCGACCGATATCCCGTGCACACCGAGGAACAGCACGTCGAAGTGGAGCGCCGCGATCGCCTGGTCGGCCACCGGGCCCACCAGCGAGTCGGACGGAGTGCGCACCCCGCCGGTCAGCACGACCGTGGCCGCGCCCTGCCGGGGGCCCGTCGTGCGCTGCGCGGCGTGGAACACGTCGGCCACCCGCACCGAGTTGGTGACCACGGTCAGGTCGGGAACCTCGACCAGCTGATGCGCCAGCGCGAACGTCGTCGTACCGCCCGACAGCGCGATCGCGCTGCCCGGCGCGACCAACTCGGCCGCCGCCCGCGCGATGTCCTCCTTGGCCGTCAGCTCCAGACCCGACTTGGCCTCGAAGCCCGGCTCGTGCGTGCTGGCCTCGACCACCGGGACCGCGCCGCCGTGCACCTTCTCCAGCACGCCCTGCCGGGCGAGCGCGTCGAGATCGCGGCGCACCGTCATGTCCGACACGCCGAGCTTGCGGGTCAGCTCGTTGACGCGCACCCCGCCTCGGCGCCGGACCTCGTCCAGGATCAGGGCGCGCCGCTGCTCCGCGAGGAGGTTCTGATTCTCGCTCACGTACGCTCCGGTCCTTTCGCCGCTGCCGTCCGACATCCCTGCGCACCCCCTCCGACAAGGACATTCTCGCGCCTTCCGGGGCGCGGGACGACCCATCCTCGCACGGTAGGGCACGGGTCGCGCCACTGGCCGTCCCGACGCGCGCATGTCACTTCGGCATCTCCCGTGCCCCTGTCCTTCACACGGAACGGGGAGATTCCGTGACGAGAGGTGTGAGGGACCGCTCAGGTGGAGATCCTTGTGCCCGCACGGACAGAAGCCGACGGCTCGTCACGGGGGAAGTGCGAAGAGTGGAACCTGCGCCGGAGCGCGCCGCCATGACCAGGGCGGACGCGACCATGAAAGAGCCCGCCGACCAGGGCACCAGCACCGGGGGCGGGGGAGCCGCACTGGAACTCCTGGTCCACGGCGTAGGCGGCACCACACCGCAGGACATGCTCGACGATCCGCGCACCGTGCGGATCACCGGCGACGACACGGCCGCCGTCTTCCGCCGCGCCGACGACGTCGACGCCGAGGACCGGCCGGACGACCGGCGGGAACAACCCGTCCCCGAGGCCTACGTCTGGTGCAACCTCACCTCCGGCAACAGCGCCCGCGCCCTGTGGCTGTTGCTGCTGCCGTTCATGGTGGTCAACCTCGCCCACTGGATGCGCCCCGCCACCGGTGACCGCACGCGGACGGTGCGCCTGTACGGCCTGCTCGTACGCCTCGCCGGGCTGACACTGACCGTGCTGTTCGTCGCGGCCGCGTGCGAGGTCGCCCTGGACCTCGCGGCCTGGCAGTGCGCGGGCACCCGCGCGTGCGCCGAGCGGCACAGCTGGCTGGGCTTCCTGTCGCCCACGGTCTCGGACGGCGGCTGGTGGAGCGACCCCGGCCGCAGGCTCGCCCTCGCGGCCGCGGTGCCCGCCGGACTGACCGGCCTGCTGTGGTACCTCTCCCGCCGCACCTGGACCGCGTACGAGTCCCAGCGGCCGATGACCCGCGAGGCCGAGCCCGACGAGGAGTCCGGCGGCACCTCCCTGGGCCGCCCGGGTTTCTGGTACGGCCGCCGCCTGGTCGCCCGGCTGCGCGCCGCGCACACCGCCGCAGGCCTGCTCACCGTCGCGGCGGCGGTCGCTTCCGCGGCGGCCCGCTTCGACCGCCGCTCCGGCGGCCCCGCGCTCCTCGACGCACTCGGCTGGGCCCTGGACGCCTCGATCGTCGCCTGCGCCGCCGTCGTGGTCTGGGTGGTCTGCCGCCGCGGCCGCAGCGAGAACCGCCTCGACCGGAAACTCGACGAGCACCTCGTACGACGGCTGCCGCTGGCCGCCCTCGCCCTGCTGGCGCTCGCCCTGGTGTACGCCGGATGGGACCGGCCGGGCTGGACGTCGACCGGCCGCCTCCCGGGCGACCCCACGTTCGGCGCCATCGCCTTCTTCCAGGGCCTGCTCGTCATCGTCCTCGCCGTGGTCGCCCACGTCCTGCACCGCACACGGCCCGACCCGCGCGCCGCCATGCGCGGCCTCGGCGGACCGGCCGTGGCGATGCTGGCCTGCGCCCTCGGCGGCGTCATGTCCGGCGGGGTCGCCCAGCGGGTCGCGGACTGGCTGGACGGCACCGGCGCGTCCATAGTCGGCCCGCCGGTCCTGCTGACCTGGCAGGCGTCCGTGATCCCCCCGCTGCTCGCCCTTCTGCTGCTGCTCTGCGGCGGGCTCGGACGGCGGGCCTGGCGGGTGCGCCGCACCGAGCTCGGCAAGGTCGAGGTCGACTACGTCGGGGAACCCCGCGACACGGCACGCACCCGCCGCATCGCCACCACGCGCGCGATGGCGACGCTCACCGACCGCGCCCCCCTCGTCGTCGCCGTCACCTCCGCGGCGACCCTGCTCCTCGGCGCCGGAGCCCTGGTCGGCGCCCTGACCACGGACAAGACACCCAGCGAGGCCGCGGACGGCACGTACGCCTTCGTGCACGGCGCCGCCGAGACCGCGCAGGCACTCGGCTCCTGGCTGATCGGCTTCGGCTTCATACTCTTCGTCACCTGGGGCCGCCGCGCCTACAAGGACGCCTCCGCGCGGCGCACCATCGGCATCCTGTGGGACGTCGGCACCTTCTGGCCGCGCGCCGCGCACCCCTTCGCACCGCCCTGTTACGCCGAGCGGGCGGTGCCCGACCTGACCTGGCGGATGGCGACCTGGACCCGCGCCGAGGAGGGCCGCCGTCTCGTCATCTCCGGGCACTCCCAGGGCAGCGTGCTCGCGGCCGCCGCGGCCTGGCAGCTCACACCCGCCGACCGCAGGAGGGTCGCTCTCCTGACCTACGGCTCCCCGCTGGAACGCCTGTACGGCCGCTGGTTCCCGGCCCACTTCGGCCAGGACGCGCTCACTCAGCTGCACGACGAGGTCGACTGCTGGCGCAACCTGTACCGGCCCACCGACCCCATCGGCGGCCCGGTGCGACTGCCCGGCGACTGCGGCCCCGCCGTGGACCGTGAGGCCCTCAAGGACCCGCTGGCGTACGGCCGTACCCCCGAACACCCGCTGCCCGCGCCCATCCTCGGCCACGGCGACTACCAGGCGGACCCGGCGTTCGCCGAGGAACGGAGACTGCTGCTGGCCCGTCTCCGACCGGAGCTGCCGGCGCAGCGGCCGGAGCCCGAGAGCTGATCCCACCGGGCCTCAAGGCCTCACATCAGCTCCGGCAGGTCGTCCGCGTACAGCAGCGTCAGGTCGTCCGTGCTGGGCTCCTCCAGCTGGGCGACCCGGCTCGCGTGCCGTTCCACCATCGCCTCGAAGGTCTGGCGCGCCGTGCGGCCGTTGCCGAACGCGGGGCCCTTCGGGATCGCCGTGAAGTACTTCTGCAGGGCCTCCGAGAGCCCCGGACCGAGCCGGTACTCGTGCTCCTCGGCCTGCTGCTCCACGATCCGCAGCAGTTCCTCGGGGCCGTAGTCGCTGAAGGTGATCGTTCGTGAGAAGCGGGACGCCACACCGGGGTTGACCGACAGGAAGCGCTCCATCTCGGCGGTGTACCCGGCCACGATCACCACGACCGCGTCCCGGTGGTCCTCCATCAGCTTCACCAGCGTGTCGATGGCCTCCTTGCCGAAGTCGCGGCCCGAGTCCTCCGGCGACAGCGCGTACGCCTCGTCGATGAACAGCACACCGCCGCGCGCCTTGTCGAAGGCCTCCTGCGTGCGGATCGCGGTGGAGCCGATGTGCTCGCCGACCAGGTCGACACGGGACACCTCGACCAGGTGGCCCTTCTCCAGGACGCCGAGGGAGGCGAGGATCTCGCCGTAGAGGCGGGCGACCGTCGTCTTGCCGGTGCCGGGAGAGCCGGTGAAGACCAGATGGCGCTTGACGGACGCCGCCTTGAGACCGGCCTGCTGACGGCGCCGGCCCACCTCGATCATGTCGGTGAGCGCGCGCACCTCGCGCTTGACGCTGTCCAGGCCCACCAGGGCGTCCAGTTCACCGAGGACGGCCTTGGACGTACGCGCCGGCTGCTCGGCCTCGGCGGCGGCGATCAGCGGCTCCTGCTCGGTGGTGCGCTGGCCGGGGATGGCGCCGAGGAGGCCGGGGGACTGCTGTGCGGTCTGCACGACGGGCTCCGGTGCCGCGGGCGGCTGCCTGAGGCCCGCGCTCTCGTCGCTGGTGCAGTCCTCCACGTCCGGGCCCACCCCGGACGCCGCGTCCGGGCCGCCGTCCGCGAACTCGTAACCGCCGCGCGCACACCGCTCCGTACGGCACTTCCGCAGCGTCGTACGGCAGCCGTCGATCACATGGAAGCCGTAGCCGGCGCTGCCCCTGACCCGGCAGTTGAGGAACGTGCCGCGGCCGCCCGCCGAGACGTAGAACCCGGCCTCCGCCGGGGACTCGACCGTGCAGCGCTCGATGGTGGGGTCGGCGCCCTTGGTGACGATCACGCCGGTCTGCGTGCCGTCCACGGTGCAGTTGTTGAGGGTGCCGCCGCTGCCGTGGTCCCGGAACCAGGCGCCCGTCGCCGCGTCCCGGATCCGGCAGTCGTCGAGCTGTGCGGTCGCCCCGTCGCTCACCGACACGGCCGTGTTGCGCACCTGCGACAGATCACTGTCGACGACGTCCGCGCGGGAGCCACGGTCGAGGACGAACAGTGCGTCCGGCACGTCGTGCACCCGGCACGAGTCCAGCACGGCCGTCGCGCCGTCGCTGACCCACACCGCCGGATAGTCGCCCGTGCTGTCGAAGATCTCGCACTGGTTGGCGTCCACGCGCGTGCCCGGATCCCACACCGACAGGCCGTTGCGCCCGAACTGACGCACCGTCGTGCGGGTCAGCGTCAGCACCGAGCGGGAGCGCAGGTCGACCGCGTTCTCCGGGATGTCGTGGATACGGCAGTCCGCCAGAGTCAGCACCGCGTCGGTGTCGAGGGTGACACCGTCGGCCGTGGTCCGGTGCACGTCGCAGTCGGTGAGATGGGCGGTGGCCCGGCCGGTGACCTGG
Organism: Streptomyces sp. bgisy027; assembly: GCF_057710365.1. NCBI lineage: Bacteria > Bacillati > Actinomycetota > Actinomycetes > Kitasatosporales > Streptomycetaceae > Streptomyces > Streptomyces sp. bgisy027. The sequence continues at coordinate 18,056 of NZ_JBYIVZ010000066.1, forward strand.
ACACCCGAGCCCCGGACCTCGTAGACCTCGCAACCGACCGCTTCCAGGGCGGAGTTCTCACCGGTCGCCGTCAGCCCCGAGCCGGAGGCGTGGTGCACCCGGCAGCGCTCCAGGCGAGGGTGGCCCCCGCCGCGCACGGCGATGCCCGCCTGACCGGCGGCGACGACCTCGCACTCCTCGAACACACCGCCCCCGCCGTCGAGTACGGCGATGCCGATGCCCGCGGGGTTGTCGACGGTGCAGCGCCGCACGGTCGGCCGCGCACCGCCGCGCACCTCGATCCCCGCCGCGGACCGCGTGACGATCCGGACGTCCGTCAGCTCCGGGGTGCCCTCCTCGACGAGCAGCGCGGGCGCCGCCGCGTCCTGGCCCTCCACATGCAGGTCCTGGACCACCGCCGAGGCACGCACCGTCAACGGCACACCGTCCACGGGCGCGATACGCACCGAGCCGGGGGAGCCCTCGGGGCCGCGCAGGGTCACCGCCCGCTGGACGACGAGGTTCTCCCGGTAGGTGCCGGGCGCGACGGTGAGGACGTCACCGTCGGCCGCGGCCTCCAGGGCGGCGGCGAGCGACGCGTACTCACCCGTGCGGCGCCGCCACCGCGATGTGCCGGTGTGCGTCACCTGGACCGTGCCCTGTGCCATGGCGTTGACGTGCCCCCACCTCGTAGTACGCGGGTTCTGCTGCCGAAGAGTTCGGCCGGTCCACCGTAGCGTGCGCGCGGGCGGTGGGTTGACCAGAGCCGGAAGGCCGTCAACTGCCGGTGCCGGTCCGGCCCCAGTCCGGACCCGCTCTGCCCCAGGCCTGGTCCCAACGGTCGTACCGCAGGCGGACCATGCGCCACACGATCAGCCGTCTGACGCCCTCGATGAACCCGGCCGCCAGCAGGGCCGCGCCGACCCCGGCGATCACGGCGTGCGTCGCCGCCGTCGCGGAGTCCAGCGGGCGGGCCACGGTTCGGCCCTGCCGGTCCGTCCACATCCGGAAGCGGTCGCCCGGCTGCGGTCTGTCCAGGCTCGTCATCGCCCGGCCCTGGTGCGGGGTGCCGTCCGGCGCGGTCCAGTCGGCAAGAACCCGGGTGCGCATGTCCCGCCCGGTCGCCGACTCGGGGTCCACCTCCAGCGACGAACCGGGCAGCCTGCGGACCACCGTCGCCGTCACCAGGTGCCGGGACGCGCGCTGTTCACGCACGGAACTCTGCAAGGCGCCCTGGGCCAGGCCGCCGACGAAGGAGCCCACCAAGGGTGTCACGACCAGGATCAGCAGCAGGGCCGCGAGAGCGATCCAGGCCTCGGCCAGATCGGTCGCCCGACGCAGCGGATTGTGCCGCCAACGCCAGAGTCCGCTGATCGCCCGCATCGCCGGCCACCCCCTTCCCGCCTCCGTGATAGCCCGTGACGGAGCCGTTCACCCGGGGGCCCCGTCCAAGAGAGAGTGAAATCACCTGAGTCGGGGCCCTCTCAGGAAGTTCTCACGAAAGCCCCAACGCGCGGACCCAGGGCCGTGGTTCCCGCCCGGGGCACGCCGCGGGGATCTTCCTCAATCGAGGATCGTGACGGGATCGCCGACCCGGATCGTGCCGCGGTTCAAGGGCACCAGATTCTGGCCGAACACCAGCTTGCCGCCGATGTGGCGATGTCTGCCCAGCGTGAGCAGGGGCTCCCTGCCGCGCTCGGCGGTGCCCTGGTCGGTCGTCGTCACGACGCAGCGCCCGCACATCCTGGGCACGCGGAAGGCGACCTCGCCGATGGAGACGCGCGACCAGTCGTCCTCGGCCCAGGCGGCGGTGCCCGACACGACGACGTTCGGCCGGAAACGGTTCATGGGCAGCGGGCCCTCGTGCGCGTGGTCACCCTGTGCGATCAGGGAATTGAGGGCGTCGAGGGAGGCCGTCGAGGTGAGCAGCAGGGGATAGCCGTCGGCGAAGCTGACCGTCTCGCCCGGCAGGGCGTACTCCGGGTCGACCGGCCGGCACGTGCCGGGATCGGGCATGTGGACCAGGCGCACATCGGCGCCGAGATAGGTGCTGCACCAGGCATGCACGGCGTCGTCCTCGGCGAGGACCGCCTCGACCTTGTCGCGGAAGATCTCCACCGGAACGCTGCCGACCGTGCTCGGCACGGGCACGCTCAGCGGCTCCATACCGGGTGCGCTGAGCAGAACGCCGCCGCCGGGCAGCAGCTCGGCGGCGGCCAGCGCCAGACGCGGTTGCCTGCGCTGCGTAACGACCTTTCCCCCGACGTCGATCAGCATCCAGCGTCGATCTCCGGCCGGCCCCCAGGGCTCCACGACGGCTTCCCGGAGCGCAGTGCCCCGGAACGCCTTGACCGGATGAACGTGAACCGACTGCAACTGTGCGTGCCCCATGGAGCCATCGTGCCAGGTGGCACCGACAGCCCGGGGGAACGGATCAGTAACCGCGGTACTGCTGGTTGTTGTACGGGTCCTGGTAGGGAGCCGCGGGCCGCGGAGCCGCGGGGCGCATCGCCTCGTAGCCCATGCCACCTGGGGCCACCGGCCGAGGTTGCTGAACCTGCTGCGGACCCGGGTAGCCGCGCGGGGCCGCCTGCTGCGGGATGTAGGCCGCGGGCGCCTGCTGCAGCGGAGCCGGCTGCTGTGCCTGCGGATAACCGTAGGAGGGCTGGGACGGTGCCGCCGGGAGGGCGGGCAGTGCCGACGGCAGGGCAGGCAGGTTGCTGCCCGGCATGTCGTACGCGGCGGGGACCCGGATCGGGGCGATCTGCGGGGTGCCCCGCTCGGCGACGAGCCTGTCGTAGATCGGGGTGTCCGGGAAGGAGGCGGAGTAGTAGCCGCCGCCATAGGTGGAGCGGGGGGAGGTCATGGCACATAAGGTAAGCCCACGATGTGCTGGTTGGGGAGACCGATAAGAGGGTTGTTTTCCGTGTCCGCAGTGACGCCGGATCCTCAATGCGAGCGAACTTGGCAAAAAGGGACGCCAATCAGTGCTCGGATCGTGTAAATGCCGAGTTCCGAGCGGGTTACCGGGGGTTGACCACGGGTGTTTCCGCGCCCCTCGTGGGAGTTCGATGTCGCGAGGAATAGGTTGACCCTGTACAAGAACCCAATGAGCTGCCGGGACATGCCTGGCGCCGTGAGCCGGTGATGGGGGCGGACATGTCAATGCCGAAGGGATCGAATGTTCCGGTGCCGACGACGGCACTGCGGGTCGAATTGGGCTGGCGCTCGGGGCCGGGAGTACCCGACGCGGACGCCTCGGCGCTGTTGCTCGTCGGCGGAAAGGTCCGCTCCGACGCCGACTTCGTCTTCTACAACCAGCCCGCGCACTCCTCCGGCGCGGTCCGGCACGAGGGAAAGAGGGACACCGGCGGGCAGGTGACCGACAGCCTCCACGTCGACCTCGCGCGCGTGGAGCCCGCCATCGAGACCGTCATCCTCGCCGCCTCCTCGGACGGCGGATCGTTCGGCCAGGTGCCCGGCCTCTACATCGAGGTCAAGGACGCGGCCCAGGGCACCGTCGTCGCCCGCTTCGACAGCACCGGCGCCGACGTCGAAACCGCTTTCGTGCTCGGCGAGTTCTACCGCCGCCAGGGCGCCTGGAAGTTCCGCGCCGTCGGCCAGGGCTACGGCAGCGGCCTGGAGGGCCTGGCCACCGACTACGGCATCACCGTGGACGAACCCCAGCAGACGGCCCCCACGACGACGCCGGCCGCCCCACCGGTCACCCCCTCGATGACCCCGCCCCCGCCCGCGGCCCCTCCGGTGACCATGCAGCCGCCCGCCATGCCGCCGGTCCCCCCGCCCGCGCCCCCGACGGCGCCGGTCAGCCTGAGCAAGGTCACACTCACCAAGGCGGCCCCCGCGGTCTCGCTGACCAAGCAGGGCGGCACCTCGGGCGCCATGCGCGTGAACCTCAACTGGCAGGTGCGCAAGCAGTTCTCGGGCTGGGCGAGCAAGCTGGGCCGCCCCGTCGCGATGCACAACGACCTCGACCTCGACCTGTGCGCCCTGTACGAGCTGACCGACGGCAGCAAAGGCGTGATCCAGTCCCTCGGCAACGCCTACGGCGCCCTGCACCAGCCGCCGTACATCCACCTCGACGGCGACGACCGCACCGGCGCCGTGGCCAGCGGCGAGAACCTCACCGTCAACCTCGACCACCAGCGTGCCTTCCGCCGCATCCTGGTCTTCGTCACGATCTACCAGGGCGCGCGTTCCTTCGCCGACCTGCACGCCACGGTCACCCTCACACCCCAGCACGGCGCCCCGATCGACTTCTCGCTCGACGAGTGCACGGTCCCCTCCACGGTGTGCGCCCTCGCCCTGATCACCAACACCGGCAGCGACCTGATCGTCCAGCGCGAGGCCCGCTACCTGGTCCCCGAGCGCGGCGTCAGCCCGCAGCGCACGGTCGACCACGCCTACGGCTGGGGCATGAACTGGACCCCGGGCCGCAAGTAGTCACCCCTCGTCGGGCAGCGCGTCCGGACGTGCGTAGGTGCGGCCCTTCCAGGCCGCACCGCGCCCCCTGTAGTGCTGCACCGCGGAATCGACCGTCATCAGGAGATAGAGGAACGCGGTGAACGGCAGCAGCGGAGCGAGCCACGGCGGCTGCCCGTAGTAACGGAGCATCGGGACGTACGTCCCCGCCATCACCAGCCACGCGAGACCGCCGCAGGCCGCCGTCGCCGTGTCCCCGCCCGCCAGACCCGCGACCAGGGCCGCCGGCGGCACCAGATACACCAGCGCGAGCCCGGCGACCGTCCCCGCCAGCACCACCGGGTTGTGCCTGAGCTGCGCGTACGCGCTGCGCGACACCATCCGCCACAGGTCACCGAGCCGCGGATACGGCCGCACGCTGTCCACCCGCTCGGCCAGCCCCAGCCAGATGTGGCCGCCACCGCGCTTGACGGCACGCGCGAGCGCCACGTCGTCGATGACGGCATGCCGGATGGCGTCCGGGATCCGCGCCCTCTCCGCCGCCTCGGTGCGCAGCAGGACACAGCCCCCCGCGGCGGCCGCCGTCCGAGACCTCTTCCCACCGATCCGACGGAACGGATAGAGCTGCGCGAAGAAGTACACGAAGGCCGGCACGACCAGCCGCTCCCAAAGACTCTCCACCCGCAGCCGAGCCATCTGCGAGACCGCGTCGAAGCCACCGGTGCGCGCGGCCGCGACCAGCTCGCGCAGGCTGTCGGGCGCATGCGCGATGTCGGCGTCCGTGAGGAGGAGATACTCGGGGGCACGCGCGCGTGCCAGGCCGATGCCGTGCCGCACCGCCCACAGCTTGCCCGTCCAGCCCGCGGGCGGCTCGCCGGGGGAGTCCACCGTCAGCGGCAGCCCTCCATGGCGGCGCGCGAGCTCACGCGCCAGCTCCCCGGTGCCGTCCGAACTGCCGTCGTCCACCAGGAAGATCTCGGCCCGCCCCGGGTAGTCCTGGGCGAGCAGCGACGGCAGGCTCAGCGCGAGCACCGCGGCCTCGTCGCGCGCCGGCACGACGACACAGACCGACGGCCACTCGTCCGGCCGCGTCCGCTGCGGGAGCCTGACATCCGTACGCCAGAACAAGCCCTGGCAGAACAGCAGCCACAGCCAGGCGGCGAGTGATCCGGCGGCGGTCCACGCGAAGGCGCTCACCCGCGCAGTCTGCCCCACGGGAGCGGCCGGCAAGGGGCCATCGTCTATCGTGGCCGGGTGAAGATCGCGCTGATGGACTCCGGAATCGGCTTGCTCGCGGCCACCGCCGCGGTACGGCGGCTGCGACCCGACGCAGATCTCGTGCTCTCACTCGACCCCGACGGCATGCCCTGGGGTCCCAGGACTCCCGAAGACCTCACCCGGCGCGCCGTGGCCGTCGCCGACGCTGCCGCCGCGCACCGCCCCGACGCCTTGATCATCGGCTGCAACACCGCGACCGTGCACGCGCTGCCCACCCTCCGCACCCGCCTCGAACCCGCCATACCGGTCATCGGCACCGTCCCGGCCATCAAGCCGGCCGCGGCCGGCGGCGGCCCCGTCGCGATCTGGGCGACCCCCGCCACCACCGGCAGCTCCTACCAGCGCGGACTGATCAACGACTTCGCCGACGGCGTGACCGTCACCGAAGTGCCCTGCTTCGGGCTCGCCGAGGCCGTCGAGCACGCGGACGAGTCGGCCATCGACGCCGCCGTCACCGCGGCCGCCGCCCTGACCCCCCTTGACGTGACGACCGTGGTCCTGGGCTGCACGCACTACGAACTCGTCGCCGAGCGCATCCGCGCCGCCGTCCAGCGCCCCGACTTCCCACCGCTCGTCCTGCACGGCTCCGCGGGAGCGGTCGCCGCGCAGGCCCTCCGCCGGCTCGGCGAGCAGCCCGCCCCCGAGGCGGAGGCGAAAGGCACCCTGACCGTGCTGCTGAGCGGCCGTGAGGGCAAGCTCCCCGAGCCCGCCCTGGCCTACGCGGAGGGGCGTCTTCTCCACGCGGTCAGCCCCGCGCAGTGACCGACGATCACGACCGGTAGGCACGAACCGGCCGTCATGGGCCGGCGGGCACGACCGGACGCCGTGGACCGTTGTGCTCCGGTCGGCGCAGTGACCCTGGGCTACGAGGTAGCAGCGCAGCGGATCCTGAGTAACCTCATAGCCATGAGGGACCACCCCCACGGCAGGAAGCCGCATCCTGATGTGTGGACCGGGCGGGCGACCAACCGGGTCCAGTGGTTGCTGGCGCTCGTCGGCGCCGCCTGTATGGCGCTGGGAGTCGAGCTGGCCGTCGACTCGCCGTGGACCGGCGGCGTCGCCCCCCTCGCCATGGCCGTCGTGGGTTGCATCGCCGCCGGACTGCTGGTCCTCTTCGGCACCCTGGCGTTCGTGCACGTCGCCCTGAAGGTCGATCAGGAGTGCCTCGAGGTGCGCTGCGGCCACATCGGTGTGCCGCGCCGCCGTATCCCCTTGTCCGAGGTCGTCGGTGCCGAGTTCGTTCCACTGGTGACTCCGCGCCACTGGGGTGGCTGGGGTTACCGGTGGCGGCCCGAGAAGGGGACCGCCGTCGTCGTACGGCGTGGCGAGGGCCTGGTACTTCGGTTGGGGGACGGCCACACGTTCACCATCACGGTGGATGACGCGGAGACGGCGGTGGGGGTCATCGAGGACCGCCTACGGACTCGTGCGGCCGGTACGGCTCACTGAGCTGGGGTCGACGCCGGGGGCCAGCTGTCGAAAGGAGTCGGCGCCGGCGTTTCGATGTGCTGGGTGCTGGGTGCTGGGTGCTGGGTGCTGGGTGCTGGCGTTGCCGGTTGCTCGTGGCTCGGCGCCGATGAGGGTGGCTTCTGGGCCCATGTGTGCGGACAACACTGCTGTCCGCACATGTGTGGGCGGTAGCGCTCCGTACGTCAGGTCATGGAGCCAGTCGGTCGCCGCGCGTGCGTATGCCGTCCTCGCGTTGTGCTGACTCGACGGCGATCGGGCGTGCTGTCGCCAGCCCCGCCAGCAGGCCCGCGCCCACGGACACCGTGGTGAAGCTGAGCGCGTTGCCGACCGCGGCGATGGCCGCCAACGCGGTGAGTGCCGCGCCCGCGGTGAGGGCGACGGGGGTGGGGCGGGCGGTGCGCCACAGAGCGAACAGCATCCAGCAGAAGGCCGCCGCCAGCAGCAGTACGCCGACGACTCCCTGTTCCGCCGCCTGCTGCAAGGGCGCCGAGTGCGGCTTGCCGTCGGACAGCAACGTCCCGGTCGCCGTCGTACTGAGCTCGCCGAAGCGGCCGGGGCCCACCCCCAGGGCGGGTTCCTCGCGCGCCAGGTGCAGCGCGTCGTACCACAGTTGGATCCGGTGCCCGGTCAGCTGGCCCTCCAGCCAGGTCAGCAGCCCGCCGGGCACCATGTTCCCGGCGACCGCCCAGATCAGGCCGCTGACTGAGGCCGCCGCCAGGGCCAGCCCCGCGATGCCCACGCCGCGATGGCGGAGGTGGCCGGCCGAGAGTGAGCACACCAGGACGGCGGAACAGGCGACGAAGCCGCTGGTCGATCCCAGGACCGCCGCGGTCACCGTGATCCCGGCGGCGAGCAGACGCAGAGCCAGGCGCAGCAGCGGCGCCGAAGCGGACCAGGCGGCGCAGCATGCGGCGCCGGTGGCGAGCGTCAGTACGGCGGCGGTGGCTCCGGCGTGGCCCAGCGGGGTGACGAGCTGCGGGCCGGGCGACAGATGGGGAACGCTGAGCGTCAGGCCCACTCCGGCCAGAGCCGCGGCGCAGGGTACGGCGACCGGCAGCAGCGCGCCGCCGATCCGGCCCGCGGCATAGCCGGCCGCCACGGCGAGGATCGCGAGCAGTACACCCTCGGGGCGGCCGCCGTGTGCGGCAGCGGAGATCAGCGACCAAGCGGCGCAGGCTCCCAGCACCACGACGCCCGCCGCGTCAGAAACGTTTCGTCTGCCGCCGTCCTCTTGCGGACCTGCCGAGGACGTCATTCTTGCGACACCCACCCCGCCCCCCGAAACCGGTCCCCCGACCTGTGACGGAACCTCGGCCACCCGGACCTGACCGGCCGGTACGAATGAGGCTCCGGCATACGGTAACGGCTTATGGCCGGTTTGTGGACGTGTCGTGCAGGAACGATGCGGCGCAGGGGTGCCGACGACGGTGATCTGGGACTGGGGGAGTGGGGCGGGACGCTATGTGGTGTCCCGCTGGGAGCGGCGAGGCGCTGTGTGGGTCCGAGCGGGGTGGGGCCGAGGCGTTATGTGGGCCCGAGCCGTGTGAGGCTGACGCGCTATATGAGCCCGAGCTGTGTGGGTATCGGGAGACGCCATGGGAGCTCGGCGTGCGACGGTGAAAGGTGGGCACTCGTGGGCTCGCCCGGGTGTCTACGGCCCTGCCCGCGAGACGGACCGCGCTGTCCGTGCCAAGGTCAACCGCCGTACACTCCGGGAGTGACCGTCACCGCAACCTCCGTGGACGAGTCGGACCAGCTCGACCCGCAGACCGCGCCCGCCACGCGCGCGGCACGACTCGTGCGCCTCGTTCCGGCCCTCGCCGCCGCGCTCTCCGGAGCGCTGCTCTACGTCAGCTTCCCGCCACGCACCCTGTGGTGGCTGGCCCTGCCGGCCTTCGCCGTCTTCGGCTGGGTACTGCGGGGGCGTAGCTGGAAGGCGGGCCTCGGCCTCGGCTATCTCTTCGGCCTCGGCTTCCTGCTGCCGCTGCTGGTGTGGACCGGTGTGGAGGTCGGCCCTGGCCCCTGGCTGGCGCTCGTCGCGATCGAGGCGGTCTTCGTCGCGCTGGTGGGCGCGGGAGTCGCCGCGGTGTCGAAGCTGCCGGGCTGGCCGGTGTGGGCGGCGGCGCTGTGGATCGCCGGAGAGGCGGCACGCGCGCGTGCGCCGTTCAACGGCTTTCCCTGGGGCAAGATCGCGTTCGGTCAGGCCGACGGTGTCTTTCTGCCGCTCGCGGCCCTGGGCGGCACGCCGGTGCTGGGCTTCGCGGTCGTCCTGTGCGGCTTCGGTCTCTACGAGGTCGTGCGCCTTGCCGTGGAGCGGCGGCGCACCCGGGCCGTGCGGCGGTCCGCCGCTGCCGTGGCCCTGCTCAGCGTCGCCGTGCCCGTGGTGGGCGCCGTGGCCGCGCGGCCGCTGGTCAGCGACAAGGCCGAGGACGGCACGGCGACGGTCGCGGTCGTCCAGGGCAACGTGCCGCGCGCGGGACTGGACTTCAACGCCCAGCGACGGGCCGTACTCGACTACCACGCGCGCGAGACCGAGCGCCTCGCCGCCGAGGTCAAGGCCGGCAAGGTCGAACAACCCGACTTCGTGCTGTGGCCCGAGAACTCCTCCGACATCGACCCCTTCGCCAACCCCGACGCCCGCGCCGTCATCGACACGGCCGCCAAGGCGATCGGTGCGCCGATCTCGGTGGGCGGCGTGGTCGAACGGGACGGCAAGCTGCTCAACGAGCAGATCCTGTGGGATCCGGAGAAGGGGCCTGTCGACACCTACGACAAGCGGCAGATCCAGCCGTTCGGTGAGTACCTGCCGCTGCGGTCGCTCGTCGGGGCGATCAACGAGAACTGGACCTCGATGGTCCGCCAGGACTTCAGCCGTGGCAACGAGCCGGGCGTGTTCACCATGGACGGCGCCAAGGTCGGTCTCGTCACCTGTTACGAGGCGGCCTTCGACTGGGCGGTCCGCTCCGAGGTCGTCGACGGTGCGCAGCTGATCTCCGTGCCGAGCAACAACGCCACCTTCGACCGCAGCGAGATGACCTACCAGCAACTCGCCATGTCCCGCGTCCGTGCCGTCGAGCACAGCCGGACCGTCACCGTCCCGGTGACCAGCGGCGTCAGCGCGGTCATCATGCCGGACGGCGAGATCACGCAGCGGACCGGCATGTTCGTGGCCGACTCGCTCGTCCAGAAGGTCCCGCTGCGCTCCAGCGAGACCCCTGCCACCCGGCTCGGCATCCTGCCGGAGATCGCCCTGGTGCTGATCGCCGCGGGCGGCCTCGGCTGGGCCATCGGCGCCGGGACGCGCGCACGGCGGGCCGGGGACGCGTAGCCGTACGGCGGCGGTCGCGTCCGTGGCCCGGAGTCACCTGCCGGTCGTGCTGATCACAAGCCCTCGGAACCGGCCGGGGAGCCGTCACCGGCCCGTTAGGGTCGGTGACATGGCTACTCCTGACTTCATTCGTACGATCCGTGCCTCCGCCGGTCACCAACTGCTGTGGCTGCCCGGGATCAGCGCCGTCGTCTTCGACGACGAGGGACGGGTTCTGCTGGGGCAGCGCGCGGACAACCAGAAGTGGACGGTGATCACTGGCATCCCCGACCCCGGTGAGCAGCCCGCGGACTGTGCCGTGCGGGAGGTGCACGAGGAGACGGGTGTCCGGTGCGTCCCGGAGCGGGTGGTGCTCGTCAGGTCCAGCGGTGAGGTCACCTATCCCAACGGCGACATGTGCCAGTTCATGGACATCACCTTCCGTTGCCGTGCCGTCGGCGGTGAGGCACGCGTGAACGACGACGAATCGGTCGAGGTCGGCTGGTACGAGGTGGACGCGCTGCCCGAGATGGAAGAGCGTCAGCTGTTTCGGATCAAGCAGGCACTGGCCGATGAACCCACGTGGTTCGAGCCTATGAGTACGGACTGAAGTATGGGTTGTGACCATATGTGGCCTGGCAGGGGCGCTGCCTAGGGTCGAGCCATGACCGCGCCCAGCATCTTCCCGGCTCAAGGCCCGTCCTTGCCCTCCCCGCTCGACCTCGGCGGCCGCACCGCCCTTGTCACCGGAGCCGCCGGTGGCATCGGCCGTGCCTGCGCGCTACGGCTCGCGGCCGCCGGGGCCAAGGTCAGAGCGGTCGACCGGGATGCCGCCGGCCTGGAGGAGCTCGCCGAGCAGGCCCGCGGGCTCGCGGGCGCCGTCGAACCGCACGTCCTCGATCTGACCGATCTGGACGCCGCGGAACTCGCAGCCGCCGGCACCGACGTCCTGGTGAACAACGCCGGGTTGCAGCTGGTGCGCCCCATCGAGGAGTTCCCGCCCGACGTCTTCCACACGGTGCTCACCGTGATGCTGGAGGCACCGTTCCGGCTCATCCGTGGAGCCCTGCCCCATATGTATGGGCAGGGCTGGGGCCGCATCGTCAATGTGTCCTCCGTACATGGGCTGCGCGCCTCGGCATTCAAGTCGGCCTATGTGGCCGCCAAACACGGCCTGGAGGGACTCTCCAAGACCGCAGCCCTTGAGGGCGCAGCACATGGGGTCACCTCGAACTGTGTGAACCCGGCCTATGTGCGCACCCCACTGGTCGAGAAGCAGATCACGGACCAGGCCAGAGCGCACGGCATCCCCGAGGAGCGGGTGGTGTCCGAGGTGATGTTGCAGGACAGCGCGGTCAAGCGGCTCATCGAACCGGATGAGGTCGCCGAGGCCGTGGCGTATCTGTGCAGCCCGCACGCTTCCTTCGTGTCCGGTACCTCGCTCGTGCTCGACGGTGGCTGGACCGCGCACTGACCGGCCGGGACCGGCGGGATTCCGAGTTGTCCACAGGGCTGACGGGGTGGCCGTGCGATGAGCAATCCTGTCGGCATGCCCCGCGATCACATGCACTCCGACCAGCGCTCACCAGCCGATGCGGGAGCGCCCCTGAGCAGTGCCGAGACACCGTTCCTCGAGCTGCTGGCCAGAGGCGCGTCCGCCGACGCCTATGAGCAGCCGGTGCTACTCGCCCGTGCCGAGGGCAGATCCACCGAATGGATCGTCGCCCTCGAACAGGCCAGGCTGCTCGCGCTGCGCGTCCGCTCCGAGCTGGAGGGACGGCGCAGACGCGAGGCCGAGTTGTCGGCCCTGTTCGAGACGGCCCACGACCTGGCCGGGCTGCGGGATCTGGACGCCGTGCTCCAGGCGATCGTGCAGCGCGCCCGATCCCTGCTCGGCACGGACGTGGCCTATCTCAGCCTGAACGACCCGGCCCGGGGCGACACGTACATGCGGGTGACCGAGGGCTCGGTCGCCGCCCGCTTCCAGCAGCTGCGGCTCGGCATGGGGGAAGGCCTGGGCGGCCTCGTCGCACAGACGGCCCGCCCGTACGTCACCGACGACTACTTCAAGGACGACCGCTTCCAGCACACCCTCAGCATCGACGCCGGTGTGCGTGACGAGGGGCTGGTCGCCATCCTCGGGGTGCCGCTCACGCTGGGCCACCATGTCATCGGGGTCCTCTTCGCGGCGGACCGGCGTGCCCGGGTCTTCGAGCGGGAGCAGATCGCGCTGCTCGGCTCCTTCGCCGCCCTGGCGGCGGCCGCCATCGACACCGCGAATCTCCTCACCGAGACCCGCTCGGCGCTCGCCGATCTGGAGCGGGCCAACGAGATCATCCGGGACCGCAGCGGAGTCATCGAACGCGCCTCGGACGTGCACGACAGGCTCGCCCAACTCGTGCTGCACGGCGGCGGGGTGCACGACGTGGCCGCAGCCGTCTCCCAAGTCCTCGACGGCACAGTCGAGTTCACGGATGCGGCCGCCACACCCGCCAGGGCCCTGGAAGCGGCCCGCGCCGAGGGCCACGCGGTGCGGCACGGCGACGACTGGATCGCCGCCGTGATCGCAGGCGGTGAGCTGCTCGGCGCGCTGGTCCTGCGCGGCCACCCCGGCCTCGACCCCGTGGACCAGAGCACACTGGAGCGGGCCGCGACCGTCACCTCCCTCCTCCTGCTCGCCCGACGCTCCGCGGCCGAGGCCGAACAACGGGTCCGGGGCGAACTGCTGGACGACCTGCTCGACGCCCGCGACCGCGACCCGCGGCTGCTGCGCGAGCGCGCGGCGCGGCTGTACGCCGACCTCGATGCCACCCACGTCGTCCTCGCCGCCCGCCTCGACGTCACGACGGCAGACGGCGACCAGGAGGCGGTCGCCCGCAGACGCCTGTGGTCCGCCGCGTCCCATCTCGCCGCGACGCGTCACGGCTTGGCCGCAGCCCGCGACGGCGGCACGGTACTTGTCCTTCCCCTCGAAGGCGGGGACACCGCCACCGCAGTGGCCCGCCGAACCGCGCGCCACCTGGGGACGGCCGTCCAGGAGCCGGTCACCGTCGGTGCCTCCGCTCCGGTGGAGGCACCAGCCGCCCACCCCGACGCCGTGGCCGCCGCCTACGAGGAGAGCAGGCGCTGCCTCGACGCACTGCGGCTGCTGGGCCGCTCCGGCGACGGCGCCGCCGCCGAGGACTTCGGGTTCCTCGGGCTACTGCTGGCCGGCGACCGCGACATCGCGGGCTTCGTCGACCGCACGATCGGCCAGGTCGTCGCCTACGACGAACGGCGCGGGACCGATCTCCTGCAGACCCTCGACGCGTACTTCGCCTGCGGCATGAGCCCGGCCCGCACCAAGGACGACCTGCACGTCCACGTGAACACCGTCGCGCAGCGTCTGGAGCGCGTGGCTCGTCTCCTCGGCGTGGACTGGCAGAGCCCCGCACGGGTCCTGGAGATCCAGCTGGCCCTGCGCCTGCACCGGTTGTCGGCATCGACACAGCGCTGACCCCCGCACGCACGGGCGTACGGGGGCCGATTCCCAGGACCTCACGGGCGGACCGTCAGACGGTGTGAGCGTCCGCATCCCGGGCCGCCGCCGGCTCCGCATCCGCCGAGCGCTCCACATCGGCCAGGTCCCGGTGACGGGTCTCCTTGGCGACACCGACCGCGATGAGCGTGAGGACGGCCGCGCCGATGACGTAGAGGGCGATCGGGGTGGAGCTGCCGTAGGAGTCCAGCAGCGCGGTGGCGATGAGCGGGGCCGGTGCGCCCGCCGCGACCGAGGCGAACTGGGCGCCGATCGAAGCACCGGAGTAGCGCATCCGGGTCGCGAACATCTCGGAGAAGAAGGCCGCCTGGGGCGCGTACATGGCGCCGTGCAGCACGAGTCCCACGGTCACGGCGAGGAGCAGGTTGCCGAAGCCGCCCGTGTCGATGAGTGAGAAGAACGGGAACATCCACAGCCCGACTCCGGCCGCGCCCAGCAGATAGACGGGACGGCGACCGATCCGGTCCGACAGGGCACCCCAGCCCGGGATGACCGCGAAGTGGACGGCCGAGGCGATGAGAACCGCGTTGAGCGCCGTCTGCTTGGAGACACCGGCCGATGTGGTGGCGTAGACGAGGATGAACGCCGTGATCACGTAGTAACTGATGTTCTCCGCCATACGCGCGCCCATCGCCACCAGCACATCACGCCAGTGGTGCCGCATCACGGAGACGAGCGGCAGCTTCTCGGCACCGGCACCGGCCGCACGCGCCGACCTACGCGCCTCCGCCTGCGCCAACGCCTGCTTGAAGACCGGCGATTCATCGACAGACAGACGAATCCACAAACCGACGATCACCAGCACGCCGGAAAGCAGGAACGGTATCCGCCAGCCCCAGCTACCGAAGGCACTCTCCGACAGCACGGCGGTGAGCAGCGACAGCACACCGGTCGCGAGCAACTGACCGGCCGGCGCACCGGTCTGCGGCCACGAGGCCCAGAACCCACGCCGCCGAGCGTCCCCATGCTCCGACACCAGCAACACGGCCCCGCCCCACTCACCGCCGAGAGCGAAGCCCTGCACGAGCCGCAACACGGTCAGCAACACCGCCGCCGAGGAGCCGATGGTGGCGTGCGTCGGCAACAGCCCGATCGCGAAGGTCGCCCCACCCATCAGCAGCAGGCTCAACACCAACAGCTTCTTACGCCCGAGCCGGTCCCCGTAATGCCCGAACACGAGCGCACCCAACGGCCGCGCGGCGAACCCGACGGCATAAGTCAGGAACGACAGCAGGGTGCCGACGAGCGGATCGGAGTCCGGAAAGAACAGCTTGTTGAAGACGAGGGCGGCGGCCGATCCGTAGAGGAAGAAGTCGTACCACTCGATGGTGGTGCCGATGAGGGACGCGGCGACGATGCGCTTGAGGCTGGCGGGGGTTGGTGGAGCGGTCGCGGGGGAGGACATCGGCACCACTTCCTGGCGGTTGGCGGGGACGTTTGCGTGTCGCCATACCGTAGGAACGTGCAGGTCAGAGGCGTATGTGGCGGGACACCATAGTTCCTGGCGTAGGAGTGAGCGTTCCCACCATGTGTGCAGGGTGGGAGGTGCTGCGGAGGCCTTGACGGGGCACCTCGGGATGGTGTCCAAATTGCTTAGGTCGGGCATGATTTGGAGGCGGGGCGCTGACCCCCGTGCTGGTTTGGTGCTGACTGAAACCCCACGTCATCACCTGTCTTCGTGTCTCCCGTGCTGACTTGGTGCTGACTACGCTGCGTTGAAGTAGGACATCTCGGGTCCAAGGGGCGGGCCGGGTAGCTGTGATGGCCTTCATGCTTTGGGATCGCCGACGACCGGAGTTCTCCTGCGCGCCCGGCGGGCTGGCAGCACATCGGACTTCGTCCGCAGCGACTTGTAGGAGGTAGCCGACGAGCGGTGTCGCTCGGCCCAGCCCATCGTCACCAGCAGGTCGGTGACCTCGATGCCATTGCGGGAGGGGAACTCGTAGAATGTGCGGACCGCGGTTCAGGCTGTAGGCCGTGCAGGGGTGCTCGACGGTCGGAGGCACCGCCACAGTTTCGTTCTGGACAGGCGGCGGTAACCGCAGCCAAGCCACGAACCCCGCGACTGACTCGAGGTTGACTGTTTTCGAGCAGTGAGGTATGCCACCAGGAACGACTCCCTCGGCCGACCGGTCGTAGATCGTCTCCTGGCGGCGTCCACGACCCCGGCGTCGAACGGGGCGCCAACACCCTCTGCGCGCGCATCGCGCCTCCAACTCCTCCGTGGTGGATGGCGGCAGATCACTGCATCCACCCTGGGAGTTGGGTGACGTTCGAAGTCCTTCATGCAGATGAAGGACACACCGGTGCCGGCTCATGACAACGGCTGCGAACGGGTCATCCTCACCGGCACGATCGGGCTCCTCCTCGCCGTGATCGTCACCCCACGAGCCCAATACGCCCTGGGGATGCGATTCCTCGACCAGGTCACCCCGGAGGCCCGCGGCTTCCACGTCGTCAAAAGACGCTGGTTCGTAGAACGCGGCATCGGACAGATCACACTGCACCGAATTCAGGGCCACGGCTACGAGAACCTCAGCGCCGACTGCTGAGGCATGATCCATGTTGCCTCGATCGACAACCTCGCCAAGCACACAACGGACGAGACCACACCCACCTGGCGAGGAAATTGAGGAGGAGCGATCGCCATGCCTGGCGGGCACATTTTCCACCTTCAGGGCCGGATTCGCGGCAGATAGAGGGGGCCTTCCAATACCCCTACCATCAGGAACTCCCTGCCAGCCAGGCGGCCAGGTTTGCTGAGTAAGGGACGTCGATGGCCGAAGGGCCATCTGCCGATGGTTCGGCCGGTAGCGGAGGTCAGCGGCTACCAGGCACCATCCATGAGGAAGAGAAGGAACTGACAAAGTATGACGACGAAGCTAAAGATCGGCTCGCTTGCGGCTGCGCTCGCGCTCCTAGTCTCCGCCTTTTCGTTCGCCCAGCCCAGCGCAGCTCATAGCGGGACGTCTCCCCTCGTGGGCGGGTGGCGCATGACCTCGTTGGAGGCCGGCACCGAAGGAAACCTTCGGCCCGTGCCGTACTCCGGCCAAATCATCTTCACTAAGTCTGGCACCATGTCGGTGCAGGCCATGAATGCCGACGCCGACGCTACGGACACGCCGTACACGAGGAACGGGTACGAGGCCTTCTATGGAGTTGTCACCGTCAACAAAGCTACCAACAGGTTCGTCGTGACCGTCAAGTCGTCATTGGTACGCGACCTTATTGGGCAGAGCCTGACTCGCGTCTACAAGCTGTCGGGTAACACGCTGGTCGTGACGCCAGTAGACCCGGCAGAAGGTTGGCGGGTCACCTACCGGCGCTTCTGACGGTAAGGCCCCGCTCACCCGCTGGGCCATTCCCCTACAGGGGAATATGTGCTTACTCCCGCAGTAGGCTCACGGGCCCGCCGCGGGAAGACAGTTGCGGATGGCGCCGGTGCCTTGGCTGCGCATCTGGGCGAGTTCGTGTTTCGAGCGTGCCCACGAGCGGTGCAGGTTGACGGCGTTGACCCGCGACCTCGGCTGGCTCGTCGGCCGCGTCTATTGCCTCGTGGGCCATGTCGCTCGGCGCGCCCCGCAGCTGGTGATCGGCCGCGATCAGAGTCTCGGTGGTGGTCTGCAGCGCTGCCCGGTTGCTGTCGACCACGGCGACCGCGGAACCGGCCCTCGGCGAACGCGCGGGCGGTGGCCAGGTCCATGCCGGAATTGGCGCTGGCGACCAAGGCGACCTGGCCGGTGATGTCGTAGATAGGTTCGTCGGCGGGCGTGCCCTTTCTCGAGCGCTTATTGTCCCGTTACCACCCCGTCTGGCGGCTACTCCGCGATCCGCCAGGCTCCGGCAGCGTCTCGCGCCGTCTCTGCCGAGCCAACGGGCGTGGCGTTAGTCACCGAGCGAGGGGTTCTCTCTCAGTACCTGCCTCAGCAGGGACGCCCTCCTGCTTGACGCATTGGCAAGTATGGCTGGTGAAGGCCAAGTTGCATCCGCATTCAGACGACTGGACGGAGAGAGATCGAACGCGGCATGACTGTTTGGACCCGCGAGGAGTTCACCGAAGTCGAGGCGGCTGGCGAGTTGCAGATCTCCACCCTTGGCCGCGCTGGACGCTTCCGGGAGTCGGTGCAGTTCTGGGTGGTTGCTGACGGTGACGATCTCTAGATCCGATCTACGGGGTGTCCCGCAACTGCCGGTCACGGAGGAGATGATCTTGCTGTGTCTGGTGTGCTCACGGCATCGGGGCCGTCCTGGATAGCCCCGTTCACCGGCCTGAGTCCGCGTCAGTTCAGCAAGCTGATCACCGCGTCGCGGCGTGAGGGCGCGGACCCGGTCCGCAAGGGCCGGCCCTGGAGCCTGCCGCTGGAGGACCGGGTCCTGCTCGTTGCCGCGTACTGGCAGACCAACCTCACGCTCCGGCAGCTGGCGCCGCTGTTCGGGGTATCGAAGTCGGCCGCCGACCGTGTCATCGACCACCTCGGCCCCGCGCTTGCCCTCCAGACGCGCAGGCGGTTCCGCAAGAACGCCGTGCTGATCGTGGACGGCACCCTGGTCCCCATCCGCGCCCACACCGTTGCCGCGCAGTCGAAGAACTATCGGTACTCCACCAACCACCAGGTCGTCATCGACGCCGATTCCTGCCTGGCCGTCGCCGTCGGCCGGCCGCTGCCCGGCAACCGCAACGGCTGCGAGGCATGGGAGCTGTCGGGCGCGAAGGACGCCGTCGGCCACACCACCGTGATCGCCGACGGTGGCTACCGGGGCACCGGCCTGGTCATCCCGCACCGCCGCGAGCGCGGCCGGGCCGAACTCCCGGCCTGGAAAGAGGAACACAACACCTCCCACCGCAAGGTCCGAGCCCGTGCGGAGCACGCCTTCGCCCGGATGAAGACCTGGAAGATCCTCCGCGACTGCCACTTCAAGGGCGACGGCGCCCACCACGCCATGCTCGGCATCGCCCGCCTGCACAACCTCACCCTCGCGGGGTGAGGAGAAAACAGCCAGGCCATCCAGCATGTCAAAGATCATTTACGGGACAACGCTTACGACCTCGTGCACGGTAGGCCGTGGCGCGTCGAGGTGTGTGGCGTGGTCGGTGTTCAGGCTTGAAGGCCGTGGTCGCGGGCGGCGGTCTGTTGGTGTGAGAGCAGTCCGGCGACGGCTTGGACGATGTCACTCATGTGCTCGCGTCGGCCAAGGTGTCGGGTCAGAGCCCGCCAGTTCTTGAGGTGCGCGATGCCGTGCTCGACGCGGATGCGCCGTGACGAGTGCGCCTTGCGCTGCTGCTCGTGTCGCTCCTCGTACCAGGCAGGGGCGTTCTCTTTGAATTTGCGATGCGGCGGTGTGATCACCCGGCCGCCGGTCTGCGCCCCCATGCCCTGGTAGCCGGCATCCGCGAGGATCTCCATGAACGGTCCGTCGGCCAGGAGCTGTACCA
Organism: Streptomyces sp. bgisy027; assembly: GCF_057710365.1. Taxonomy (NCBI): domain Bacteria; kingdom Bacillati; phylum Actinomycetota; class Actinomycetes; order Kitasatosporales; family Streptomycetaceae; genus Streptomyces; species Streptomyces sp. bgisy027. The sequence continues at coordinate 37,505 of NZ_JBYIVZ010000066.1, forward strand.
GGCCCAGCTGCCGGGCCTGGGTGATGTCGGCGCAACTGCCCGGCCGAACCGGGCTGCAGAACAGCACGCGCCCCTCGGCGTCCGTGAGGACCATGGACTTCACGGCGTTCTGCTTGGTCTTTCCGGAGACGAACTTGTCGCGGTCCTTGCGGCCTGCGGCCGGGCGGCGCACGCGGATCTCCGTGCCGTCGATGATGCCGGTCCGACCGTCGACGCCCAGGTACTCGATGACCTCGGCGAGAGTACGCAGACGGACGTCCGGTGCGATGGTGCAGCCCCGCTGCGCGAGCAGGGGCCGCACCTCGCCGATGGCGCGGGTGATGGTGGAGCGGTCCACGCCGAACCAGCAGGCCAGCACGTCATGAGTGGTGCCATGGCGCAGACTCACCAGCGTGGCCAGCAGCCGGTCGATGAAGACCAACTGGTGCTTCGCCCCGGCTCCCACCGCCCGTTGCCGCGGCCGTGCCGTCAGGCGTGCCTGATGCCGTTCATGCCACAACGGGCCTATCTCGGCGATGAGTTCAGCGATCACAACTGGCGACAGCCCGGTGATCCGGTACTCCGCCACGATCAACTCACGCGCCCCAGCCTCCATCATGCACAGCTCAACGAGCCAGCCGAGCACCGAGCCACGGCCTACCGTGCACGAGGTCGTTAGCCATGCCGGTGACAGCGGCTGGTATCAGGGCACCCAAGTGCAGCCGTACGGCGACATCAGTGCCCGCGGCGTCGACCGGGACGTCACTACCACCGACGTCGGCGACGATGCTGTGAATTCCCGTATCGACGCTGCCTACCGCACCAAGCACCGGCACTACGGCGCCGCTGATTTCGAATGATGACCGGTCCTCAGGTCCGCGCTTCTACACTCTGGATCTTTCCGTGCTGAGTAGTCGCCATCAACGCGGTCAGGACACGGGTGCGCTGACAATGTGCGGCAAATTGGTGCCCTGCCCGATTCGATTTACGAGACTACGCTGAAAGGTATGGCACGTGCGACGCACCGCTTCGCTCACCGGTTCCCTGGCTCTTCTGCTCGTCGTCGTGGGATGCACGTCCGCCCCGGCCTCGTCCGAGTCCAAGAATGGCGTCCCGTCGGCTTCCACGGTTGGTACGCCCTCCGCGGCAACCTCCTCCGGCGCCCAGCGTCGGATCGAGGGTTCCACTGTGCGCTTCACCGCGGGAGGTACGTCGATCGACGTCACCATGGGCGAGGAAAGTCCAGCCGTACGTGATTTTCTCGGAATGCTTCCACTCACCCTGCCTTTCGAGGAGTACGCCGGCGAGGAGAAGATTGGCTATTTGCCCCGGAAATTGAACATCGAAGGTTCGTCGGGGTCGGACCCTGAAGATGGCGATCTCATCTACTTCGTCCCATGGGGAAATCTCGGCTTCTACTACAACACCAACGGGGTTGGCTACTCCGACGATGTAATTTACATCGGTCGATACGAAGCCACAGTGGACCAACTCGAACGCCTCGAGGACGGCGAGGTCACCATCGACCTCGTCGAATGAACCAGGCCTGGACGAATGCCGCGCCAACAAGACCTGCTGTGCCCCTAACCGCTGCATGGGCTGCTCACCCTGACCTGGGTGGTGGGGCCCATGGCATCGCCACCGTGTGTATCGGAGAAGGTCCAGCCTTCCCTGGCCGCTGCACAACTTACGGAGATCCCCATGGCACACCGACGGTGGTCCGTGCTGGCCACTGCCCTGATGATGGCCGCTGCTGGCTGCGAGAGCGCCGGGCCACCCGACGAGACGGCCCCGCCCGTGGCGTCGGTCGCGACAAGGCCCGTCACCAGCACGCCCGGCACGACCCCGGACCTCGACGCCCCGGAAGTGATGGCGCAGGGCCTCGATGTGCCGTGGGGGCTGGCGTTCCTGCCGGGAGCAGGCAAGGCGACGGGCCGGTTGGTGACTGCGGGCTGGCTCAGCAAAGGAATACCTGGAGCGACGTAAGACAGGGCGTGAGGGCGTGCCTCGACGTGAGATGCGCGGCCTGGTAACTCGCTGGGGTGGGCGATGCCGTGAAGTCGTACCCCTATCGTGTGAGCGAAGGGCTTCACATCGGCCTGCGCGCCGACGCGCCGGCGGTCGCGGCCGGGCTGTCAGGGGGGTGGTTCCGTGATTTGTTCGTCGTCACTGCAGGTGAGGTACTCGTCCACGACAAGGCTCGTGGACAGGGCGGGGGAGGTCGGCACGGACGTGTAGGCGGTGTGGGGGAAGTGCGTGGAGGCGCCGGGCGTCCACGCCGCGATGAGCTGAAGAGACACCAGGAGAGTGACCACCGTGAGCATGAGCCAGGATGTCCTGCCGCGCCCCATGAGCCCCCTTTCAGCTGTGCAAGTCACGCGAATTGCGCCTCGTCTTCGGGTGCGGTGATGCCGGGTGAGGACATGGGCGACGGCGATGCCGAGTTCGTGATGCCTTCACATGGCTGACGCGGGTGTCCTTCTCGGTCACAGCCGGTGGATCGGGCCGGTGATCTGGGAAAGAGGCCGACCCGTACTGCGGTTGGTGTGGGCGATGATCTCCGCTGCGATGGAGACTGCTGTCTCCTCGGGTGTGCGCGCGCCGAGGTCAAGGCCGATGGGGGAGTGCAAACTGGCCAGTTGTTCCTCGGTCGCGCCCGCTTCACGCAGGAGGCGCAGGCGTTCGTCGTGGGTGCGCCGGGATCCCATCGCACCGATGTAGCCGACGGGCGTGTCGAGTGCTAGGCGCAGCAGGGGGATGTCGAACTTGGCGTCGTGGGTGAGGACGCAGATGGCCGTACGGGCGTCCAGGGATGCCTTCTCCAGGTAGCGGTGAGGCCACTCGACGACTACCTCGTCCGCGTACGGGAAGCGGGCCACTGTGGCGAAGACGGGGCGGGCGTCGCAGACGGTGACCCGGTAGCCGAGGAAGGCCCCGGCCTGGCTGAGGGCGGCGGCGAAGTCGACTGCGCCGAAGACCAGCATGTGGGGGCGGGAGGCGTGGACGTGGACGAGGAGGGTCAGCGGTTCGGGGCAGCCGTCCCCGTTCCCGCCGACCGTGATGCGGGCGGTGCGGCCCGCCAGCAGCAGAGCCCTGGCTTCGCCCGCGACCAGTCGGTCCGCCGACGCGCCGTCCAGGGTGTCGTAGGTGATGCCACCGTCCGCGAGGACGCTCAGGGTGGCGCCGAGAAGGTGGTCGGGGCCGTCGACGACCTGGGCCACGGCGGCAGGCCGGCCTTCCACGACCTCCCCCAGGGCCGTCGCGAGGTGCGGACCGTCGGACCAGTCGACCCGCTGGACGAACACCTCTAGCTCGCCGCCGCAGGTCAGCCCGACAGCGAAGGCGTCGTCGTCGGAGTAGCCGAACCAGGCGCGCTGGGCGCCTCCGTCGCGCAGAACCTGCCGGCACAGCTCGTACACGGCACCCTCGACACAGCCGCCGGAGATGCTGCCGACTGCGTTGCCGTCCGCGTCCACCGCGACCGAGGTACCGACGGGCAGCGGCGCGCTGCCGCGCACGTCGGTGACGGTGGCCAGGGCGAAGGGGCGTGCTTCGCGGCACCAGCGGTGGAGTGTGTCCGCGATGTTCAGCATGGGCTTCTCTCCGGGGCAAGTGTGGTCCTCGGTGCGGGTGGGGCGGGCCGCCGCTGCGCCCAGCAGGGGAGTGGGGGCGCAGCCGACGGCCCTGGACGGGACCGGCAGCCGGACGGGGGCTGGCTGCCGGACCCGGTCTGGGTGGCCTGTGACGGTGCCTGGGTCAAAGCAACGCTTCGGCTGTGATGGGCAGTTCGCGGATCCGGCGGCCGGTGGCGTTGAAGACCGCGTTGGCGATGGCGGACGCCACCCCGACCTGGACGATCTCTCCGACCCCCTTGACGCCCAGCGCGTCGGCCTGCATGTCCTCGCCTTCCAGGTAGATCGCCTTGATCTCGGGGATGTCGGCGTTGACGGGGACGAGGTAGTCGGCGAGGTTGGCGTTGACGATCCGGCCGTCGCGGTGGTCGGTGACCGTGTGCTCCAGCAACGTCTGGCTGATGCCGCCGATCATGCCGCCCAGTGCCTGGCTGTCGGCGAGCTTGGGACTGACGATGCGGCCACAGTCGTACACACCGATCATCCGCCGCACCCGGACCAGGCCCAGCGACGCGTCCACCCCGACCTCGGTGAAGACCGCGCCGTAGGAGAAGTACGAGTGTCGCGCGGGATTCGGCGGCCCGGCGTAGGTGCCGTCGGCTTCGAGGTGGGTGAGCTTGTTGCGGGCCAGCAGCCGTTGGTAGGTCTCGCCGCGGGTCGGGTTGCCCTGAACGTGCAGTCGGCCGCCGCGCACGACGATGTCCTCGGCCTTGACGCGGTACAGCGGTGACTCCTCGTCCTCCACGGCCAGTTTGATCGCCTCACGACGGACCTTGTCGCAGGCGTCGAGGGTGGCGGAGCCGACGCTCGCCAGGGTCATCGAGCCGCCGTGCGGCGGAGTCGGCGGATAGCGGGAGTCGCCCAGCCGGAAGGTGACCTTGCGCATGGTCAGCCCGAGCGCGTCGGCGGCGACCTGGGTCTGGGAGGTGTAGGTGCCCGGACCCATGTCGCTGGAGGCGGCCTCGGCCACGGCCGTACCGTCTGCGTCCAGACGGACTCGGGCCTCGGCCGCCACGCGCCCGGGGTCGTAGACGGCCGCGGCCATGCCCAGACCGATCAGCCAGTCGCCGTCCCGCGTCGAGCGGGGCTTCGGATTGCGCCGGTTCCAGGCGAACTCCCGGGCGCCCACGGTGTAGCACTCACGCAGTCGGCGCGTGGACCAGGGCAGCCCGTTGGACTCGTCGTCGGCTGGTTCGTTGCGCAGGCGCAGTTCGATCGGGTCGATACGGAGCCGGTGTGCGAGTTCGTCCATGGCCGACTCGATGGCGAAGGACGCGTTCGCGAAACCCGGACCGCGCATCCAGATCGGGGTGTTCACATTCAGGGGCACCTTGCGGTACGCCTGGCTGACGTTGGGCGTGCTGTAGAACATCTGGCCGGCGAGCATGATGGCCTCGTCGAAGGTCTCGTACGACGAGGTTTCCGCGTCCATCTCGTGGGCCATGGCCCTCAGGCGACCCCGCTGGTCACTGCCCAGGCGCAGTCGGTACTCGTACGCGGGTCGGAATCCGACGCCGAAGTACATCTGCTTGCGGCTCAGGACCACCTTGACGGGACGCTTCACCTCACGGGCGGCGAGTGCGGCGACGACCGTGTGCGGCCAGCAGCGTAGTCCGCTGCCGAAGCCGCCCCCGACGAACGGGTTGATGACCCGGACGGATTTCATGGGCAGGTCGAACACCGTGGAGAGTTCGGTCTGGGTGCCCACCACCCACTGCGTCTTGTCCCACACCGTCAGCTTGTCGCCGTCCCAGCGGGCGATGGTGGCGTGGGGCTCCATCGGGTTGTGGTGGTTGCGCGCCATTCGATATGTCAGGTCCATCCGCACCGGAGCGTCGCGCAGACCGGCGTCGGCGTCACCACGCGCATAGTTGGTCGGCTCGCCCGGCTTGCCCTCGGCGAGGTCCGTCGAGGGCTCTTCGGCGTCGTAACTGACCTTCACCAGGCTCGCGCCGTGTTGCGCGGCCTCCAGGGTAGTGGCGACGGCGACGGCGACCGGCTGGCCGTGGAAGAGGACCTTGTCGTCCTGGAAGACCCGCAGCCGACGGCCCGCCGGGTTGTTCGACCCGGGATTGTCGCGGTACGGCAGCTTCGGCGCGTTGCCGATGTGGATCACCCGCAGCACGCCCGGGACGGCTTCGGCGGCGTCAGTGTCGATGGATGTGATGCGGCCACGGCCGATGCTGCTGTCGACGATGACCGCGTGCAGGACGCCCTTGGCTTCGTGCTCGGCGGCGTACAGGGCCTGGCCGGTGACCTTCAGCCGTCCGTCCACCCGGGACAGCGGCGCGCCCACGGCGGCTTGGGGCTGGGGGCTCACTTGGTACCTCCTACGATGCGCAGTTGGCGTTCGACGGTCCGCTTGAGCAACTCGACCTTGAAGCGGTTGTGTTGCAGCGGCAGGGCTCCGTTCGCCGCGTGCGCGGCAGCAGCGGACCAGAGGGCCTCCGAGGGGCGTTCGCCGACGAGGTGCTGCTCGACCACGGGCAGCTTCCACGGCACGGTGCCCACCCCTCCGGCGGCGACCTTCGCTTCCTGGATGACCCCGCCGCGCACGTGCAGCGCGACGGCCGCCGAGGTCAGCGCGAACTCGTACGACTGCCGGTCACGCACCTTCAGATAGCCGGACTTCAGCGGCCGCGGAAGCCCCGGGATCTCCACCGACGTGATCAACTCACCCTGCCGGATGCGGTGTTCACGGTTGGGTGTGCTGCCGGGCTTGAGGAGGAAGTCGGTGAACGGCACCGTGCGCTCCCCGTCCGGGCCCAGCAAGTGCACGTTCGCCTCCAGCGCCGCGAACGCCACCGCGACATCGGAGGGATGCGTGGCCACACACGCGTCGGAGGTGCCGAGGATCGCATGGGTGCGGTTGTGGCCCTCCCGTGCGGCACAACCCGAGCCCGGCTCACGTTTGTTGCAGTCGGCGGTCACGTCCCGGAAGTACGTGCACCTGGTGCGCTGCATGATGTTGCCGCCGATGGTCGCCATGTTCCGCAACTGCGCCGACGCGCTCAGCTCCAGCGACTCGGAGATGACCGGGAACAGCGTGCGGACCTTGGGGTGGGCGGCGGTCTGGGACATAGTCACAAGGGCGCCGATTCGCAAGCCCCCGCGCTCGGTGACCCTGACTTCACGCAGCGGCAGGTCGCTGATGTCGACCAGGGTCTCGGGCCGCTCGACGGTCTCGCGCATCAGGTCGACGAGGGTGGTGCCACCTGCGATGTAACGGCCGCCGAGACGACCGGCGTTGAGGGCCTCGCGGGTGCTCTCGGCCCTGGTGAAGGCGAAGGGATGCATCGGTCCTCACTTCCGGCCGGCGGTCTGCTCGACCGCGCGGGTGATTTTGACGTAGCAGCCGCAGCGGCAGATGTTGCCGCTCATCCACTCCCGGATCTCCTCCGGGGAGCCGGTGTGGCCCTCCTTGATGCAGCCGACACCGGACATGATCTGGCCAGGCGTGCAGTAGCCGCACTGGAAGGCGTCCTCGTCGATGAACGCCTGCTGCAGTGGGTGCAGTTCGTCGCCGTCGGCGAGGCCTTCGATCGTGGTGACTTCGGCACCCTCCAACCGCACCGCCAACGTCAGACAGGAGTTGACCCGCCGACCGTCGACCAGCACCGTGCACGCACCGCACGCACCGGCGTTGCAACCCTTCTTGGAGCCGGTCAGACCGAAGTGCTCACGCAGCAGGTCCAGCAGCGAGGTGCGGTTGTCCACCGTCACAGTCCGCCCGGTGCCGTTCACCGTCAGGGAGACACGGCTCTGTGACACAGCCTCGGCGGCGGCCACCTCGTCATCGACGAACAGGGTGCCCCCGATCACACCGCCCGCGACAACGGCACCACCGACCACAGTGGTGGTCGCGATGAAGGTGCGCCGGGTCGGTGCCTGGGACGACCCGATGGATCCCGTTGGGGGTGGGACAGCGGCTTCAGGGAGTTCGGTGGACATACGTACCCTCTCGTGTCGCGATGGACCAGCCGCGTACAACAGCACGGCAGGGGGAAGTTCGCCCATTCAGTCCTCGGCTGGGAGAGGACAGAAATCGGCGATGACGGTGTGAGTGGTGGCGTGACCCTTTGCGGAAGTCTGGTCACTCGAGCGGGACGCCCGTGTGGTTCTCCAGGACGTGGATGAGGTGAGCCTGGAACTTCGCGTCGCGCGCCGCAGGGTGCGGTGACTGGGATTGGCGGTGGTACCAGTAGCCGCCGGTGTTCGGCATCACGTTGTGGTCGGTGGCCAGCCAGACCTGTGTCTCGTGCCCGGCGGCAAGGTCATCCGGTGCGCCGGGACCTCCCATACGGGTCGGGACCCAACCGGGGTCGACAGCATGGCTGGTGGTTCCCTCCCACCGGGAGGCGAGGGCGAGCGCGAGAGTGGTGACCCACAGTTTGGTGTCGTCGTAGGAAGCCGGGCCCTCGGTCAGCCGTCGCAGGTCGGTGGAACCGGTCCGGTGCATGGAGCTGCTCAGGAAGACGAGCCTTGCCGGCTTGTCCATCAGCGCCGTCAGCACGTAGGGGGCAACGGTATTTACGGTGAGCGCTTCGGGGGCGTGCAGGACGCCTGCGTTGTGGATGACAGCGTCGAAGCGACCGAACTCGGCAGCCTGCCGGGCGACGCCGCGGACCCCGTCGAGATCGGTCAGATCCCCGGTAACGGCGCCCTTCCACCGCACAGTGTCGCCCAGTTCAGTGAGACGGGCCGGGGTGCGGACGTGGATGACGACGTCGTGTCCGTCGTCGGCCAATGCGTTCGCCGTGTTGCGTCCGAGTCCGCTGGAGGATCCGGTGACCAGGACCAGCGCCACGTCAGTCATCTCCCGTCTTGGTGCCGTGCGTTGCGATGACCCGGTGATGAGGAGGCGCCTGTTCCTGGTGAGAGTGCGAAGTTGTCGCAGCCGCCTTTGGTTGGACCTGCTCGGCGCGGGCGTCACCAGGCATACGTTTGAGGGGCTTCCCCCGGCCCGGGCCGGGGTCGAGTCGTTCCACGACCGAGTCGTCCGGCTGCATGGACAGCGCGTCGAGGGCGCAGCCACCTGCCGATGGTCTTCTCCGAGACGCCGTATCCCTTGTCCGTGTCCGTTGACTGCGGCTCGTCATACACTTCGGCTGTGTCGAGATACACCTCGGCTGTGTCGAGGAGGTTGATACCCGCCTCGACCGGGGGTCCATGATCGCGAAACTGCTTGCCCTGGTCACGGTGAAGCCGAGGTTTATCGTTCCGAGGCCGATCCGGCTGACGAGCAGGCCAGAGCGGCCCAGATGTCCGTCTCTCATCTCATGGTGCATCCGCGCATAGCCCTTTCGTATGGGGGTCCGATGGGGCTGGGGGCCCGATGGGGCCCGACACTCGGAGCGCTCAGGCCGTCAGGGCTTGAGCAGTACTTTGCTGGCGCGGCATTGGACCTCGCCGGGGGCTGTCGGTTCCGGATGTGGTCGATCAGCCGGGGCAGATGCTGGTGCACACGCGGGTCGCTGCCACGCGGATGATCGCGTCCGTGGGCTTGAGGATCTTGGGGTCCTCGAGTTCCTCGACCCGGAAGTCGCCGGGAGCGTGCATCACGGCACCGCGCATGGGAATTGCTCCTTACCTGCGGGGGAACCGGCCATGTGGGGCGGCCGGGCGGCTGAATACCCACGCCGTCCAGCTAACCTGCACCCCACGAGGGCAACCAGATACTGGTGATGGGGGTACTGGCAGTGCATCCCTCCGGCCGGGCGGACGCCGTAGGGTCGGGCGGGTGGACAACCGTGATGAAGTCCGCGAGTTCCTGACCTCGCGGCGCGCCAGGATCACCCCCGAGCAGGCCGGTCTACCGACCGGCACCCGACGCCGCGTGCCCGGGCTGCGTAGGAGTGAGGTCGCCGCCCTGGCAGATGTCAGCGTCGAGTATTACGTCAAACTGGAACGTGGCAGCCTCGCGGGCGTCTCGCCGGCCGTGCTCGAAGCCGTCGCCCGCGCCCTCCAGCTCAACGACCCAGAGCGCGCCCACCTGCTCCACCTGGCCCAGGCCCAGGAAGGGTCCGACGTACTTGCCCGGCCCCGTACCCGCTCCAGCAGGCAGTGGAAGCCGCCCAAGAGCCTGCAGTGGACCCTGGATGCCGTCACGGCCGGACCTGCCTTCGTTCTCAATGGCCGCCAGGACCTGCTCGCCGCCAATCAGCTCGCCCGCGCCTTCTTCAGTGACGTCTACCACGAGGCCGCGACGCTGCCGAACATGGCCCGTTTCCAGTTCCTGAACCCCGCGGCCCGCCGCTTCTACCCCGACTGGGACCTCGTAGCGGACATGACCGCGGACGTCCTGCGCATCGAGGCCGGCCGCAACCCCCACGACAAGGACCTGCACGACCTGGTGGGCGAGCTGTCCACCCGCAGCGACGCCTTCCGCACCCGCTGGGGGGCCCACAACGTCCGCCGCCACGGCACCGGCACCAAACGCTTCAACCACCCGGTCGTCGGCGATCTCACCCTCGCCTGGCACGGCACAGCCGTGGACGACGAACCCGGCCTCACCCTTGTCATCTACTCGGCCGAGCCGGGCTCACTCTCCGAAGAAGCCCTGCGGCTGCTCGCCTCCTGGGCCGCCTCTCAGGAGGGCGCCTCTTCCGACCAGAGGTCGGCACACGGCTGACGGGTCGGCCGTTCGGCAGCGGGTGCGAAAGCGGTCGCGCAGGTGCTTGCGTTGGTCATGGCTTGAGTCAGGGCCTTGGTGGCGATGCTTCCCACGCATGGCCTCGCAACAGGTGGGACGCACCGCCTCCGGCAGGGACTGCTCGTCGCCGACGCACTGGGCGATGCACAACGCGACACAGCAGGAAGACCCAGGCGTGACGAGTAGCGGACCTGCTCATGCTGGTGACGAGCGACTGTCTGCCGTCAAGATCATCTGACAGGAGTTTGCAGGTCCCGTTGGGGCCGCAGGCCAGCCGCCGGCCTCGACTGCTGCGCCGACATCCCGGGGCCACGACCTTCCGACTCCTGATCGGGTATACCGACCACTCAACGAGCGATCGTGCGCTTCCTCCAAGCTGCTTTGAGGGCAGTGGGAGGCTCTCCTGCACTGTCACTCGGTGGAGTTCGGAGCGTCCGGTTCCGGGAGCAGGCGTCGCAGCAAGGACTCCTCCAGCTCGATCAGGATGGCTTCGCTGTCGGCGACGGGGCTCGGCAGGGTGCGCCACAGGACGAGCTGGCCGTGCAGGGCGGTCCACAGGTGGATACCCAGGTCCTGCGCCTCCGCCCGACGAGCGGGCGCCGCTTCGGCGAGGTAGGCGTCAGTCGTATCGGTCCAGGCCTGGAGCACGGTGCTAACGGGATGGTTGGTGGAGGGCTGACGCTCGGGCTCGTACTCCAGGCTGAACATCAGTCGGTAGCGGCGGGGCTTGTCGATGGCAAACCTGCGGTAGGCCGTCACGGTGGCCCGCATGCGCCCCCACGGGTCCGCACCCGCTGCGGCGGCCGACTCGCCGGCCCCGCTCATCACAGCGGCCAGCGCGCGATAGGTGGCATCGAGGACAGTGGAGACCAGGTCGGCCTTGTCCTTGAAGTGCCGGTAGACGCTGGGCGCGGAAATGCCGACCTCGCGGGCGATCCCGCGCAGGGAGAGCGCGTCCTCGCGCCCCGTCTCCTCCAGGATGCGGGTCGCCGCGTCGAGGATCTCCTGCCGCAGCCGCTCGCCTTCGCCGCGCACGTTGGGCACCCGCTTGACCTGCGACTTCATGAACCCTCCTCACGACCCGCAGCCTACCGCCCTCGATGTGCCCCACCTCCGATCGTCGGCGCTTCGTCAGGCCCGACACCGGGGCTTCCGATTCCTCGATTAACGCTGTTAGCCTAACAGTCGTCCGACTAACGGTGTTAGTCTACCGTGGAAAGGAACAGCCATGACCTCGTCTTCGGCCGTCCCCGCGTTCACGCTCACCCGCCCGCACGACGCGCCCCTGGCCCCCCCTCCGCTGTATGCGCGGCTGCGTGAGGAACAGCCCGTCACACGTGTCTCCCTGTGGGAGGGGCGCCTGACTCCGTGGCTCGTGACCCGCTGGGAGGACGCCCGCTCGGTGCTGGGCAGCCCGGCGTTCAGCACCGACACGACGCGCCCCGGTGCGCCCACCTTCAGGGAAGGCACCCGGAAGAACCCGCGCGGCTTCTTCCAGAACTACGACGACCCCATCCACGCGACGATGAGGCGCACCCTGACCCGCGAGTTCATGGTCAAACGCGTCGACGCGCTGCGCCCGGCCATCGCCCGTCTGACCGACGAGCTCCTCACCGGTATGACCAGGCTGAGCGGCCCCGCCGACTTCGTGGAGCACTTCTCGCTGCCGCTGCCGTCCCTGGTCATCTGCGAACTGCTCGGCGTCCCCTACGAGGACCACCCGTTCTTCCAGGAGCAGTCGAAGACCCTCGTCGACCTGAACGCCACGCCTCAGGAGTCGGCCCAGGCGTTCGCCAACCTCGGCAAGTATCTGCTGGAACTGGTGCAGGCCAAGCGCACCGCACCCGGCGACGACGTGATCACCCGGCTCGCCGCACAGGCGGACGAGGGCGTCATCACGGACCAGGACGCTGCCGACCTGAGCGCCTTCCTGCTGTTCGCCGGGCACGAGACCACCGCGAACATGATCGCGCTGAGCGCCATCACCCTCCTCAACCACCCCGACCAGATCCCGCACATCCTGGGCGGACCGGACCAGGTCGCGGGCGCGGTGGAGGAACTCCTGCGCTACCTGACCATCGTGCACGGCGGACTGCGCCGCACCGCCATCGACGACATCGCCATCGGCGGCGTGACCATCCGTTCGGGCGACGGCGTGATTATTTCCGTCAACGTGGCGAACCGTGATCCAGAGATCTTCACCGCCGCCGACGACCTCGACCTGGAGCGTGCCAACGTCCGCCGGCACCTGGCCTTCGGCTACGGCATCCACCAGTGCCTCGGTCAGCCGCTGGCCCGCGCCGAACTCCAGGTCGTCCTGCCCGAGGTCTTCCGGCGGCTTCCGGATCTGAAGATCGCCGTACCGATGGAGGAGATCGCCTTCAAGCAGGCCACCGCCGTCTACGGCGTCCGCGAACTGCCCGTCACCTGGTGACCGGAACCGGAACCAGCTGATCTCTCTCCCCCCACGAAGAGCAGGGAAGAAACGTCATGCATGTAGAAGTCGACGTCCCCAGGTGCGTCGCCTCGGGCCAGTGCGTACTGCTCGCCCCCGATGTCTTCGACCAGCGCGACGAGGACGGCATGGTCGTCCTCCTCGATGACAACCCGCCGGCCGAACTCCACGACGCCGTCCGTGAATCCGCCACTGTCTGTCCTGCGGCCGCCATCCGTCTGGAGGGGGCGTGAGCGTGCCCTCGACCGGCCGCGTCGTCATCGTCGGCGCCTCCGCGGCCGGCCTCGCCGCCGCCGAAACGCTCCGCCGGGAGGGCTTCACCGGCCCTCTCACCCTCATCGGCGACGAGCCCCGAGCCCCCTACGACCGCCCGCCCCTGTCGAAGGAGATCCTCTCGGGCGCCTGGGCCCCGGACCGACTGCCCCTGCGCACCCCGGCCGACCTCGACGCCCTTGACCTGGAAGCCCGTTACGGCTGCGAGGCCATCGGCGTGAACGTCGCCAACAGTACCGTGCTGCTGGCCGACGACACGGAGGTGGCCTACGACGGACTGATCGTGGCCACCGGCGTACGGCCCCGGCGCCTGCCCGGCGCACCTGCCCCCGTCCTGCGCACCCTGGACGACGCCCTCGCCCTGAAGGACCGCCTCGGCCCCGGCCGCACACTGGCCGTGGTCGGCGCCGGATTCCTCGGCGCCGAGGCAGCGTCGGTGGCGGCCGGCCTGGGCACCCGCGTGATCCTCCTCGAACCCGCGCCCGTCCCGCTGGCCCACGCGGTCGGCGAGGACGTCGGCCGCATGCTCGCCCAGGCCCACCTCGACCACGGCGTGGACCTGCGCACCGGGACCGCCGTCGGCGAGGTGGTCCCCGGCGGCGTCCGGCTCTCGGACGGCAGCGCGGTCGAGGCCGACACGGTGCTGGTGGCCGTCGGCTCCCGGCCCAACACCGAATGGCTGACCGGCAGGGGCCTCACCCTCGAGGACGGGCTGGTCTGCGACGAGTTCTCCGCGGCCGCACCCGGCGTGTACGGCGCGGGCGACGTGGCCCGGTGGCACAACCCGCTCTTCGGCACCTCGATGCGCATCGAGCACCGCACCAACGCCGCCGAGCAGGGCATGGCCGCCGCCCGCAACCTTCTGGGCGCCCAGCGGCCCTTCGCACCCGTGCCGTACTTCTGGTCGGACCAGTACGACATGAAGATCCGTGCCTATGGCTACCTGAGAGGCCATGAGGAGATGCGGATCGCCGAAGGCAGCCTGGAGGACCGGCAATTCACCGCCGTCTATCGCACCGGCGACCGTCTCACCGGCGTCCTGGCAGTCGGCATGCCGCCCAGGAGCGTTCGCCCCTGGCAGCGGGCCATCGCCGCCGGCAGCTCCTGGCGCCAGGCGACATCCCTCCTGGAAGGCGCGGCAGCATGACACGGGGGACTTCGAGGGTGGGGCGTCGCCGTCGCCGGAGTCGGCTCCGGCATCGGACACGCCGCGGCGCTGCGGTTCGCGAGCCTGGGATCCAGGGTTCTTGTCGCGGACATCGTGTGCGGCAGGGCGGCGGTCACCGTCATCGCCCCCTGCGGCGCATAGGCGCACATCGCCGACAGCGTCACGTTCGATGGCGATGACGCCAACGTGGGCCGTGGAGGGGCGGCGGAGGAGTCGCCACGGCCATCGTGTTCGCCGCCTCGGACGCGGCGAGCAACATCAGTGGCGCCGTGCTCCTCCTCGACAACGGCTCGTCGGCCGTCTGAGCCCGCCGCCCATGCTGTGTCCGGCCCTCACGGCGAGGCTGGACACAGCATGCCCATGCCCCATGGGATCGCTTCCCGAGGGGCGAGTGGATCTTCGTGCTGGCGCAGGCGCGGCACAGGACGGGGCGCACCTTTCGTCGCGGGCATGGGCCAGCCGCGCTCACCAGCCCACGGTGGCCGATGTTCCGGCGCAGCGTTGACATGTGGAGGATTCGACCGGCCGGGTACGGAACAGTCCGTGCCCCGGCGCCCGCCACATGGCGGGGGGACCGACAGCTCTTCCCGCCACCTGCGGGTACCTTCGTCCACGCCTGTCGCTGAGAGTGGACGCATTGCTGACCACCCAGTCCTGAAGGAAAGTGCGATGACCGAACAGACGACGGCAGACCTCTTCGGCGCTACGACCATCCGGCCGCCCTTCGACCCGGAACTCGCGCCCATCGCGGAAGCGGTGGCGGCCGCCCTGCCACCCTTGTCGGATGAGACTCTCCCGGAGATGCGACGGCTCACGGCCGAGGGTATGCCCGGCCTGGAGCCTGTGGACCTGACGGCGGGCGGGAAGGTAAGGGTGGAGGAGCGCCGGGTCCCCGGGCTGGAGGGCGGGCCGGACGTCACGCTGCTGATCCTTAGGCCGGTCGAGGACCGCGGCCCCAAGAGCGGCATCTACCACATCCACGGCGGCGGGATGGTCTGCGGGGACAGCCGGACAGGTGTGGGCCTTTTCCTCCCGCATGTGGCCGAGGGCGGTGCGGTGCTGGTGTCGGTCGAGTACCGCCTGGCCCCGGAACATCCGGACCCCGCCCCTGTGGAGGACTGTTACGCCGGGCTCGTCTGGACGGCAAAACATGCTGCTGAACTGGGCATCAATCCTGAACGCCTCCTTATCCTCGGGGGCAGCGCCGGTGGCGGGCTGGCGGCCGGTACCGCGCTTCTCGCCCGTGACCGGGCCTTCCCCAAGCTGAGCCACCAGGTGCTGATCTGTCCCATGCTCGACGACCGCTTCGAGACGCACAGCAGCCGGATGCTGGATGGCGAGGTCGTCTGGGACCGCAACGCCAACCTGTACGGCTGGACCGCGTTGCTGGGCGATCGCCGCGGCGGTCCCGATGTGTCGCCGTACGCCGCACCGGGTCGGGCGCAGGACCTCAGCGGCCTGCCCCGTACCTACATCGACACGGGCTCGGTCGAGGTGTTCCGCGACGAGACCCTCGACTACGCCCGCCGCCTGTCCGAGGCAGGCGTGAGCGTCGACCTCCACATGTGGGGCGGTGGCTTCCACGGGTTCGACGGGGTGGCGGCCCACGCGGCGGTGTCGCGGGCATCCATCGCGACCCGTGACGAGTTCATCCGACGGGCGCTGGAGGACTGAGCGGGGCGGTGCTGGCTCCGGCCGTGGTGCGGAGCGATAGTGGCCTGGGAGGTTCGCATGCGTGATCTGATCGGGAGGCTGGAGGACACCGATGACGCGGCGGCCGGCGCCTTGCGTGTCATT
>NZ_JBYIVZ010000067.1:0-53267 GCF_057710365.1 Streptomyces sp. bgisy027
GATCGTGCCAGAGCAGGGGCAGCCCGCCGTAGCGACCGACGCAGTCCAGGCGGAGCTGGATGACCTCGCTGGCGCGCCGGCCGGTGACGATGATGGTCTCCCACATGTCCCGCAGGCCCCGGTCGTGCGGGTCATGGGCGTCGGCGAGCTGCTGCAGGTTGGCCTCGTCCGCAAGCGCCCGGGCGACTTCGTCGGGGAAGGGGTTGCGGCTGCGGGGCGTGCCCGGGCCGCCGACCGGCATGGCGGCGATGAAGCCGCGGTCCAGGCCGATCTGCTCGGCGCCGCCGCGCCCCAGCGCGCCGCGCAGCAGAGCCCGGCCGTAGTTGAACACCATCCATCCGTCGCGAGTTCTCGGTGGCCTTCGCCCTTTTGCCGTCCAGGCGTGCCTGGCCACGGAAGGCCAGGCCGAGGCGTTCACGGTTGCGCAGGTCCGCGATGAAGCGGTGGACCTGCTCGCCGCGCAGCACGGTGGGGTCGTGGCCGCCGCCCGTCGCCTCCGCCTCCAAGAACGCGGACAATTCGGCGCCGGCGCGGCGCACGAAGTCCACCGGCTGCGCGCTGCGCGGGCAGGTCGGCGAGCGCAGCACGTCGGCGATGTGGTCCCACAAGAGGTCGCGCAGCCACCGCTGGGAGATACAGGTCAGGTCGACGTAGCTGGAGCGGTGGGGGAAGCGCACCCCGAAGTGCTCGGTCTCGATGTAGCCGGCATCCCGGGTGTCGGAGGGGGTGAAGTAGACCTTTCGCAGAGCCTGTTGCATCTCTTGGACCATGCGCTGGTGGTAGTCGCGACGGAAGACGGACGCCTCCAGGCCGGCCAGGGACGCCACATCACGGCGCTGGCACTCGTCCGCGAGCGACTGCACCCACGTCAGATGCCACACGGCAACGGGCTGCAGGCCGTGGACATACATGCCCCACTGCAACTCCGCCCGCAGCAAGGGCCGCAGCCCGCGCAGGTTAACCGTCCCGGTGCGGTGCACCGGCAGCTGTGCGCGGCACCAGGCACGGAAGGCGACATCGTCCTCGCAGGTCACCGGGACAGGGCGATCACGGCGCTCGTAGGTGGCGAAGAAGTTCTTCGGCAACGTCGCCCCGCCCGGCCGCCCGGCCCGTATATAGCCACGCTCGTGCGCGCCGCACAACCCCAGCGGCGAGGCGGCCAGTTCGTCGCACACGTCCGCGCGGCACTCACCGTAGCCCGGCAGCGACGGCTGGTCGGCCAGCCACCGTTCGAACTCCCCCTCGCCCCCGCCGGGGTGCCGCTTCAGGTGGCTCAACCACCGATTGCGGTGCCGGAAGCACAGCACCAGCTGCAGGCTGAACGCCGGCCGCTGCGGGCAGATCCGGCACATCATCGCCTCCGGCATCTCCGTGGCCGGCAGCGGCTCCGCGGTCCGCAGGAACTGAGCCCGGCTCATCCCACGCGCCTCCGCCTCCTGCCACTGCTCGGCGTGCGCCGAGCACATCGCGTAGCGCCGCCAGCGGGGCCGCGCGCAGTCGACGACCGAGCAGCTCCACGGATAGACCGGGTGCAGCGGCGGGATCTTCAGCACCCCGCTACGCAGCACCGGGTCGAACTCGGGCCCGTTGATCAGCGCGGTGAGCACCTCCAGCCGGTCTCGTCGCGTGCGGGCATCCTGCTGCTGCGGCAGCAGCGACGGCGCCGTCCCTTCGTCTCACCCCAGACCGTGCGCAGGGCGGCGTCGAAGACCGGGTCGTGGACGTCGACGTGTCCGTAGACCTCATCCACCATCGCGGCCGAGGCCCAGCCGCCGGCGTCGCGGGCGATCAACGTGTTGCCGTCGGCGGCGTCGAGAACCGCGGAAGTAAACGAGTGCCGGAAGGCATGGGGTTTCACGACCCCGAGTCCGGCGCGTTTCCCCGCCCGGCCGAGCATCCGCCGGGCCCCGACCGGCGCCCACGGCTGTCCGGTATCGGCGCCGTGCAGTTGGACCAGGAGCATGCCGTGCGCGGCGCCGCGCGGGTACTCGGTGGTGACGTACTCGAAGTAGGTGTGCACCATCGCGGGGCTGACCCGTTTGATCAGCCCGCCCGTCACGATGCCGTGCTCGACCCGCCAGGGGTGCTTGGTCTTGGCTTCGGCGCGGTTCGGGTTGCCGGGCCGGTGGCAGACGTGCAGGTGAGGGGTGTGGCACTCTCCGCAGGCTGCGTTCTCACGCAGGTGCAGGTCGACCAGGTGAAGTCCGCAGAGCTCGCCAATGCGAAGCCCACCGTCGGCGAGCCAGGTGACCACCAGCCGGTCCCGGGCGGCGTTCACCGTCTCCAACAGCCTCTCCCGGGCGCCGTCCGGAAGCATCTTCGGATGCCGGCGGTGCGGCCCCTTCGGCGCCAGCGGGTTGGTGGGCAGCGACGACTTCACGTGCCCGAGGAACGAACGGCGCCGGTCCACCCGCGACGGCAACCGGGACGTGCCGAGCTTCCTGCCGAGCTCCCCGTTCACACCGAGCGAGGACTGGTGCAGGTAGAAGCCCTTCAGGCAAGCCGCCGCGATCGACAGCGCGGAGCGGCCGTAGGGGCGTTTACCGACCCGCCACGGCTCGCCGAGAGGCATGCGGACCTCGGCCCCCACCATGCCCATGTACCGTTCCAGGTCCCGCAGTTGGACTGCGGCGAAGGCCAGGCACTCCCGCTCCAGCCACCGCAGATGGTCCACCAGCAGATACGCGTACGTCCTCTGCGTTCCCGAACCATCATGCAGACGCAGGAACCGGTCCGCCTCCGCATGAACCGTCCCCTCGGGCCACACGATCGTCCACGACCGCCGCCCGTCCTTCCGCTCGATCCGCTGGACCCGCAAGTCCCCGACCACCACGTGCCGTGCCACTCGTCCTCCGTACCGACTCCAGAACATGACAGACGTCCCGGACACGGTCGGTAAACAAGTCTGGGACGTGCTGGTCACAGTCCCAGACGGACATCACAGCCAGGACTACCTGCGGTCGGTAAACTCCACGACGACCGGCGCACCATTTTCGTCGATCCCCAGCGAATCGATCCGGCCGCCATGTCCGTCACAGACGATGACGTACTGGCTCGCCAGGAAGCGCACGCCCAGCATCGCCTCCATACGCGCCTCGACGAGGCCCTGCACATCCGCCTCGACCTCAGCAAGACGCGGCGCGAACTCGGCCACGCCGCTATTCGTCCTGTGGAACAGTTTCAGACCCGACACCTTCCCCTCCTCGGCTCGGAAATTGATAACGCCGAGCGGACTCACGATTATTTCCGTGGGGGACTTCTAAGCGGTGCAGTAGCACAAGGGGTTAGGCGCCCACCGTCATAAATCGCCACACCAAACGCGGACAGCTAAACTACGCCGTTCCCGATGCACTTCGGCTCCGGAAACCCATCCGGCGCTACAACGCCGACCGCGGTGTGCCCCCACGGCTACGTCGTCGCCCTCGCCCTCGACACCTGGCTTCGCGCCCAGGCACCCACCCAACCGGACTTCGCCCAACAGCGAGGCACGTTGATCACCTCGCTGACCCAACTACCGTGTCTCGCGACTGATTGCCCGTTGCCGCCAGGATTCGTGGCTTGGCGGGTCGGCCTCAGCCTGGCCCGGCTCACGAAGACTCGACGATGCCGAGGAACCTCTAATTGCGCTCCGGTGCAACTTGCTCGCAGCGCAGGCCCGTGTACCACTGAACTCCCTTGTCGGAGAAGGCACCGGGCTTCACCAACTCGTTCGGCTGGTCGCGGACTCGCTCACGAACGCCTGCTTCGCCTCGTCAAGGATCGACGCCTTCGCCGTGGTGGCTGGTGTGGATCATCAACCAGCCGGGCCGACATGACACTACTGGCCTTCGATTCGTCGTCACGGTGCACGACCTGCCCGTCCGAAGTCTCATTGGCGAACTTGTAGATGTGAAGCTGTCTTCGGTCCCGGCAACCGCCCGATTCGACCGTCGTGGACACGTTGCATTACAGAGCCGCACCAGCGTCCCTGGCGCACGCCATGCCCTGTGACTCAGCGCGGAAGAGTGAACACCCTCGCGACCATCCTCATGAACAGCGCTCTGCGCCCGCCACAGGACGCTCCAGCTGGGCGAGCAGTTCTGCCTGCCTGGCGCGGTAGGCCGCAACGTTGGCCAGTTTGATGTGCTCGTAGCCGCGGACCATGTCCGGCAGCGCGGCTAGCTCGACGACCCCCTCCGGGGCGTACGTCCCCTCAGTGTCCAGCGCCCGCAGCACGGCGTCGCGATACTCGTCGATGAGAGCGCGCTCCACCCTCCGCACACGCGCGTAGCCGAAAATATCCATACGGGTGCCGCGCACCTTGCGCATCGAGTGCAGGACACGCAGCGCCGGCCGGGACCAAGGGCCTAGGCTGATCTTCCGCTTCATCCCCAGCGCCCGCAGCACCGGCGGGTGCAGCTGGTAGGCGAATCGTGAGCCTTCACCGAACTGCGCCTCGATTTCGGTCTTCAGTTTGTCCTCGAGATGGAGCCGGGCGACCTCGTATTCGTCCTTGTAGGCCATGAGCTTGTACAGATTGCGAGCCACTGCCTCGGTCACCTCGGTGGGACCACCTTCGCGTAGCCGCACGAGTTCGACGAACTTTGCGTATTCCCGAGCATAGCTTTCGCCCTGGTACGCAATGAGTTCCGGCACTCGGATGTCCAGGAGTCTGGCCAGTTCCGTACCGGGTTCGGCGTGCACAAGTGCGGTGAAGCGCCGGGCGGCGCTCGGCTCCGTTGTCGGACGACTGCTGCGGGGTTCTTTGCTGGACGCCCGTATTGCTTTGGGATTCAACACTAGTTGGCGGCCGCACTGGAAGGCCTGCGTATTGCGTTCGACGGAGGCTCCGTTGAGGCGGATGGCCTCTTCGATCGATGCCGAGGACAGCGGGAGTGCCCCCAATTGGTAGGCGGCGCCGAGCAGAAGGATATTGGCGTACTGGTCGTCGCCGAACAGGTCCCCGGCCAACCTGCGCGCGTCCGCGTAGAAGGCATGTGCGCTGGCGCCCTCGATCGCCGCGCGGACACTGCTCTGCTCCGGGAAGGACACGGCCGTATCGATGATCATCTTGCCAGTGGGCACCTCAGTCGTCGACACCACCGCGACCGTGCGGTCCGGGTCCGCCGCCGCCAGATACTGCGCGTCGGTTCCGACCAACGAGTCGCAGGCCAGGTAGAGGTCGCACTCCGCGTCGGCCAGCTTCGGAGCCTGTTCCACAACCGCCGACGTGATCTTGACGTCCGACACGACGGCGCCGCCCTTCTGGGCGAGCCCGGTCTGGTCGAGGGTACGAACGTGCTTGCCGTCAACCACGGCTGCGGTGGCGAGGATCTGCGCCACGGTGACTACTCCAGTACCGCCCACACCTGTGATCCGAACGGTGAAGTCGCCCTCCTTGACGCGTCGTTCGGGTTCAGACAGAACCTCGGCGGAGAACTCTGTGGCTTCACGGTGCTTGAGCTTGCGGCCAGTGGGCACCACTGTCATGAAGGACGGACAGTCCCCGGCCAGGCACGAGTAGTCGACGTTACATGAGGACTGGTGGATCCGTGTCTTGCGGCCGAACTCGGTTTCCACCGGCTGGACGGACAGGCAGTTGGACTTGACGCCGCAGTCTCCGCAGCCTTCGCACACCCGCTCGTTGATGACGACCTTGGCCGCCGGGGTCTCGATCTTGCCGCGCCGCCGCTTGCGGCGTTTCTCCGCCGCGCACTCCTGGTCGTGGATCAGTACGGTGACGCCAGGAATGGCGGCCAACTCCTGCTGACTACGCATCATTTCCTCGCGGTGGCGCACCTCCACCTGCTTGGGCATCCTGGCCCTGCGAAGCCGCTCGGGGTTCTCGGTGGTGATGATCACCTTGGCGGCGCCCTCGACAAGCAGCAGCTGCGCCACACGGTCGACGGACAGCGCACCGACCGCGTCCTGACCGCCGGTCATCGCCACCGCGGAGTTGTACAGCAGTTTGTAAGTGATATTGACACCGGCCGCGACTGCCGCACGCACCGCGAGACTCCCGGAGTGCATGAACGTGCCGTCACCGATGTTCTGCACGAAGTGCTTGTGGTCCGTGAAAGGGGCCATCCCGATCCACTGCGCACCCTCACCACCCATCTGGGTGAGCCCGGTGACCGTGCCCACCTGGTCGGGCTCCATGAAGACGGCCATGGTGTGACAGCCGATCCCGGCACCGACCAGCGAGCCCTCCGGTACCTTCGTCGAGGAGTTGTGCGGACAGCCCGAGCAGAAGTATGGGGTCCGGGCCGCGCCCACCAGCGGCAGCTGGACCCGCTCGCGGCGACGCCGCTCCCGCCAGGCGATGACCGGCTCGATGTCTCCGTACTCGGGCGCCGACAGCCGCCGTGCGAGTCCGGCCGCCACGGAGTCGGCGCTCAGCTCGCCAGCCTGGCTGAACAGGGTAGTCCCGTCGGGTGCGGACTTGCCGTGCACGCTGGGGGCGCCGGGCACCCCGTACAGGATCTCCTTGACGGCGGACTCCAGGAAGGACCGCTTCTCCTCGACGACGATGATCTCGGTCAGTCCATCGGCGAACTCACGGACGATGCCGGGGTCCACGGGGTGGATGGCGCCCAATTTGAGCAGCCGGATCCCGTAACGCTCCAGCGCTGTCTCGTCCAGACCGAGTGTGCTCACGGCTTGGCGCAGGTCCAGGTAGGGCTTGCCCGCGCTGATGATGCCGATCCGGTCGCCCGGCCGGGTGCCGCCGATGATCCGGTTGACTCCGCTGGCCCGCACGTACTCCAGAGCGAGCGGTAGCCGCTCAGTGAACAGACTGCGTTCGAGGGCGGCGAGACTTGCCCCGAGCAGATGTGTGCTGGGTTTGTGCGTGTACGGCTTGGTGAAACCCAGCGGCGCCAGGACGGGCGAGGCCCAGTCGTTCCGTACGACCGCGGTGCTCGCGGCGTCCGCGACATTGGTGACTATCTTCATCGAGGCCCAGACTCCGCTGGCGCGGGACAGCTCGACAGCATGCAGGCCATGGTCCAGGACGTCCTGTGGGTCGGCCGGATAGAAGATCGGCATCGCCAGGTCAGCGAGGGTCATCTCCGAGGCACAGGGCACCGTGGACGACTTGGCGACCGGGTCGTCGCCGACCAGGGCAACCGCGCCGCCGCTCGGATCAGTGCCGGCGAGGTTCGCGTGCCGGAAGGCGTCACTGGCGCGGTCCAGACCGGGCGACTTGCCGTACCAGATCCCGGTCACGCCGTCCCGCCGCAGATTGCCGACGGTACCCGCGAGCTGGCTGCCCATGACGGCGGTGGTGCCGAGTTCCTCGTTGAGGCCGGGCCGGTGTACGACGTCGTACGTGGTGAGCAGCTTCGAGCGGCGGGCCAACTCCAGGTCGAACCCCGCGAGCGGGGAACCCTCATAGCCCGAGACGAACACGGCGGTCTTCCGCCCATCGCGCCAGTCGTGCCTGACCCGGTCGAAGAGCAGACGCACAAGGGCCTGAACCCCCGTGAGATAGACCGTGCCATCTTCGCGTAGATATCGGTCTTCAAGGGTCAAGCTTCCTTCGGTGAGACCGGTCAACGCAGCTGACATGTGGCACCACCCGAGTTCTTGATATACACGACATCATGGCCAGTTGATCCGGATGGTAGGCTCCACATACTCCATCGGGTCAATGACCCTTGCCCACGAGTGGGCCAATGGCACAGTCCTGATAGGACGTCGCCTGGGCGGGAAAGGCCATCGGTACAGCCATGGACATCGACGATCTGGACCGCGCACTGCTTCGCCTGCTACTCGAAGAACCGCGGGCCGGCATGCGCGAGTACGCGCGCATCCTCAGCGTGGCCCGAGGAACGGTGCAGAGTCGGCTTGCCCGCCTGGAGCGCGAGGGCGTGATCACGACCCTGGCGCCCCGGCTCAGCCCTGCCGGCATGGGTTACCCCGTGCTCGCGCTGGTCCATCTCCACCTCGCACAGGGCATGTTGGAGGAGGTCACGACACATCTTGGCGCGATCGCGGAAGTCCTCGAGGCACACAGCATCGCCGGCGAGGGCGACCTAGTGTGCCGGGTGGCTGCCCGCGACAACCCCCATCTCGAGGACGTCATCCAGCAGCTGATCAGACTGCCCGGCGTGGTCCGCACCAAGACGGAGGTGGCGCTGAGCGAACGCGTTCCCTACCGGCTGCTCCCCCTGGTCACTAGGGCGGGCAAAGCAGTCGAGCCACGGAAGGCATAGCGTGGGCGGCCGCCTCGCCCGGCATTGTCCGCAGGGGATCAGCCGACGCATCGCATAGACGGCCTTCAGGCTGATCCCCCTCCATAAATGGAAGGCTCGCGTCATTTAGGGTCGCCAGCCCTCGATACGAGCTACCTACTTCCCTGTCTGCAGACCACCGAGCCCGAGAACTCTCGGTCCGGCATTATCCCCGATCGTGATGCGAATCATGGAGATGATGGTCGAGCGCACCACCGCCAGCGACCTCACCGCTGCCCGCGGAGATGTCCATGTGCTGTCGGCCACGGTGCTCCGCGGACTGAGTCCGCGGGGCTTCCGCTGCGGCCCGGAACTCATCCGGCTCAGGTATGGGACTGCCGGGCGATGGCTGAACGAGCGTGCCGGAGGACCTACCGCGGCCTGAAGGCCGACCGTGCGGGATCGGCCTCAGCTCGCGAGGGAGCTTCAACCCTTGTCTCGGCCCGGGTCGGTCATACCCGCTTGACCGCCGCGTTACCGAGCATCACCCGGCGTGTCTGCGCTGGCGTCGGCGCCGCGGGCAGCGGACCGGTCCGATCAGCCCGGAAGCCCTCGAGCAGGTAGGCCACCAATCGCCGCCATGCGTGCGGTGCGGCCTCACGGGTCGCGTGGACGAGGCCGGCGTTGGCCATGAGGAGGACGAAGATGTCCTCGGGTACAAAGTCCTCCCGGAGCCCCCCGGACTCCTGCGCTCTCTCGATCAGTTCCACGGCTGCGCGATAAGCCAGGTCCCGCACCTGTTGCGCCGTTTCCGAGGCGGGAAGCGCCATGGTGATGACGTCAGTGAAGCCCCGGTCGGACGCCTGCATGCCGCAGATCCGCTCAATGTAGGCGCAGAATCCTGTCCAGGGATCCGGGTGCTTCAGAGCTTCCTCAGCAGCTACCGCATATTCCCGGAGTTTGTCCTCGAAGACCGCGGCGATCAGCTCTTCGCGGGTGGGGAAGCGGCGGTACAGCGTAGCGATCCCCACCCCGGCGCGGTCCGCAATATCCTCCCACGGGACGTCCAAGCCCTTCTCCGCGAAGACCGAGCGCGCCGCTTCGACGATGCGTTCGCGATTCCGCTGGGCGTCCGCCCGCAGTGTGCGACCGCCGGATTGAATCTCCTCAGCTGCTCCCACAACACCAGCCTAACAAATTGGAGCTTAAACTCCGGTTGCCGCAGTAGCGACATCAGTCCCTCTGCCCCGCCGCCAAGTGCTCACCGAAGAACGCTTCGATACGTTGCCACGCATCGGCGGCCGATTCAGGGTGCGGCCCTATTCCACCGACCCGGAGCAGTGGGCGCAGCGTACGCGGACCGACCTCGACGTCGTTGAGGAAGGAGTGTCCCGCCTGCGGGTACTCCTTTACATCATGGGTGACGTCGAGCCGCTTGAGGGCGTCGTCCAGTTTGGCCGCGGCTCCCTTGAGCATCCGATCCCGGCCGCCGTAGCTGGCGACGACGGGGCAAGCTCCGTTCAGACTCTGGTCCAGGTCTTTAGGCAAGCGACCGTAGTTGGCCGAGGCGGCGTCGAAGGTACCGCTGCCAGCCGCCATCAGGGCGAAGGATCCGCCCATGCAGAAACCGATGAGGCCGATCCTGCCCGTGCAATCGGGATGGTCGGCGAGGATCGACCGGGCTGCCTCGATGTCCTGGTAGGCGCGTCCACGGCCGGACAGGGCGGCCCGCATGGTGGGAACCAGGCAGCGCGCGACGCCTCCGTCCGTGAACAGGTCGGGCATCAGGGTGAGATACCCCGCTCGGGCCATCCGTTCCGTCTGTCGGAGCATGACATCGTCCACTCCCAGTGCTTCGTGTACGACGACGACACCCGGCCAGGGCCCAGGACCATGGGGGCGGGCCAGGTGGCCGGTGAGCCGCCGGGAGCCGCCGCTCGTGGCGCTCAGGTGGGTGAGATCGACTTGCGTCACGGCAGGCATTGCATCCTCCTGTCAGGCATCCACGACGACCGCGGAGCGCAACTCTGCCCCGGTACCGGACCGGGTCTCCTCGACCGAGACATCGGGAGCAGTCTCGATGAGTATCAGGCCGTCTCCGGTGACGTCGATGACGCCCAGGTCGGCGATGACGCGTTGGACGCAGCCGATACTGCGCGCACCGTGTAGCAGTCCATCACGCCACCCATGCCATTGATCATCTTGTCCGGGGGCGGCCCGGTCCGCTAGATCTCCGCTCGCTGAAACCTGCATCCCGCCGAGAACGGCCGTATCGATCCGCCCCTCCACGGATCCTTCCGAAGGACAAGGGAGAAGCCGAAGAAGGAAGCTCTGGTATCACTGCGACTGTTTCCTTCCCCACGTTAATCAAGTCCGGGTCGACGTCGTCATCATACGGATGCGGCCCGACCTCGGCGGAAGGCGTGAGCAGTACGGACATGCCCACTTCCGGTGCGGCCACAGCGAGTTGCTTATCGGTCAGGCCTCCGCCGGTGCTGCCCGGCACCACGGTCACGCCGTACGCGCGGACCGTGGCACAGATCTTGTCGCCCATCATCTCGACGGCGAGGCGGGCAGTCCGATGAAGACCAGCCCGGCGTTGGTAGCCGCCCCGGACGAAGGCCCCGTTCTCGGACGGAAAGCCGTAGCCGGGATGGAACTCCTGGGCGCCGGTACTGAGCGCGGCCGCGACGATCTGCTCGATGTCGAAGTGGCCGTCCGCCGACCCACCAGAGCTCAACGCGACCGCAGTATCTAGTTCCTGGACATGCCGACTGCCCCCGCCATGCCCAAGGGGATGACAGCGGAGTCATTGCAACCGGAGCGAGCCGCGCGCCGAAGGCGCATTGCAGGCCGAGGGAGGTCACCAGTAAGCCGAAGCTTCGCGCCGCGCCTCCCAGCGCGGAAGCCCCGGCCCTGCTCGTGATCAGGACCAGGAAGGTGGTCTCGCATCCGAAGAGGTCGGCAAGCCGCCCTCCTACCGGCAGCAGGTTGCCGAAGGCACAGGCGTAGGGGGTGATCCGGGCGTTCTGGGGCGGTCGGCAACGCCTGTCCACGATTGCTGCGTTCCGCACGACGATCGCCCGAGCCATCCAGATGAGGGCGAGGATTCACCATCGGCGTCCTGGACCCGCTCCGGTCTGGGCAGAGGTGCCCACTTCCAGGTCTGCAGAGACATGCGTATGCGGACAACTCGGTGAGCTGAAGAAGCGCAGACCGGGTTCCGCTCCTACGAACCCGGCCCGGATATGCAGATGTCGGCCCGTCAGCCTCCTGAGGCGGGCAGGAAGGGATTGACCCACTTACCGTCGGTCACGATCTGCCCGTTCTTGATGGTGCCGAGCTGGACCTGCGGGCCGAAGATCCGGTTGAGACCGGGCATCTCGCTCTCCTTGGTCGTGGTGTACGGCGCGACCACACCTCCGAGATCGAGATTGACCAGCCTGCTCATACCCGCCTTGACTGTGGCCGTGTCGATGGTGGCCGGCTTCTGCTGGGCGAGCATCTTCTCGAAGGCCTGGACGCCCAGCCAAGCGTTGAGCGCGTAGTCGTCGAGCCTGGTGCCCCTCGCGTACTTCTCCATGTCGGCCAGGAATTGCTTGATCCCGGGAACGCTGCTGGACTGCGGGGCGAACTGGGTCGCCACGTACAGGCCGTCCCCGGCGCCGCCCAGCTTCTTGAACAGACCGGGATCCTGGGCAGGCATGCCGAGCTTGGCGGTGTTGCCGGACTGTCGTGCGACCTGGACGAAGTGGACCGCGTCATCCGGTTGCAGCGCAAGGACGGCTGCGTCGGCGCCCTTGGTCGTCGCTGCCGCCACCGGCGCCAGGTCCGCGGTACCTGGTGGCACGGGGACTTTGGGACCGGCCTTGGCGCCGGTACCTGCCAGTCCTGTCGTCACAAATGGAACGGACGTGGCTCCTGCCGCGTTTCCGAAGTAGGCGAGTCCGACGGTCTCCGCACCGTTGGTGCCGAGGTTTCGGGCGACGCCCGCGATGGCGGCCGGACCGCCGGCGCAGAGCGGGAACGAGGAAGGGCTGGAGAAGTCGGACGCCGACAAGGGATAAGGACCGATGTTCGCCATACCGTTCTGCTGCAGCACGGGATTGATGGCTGCGCCCATCGCGCTCACCTGGCCGACGGTCGCCACGGCGCCATCAGACACCGCCTTGCGGGCGCAGGCCGCAGCCGCGTTGGCGTCCACCTTGTCGTCGCAACTGAGGATCTGCAGCGGTCGGCCGCCGATCCCGCCACGAGCATTGATTGCGGACGCCGACGCCTTGGCGGCAGACACCGTCTGCGGCGTCTCCGCCTGGTTCGTCGCAGTCAGCTGCGCGATGACCATCAGTTTGATCGGCGAGCCGGTCAACGACGGATCGCCCGGCTCGACCGCAGGCCCCGAATCGGACGAGGAACTGCCGCACGCCGCCATCGTGACCGCCAGCGCCACGACAGCGACACTCCTGGAGAGCTGGAGCCCCAGGCTCCGACGACTCTTCAACACGTGGTACCACCTCTGCAGTTGGTTGAACGGACCGAAAGAACCCACACTTGAGGCGTTCGTATGCGCTGGCCATGCTCACGCGGAGGCCAGATACGCCTTCTCCAACTCGCCGCCGCTCGCCAGTTCGGCGCTGCCGCCGGACAGTCGCACACGCCCGTTCACCAGGACGTATCCACGATGGGCAATGTCGAGTACGGCCGACACGTGCTGCTCGACGAGGAGTACGGCGACACCCTCGGCGGCCGACTGCGCCACTCGCGCCAGCAGTCGATCGACCACAACCGGGGCTAGCCCCAGCGAGAGTTCGTCGGCGAGGAGGACCGTGGGTTTGCGCGCGAGCGCTCGAGCGAGCGTCAACATCTGCTGTTGGCCACCCGAGAGCAGACCCGCCCGCCGGTGGACGTGGTCGGTGAGCTCGGGGAAGATCTCCAGTGCCGCGTCCACGGAGCCGCCACCGACACGGAGGTTGTCCACGACGGTCATCCCCGCGAACACTGAACGCTCTTCGGTGATGAGCGCGAGGCCCTGCCGCGACCGCTGGTGCAGGGTACGCGTGGCGCGCCTGCCGAGCAGCAGCGTCTGACCGGCGATTGGGGTGAGCAGCCCGGCGAGCGTCAGCAACGTGGTTGTCTTCCCTGCACCGTTCGGCCCGAGGAGAGCCACGATCTCGCCGCGTCCGACCTTGAGATCGAGATCCTTGACCACCGGCTGGCGCTCGTACCCGGCGACAAGTCCGCGTGCTTCCAGTACCGCCTCACTCACGGCTTCACCTCCGCCTTGGACTCCTCCACCGGAGCGGGCTGTCCGTCATCCGCCCCATCGCGGGCGCGGCCGAGGTAGGCAGTGCGTACGCGAGCGTCCTTTCGGACGTCGTCGGGTGTGCCCTCCATCAGCAAAGTCCCGAAGTCGAGCACGACCAAGCGGTCACAGAGGCTCATCACCAAGCCCATGTCGTGCTCGACGAGAAGGATGCCGGTGCCCCACTCGTCGACAATCCGCCGCAGCAGGTCGCCCAATTCGGCTGTCTCGTGCTCGTCGAGGCCGGCGGCCGGCTCGTCGAGCAGCAGGATCGACGGGTGCCGCGCCACAGCGCGAGCAATGCCGAGCAGCCTGCGTCGGCCGTACGACAGTTCGCCCGGCAGCCGGTGCAGATCGTCCGTCAATTCGAACTCCCGTGCCACACGTTGAGCCAAGGGCGGCAACGGGTGCCGCCTGGCGAAGAGCAGGTCGCTGAGATACGCGAGCCCGCTCCGGTCATCGCAGGCACTGCGCAGGTTGTCCGCCACAGTCATGTCCTCGAACAGCTCCAAGGTCTGGAAGCTGCGGCCGAGCCCGGCCAGGGCCCGCCGCCGCACGGAAAGTGAGCCGATGTCCTCGCCGTCGAGGGTGACCCGGCCCTCGCCCGTACGGCAGAAGCCGGTGACCGAGTCGATGAAAGTCGTCTTGCCCGCACCGTTGGGCCCGATCAGTCCCACGATCTCGCCCGGCCGGACCGTCAGTCCGACGCCGTTCAGCGCGACGACGCCGCCGAAGCGCACGGTGAGGTTCTCGGCGGTCAGCTGACGCGGTGTGCCACGGGGCTGCGACTCGCCCGCCTGCGCGACGCCGACCGGTTCGCCGGTCTCCGTGCCGCGCCACCGATCCGGGAGGCGGTCACGTGGTGCCGAGCTGAGCCGGGTCAGCCGGAAGGTCAGGCCGTTGGGGTCATTGATCACCATCAGGATGAGCGCCGCGCTCGTGACCAGCGTCGCGTACTTGTTGAGGTTGATGAGGCTCGTGACGAGCTCGGTGAGTGCTCCGCCGACGGCGAGACCGCCGGCCAGCAGCGCGCCCCCGATATAGCCCACGCCGCCCAGAAATGCCAGCACCACGATGTTCATCGAGTCGAAGACCGAGTACCCGGTGAAGCCGACGTTCGGATAACGGAACGCCAACAGCACACCCGCGGCTGCGGCAATCACACCGGCCAGGGCGAACGCGTACAGCTTGGCTCCCACGGTGCCGATACCGAGTGACGCGGCGGCGCGCTCGTTCGCACGGGTGGCCAGCAGCCTTCGGCCGGCTCGGCCGCGCCGCAGGTTCGCGACCAGGAGTGCCGCCACCGTGAACAGAGTGAGGCACAGGAAGGCGTACCGCTCCGGATGAACGGTGGAGTCGAGGCTGGCACCGAAAAGGACGGGAGGCTTGACAACCGTGCCCGCGAATCCCCCGGTGAAGTCCTTGTTGCCCAGGACCAGTCGATCGACTGCGAGGGCCAGGCCGAGGGTGGCCACTGCCAGGTTGATGCCGCGGGTACGCAGCGCCGGCAGCGCGAAGATCAGTCCGACCGGCACCGCCGCCGCCACGCCGGCCAAGAAGGCAGCCCAGAAGGGCAATCCCTGCGTCTGCGCCAGACGCGCCGACACGAAGGCCCCGATGCCCGCGAAGGCGTACTGCGCCAGCGAGACCTGCCCCGCGTAACCGGTGACCACCACCACCGAGAGCGCAATCAGTGCCACGACGAACGTGGTCGTGATCGCGTTCACGCCATTGACCGGCAGAAGCAGGATCAGCGCGCTCACGGTGATCAGTCCGAACGCAACCGGACCGGCCGCGATCCTGCCGGTGCCGACTCGGGGAAGCCTGTCGGTGAGAAAGCCGCGCAGCGGCAAGGCCCGGCCGCGCAGCGCAAGCAGCGCGATGATCGCAAGGAACGGGGCCGAGTCCGCCCAGCCGGTCGTCTGGACATAGCGCCCCATCAGTGACTGCGCGACACCGATGACCACCCCACCCAGCAGAGTGAGGGGGAACGAGGCGAAGGAACCGATCATCGCGGACGCCAGTGCGGGCACGATCAGCAGTGCGAGTGTTCCGGGGGCGAATCCGGTGATCGGCACGATGAGGACACCGGCGACGGCGGCGAGGGCGCCGCCGAGCGCCCAGTTGGCCGCCGCAACGGCATCGGGCGAGACACCGAGGGCGGCGGCATTGCGCTCGTTCTCAGCCACCGCGTTCGTGGAACGGCCAAAGGCAGTGAATCGATAGACAGCCCACAGCAGGGCCGTCACACCGGCGGCGAGGAGAAGGAGGTAGATCCGGTCGGAGCCCACCTTGACACCGCCCCAGAGCTCCCAGGTATGGCTGGGCAGGATGGGGCCGACGAACTTGAGTTCCGTCCCGTACCGGAGTCCGGACGAGGCTTGCAGCACTCCCAGCACGCCCAGTGTCGCGACCAGCCGGGCGAGTGGTGATGCCCGTCGCAGCAGGCGCATCACGCCGAAGTAGATCAGCAGCCCCAGCAGTGCGCAGACGGCGATGGGAACCACGAACGACACAAGCAGGGAGGCTCCATGGTCCTCATGCAACTCGGTGTACAGCGCCGCGCCCAGAAGAGCCATCGCGCCGTGCGACAGATTGAGGACACCCGAACCACGGTAGGTGAGCACGAGCCCCTGTGCCGCTATCGCGTAGATGCCGCCGACCCCCAGTCCGAGGACGGCGAATTGAATGAAGTCGATCATGTTGCGCTCCAGCCCCTCCTTCACGCACCCGTCGCGGCATATGGCCGGGGGAGGTTGCGCCGGACATGGTCGGGCAGGCCGCCACCGGCGAAATTGATGTGGGGAGTCGCCGCCGGATGAGGCAGCTGTGGACCGCCGGACCAGCGCCCGGCCGGATGTAACCTGGATCACATGCGAGGGAAGGTACAACATGCACACGAGCTGTTCAATACGTTTAGCATGAAGCGTTGCGAACGGAGGTAATCCCACCTATGCCGACATCCGAGCACCGTGCAGAACGAGACACCGCCGCCCTGCTGCTCCGCGCGACTTTGGGACCGATGCTCTTCGCCCACGGCTGGAACAAGGTCCGCGGCCCCGGCGGACTCGAGGGAACCACCGGCTGGTTCGAGGCCCTCGGACTACGCCCGGCCGCTCTGCACGCCCGACTCGCGGCCGGTACGGAGATGGCAGCGGGCGTCACCATGACCCTGGGCGTCGCGGGCCCACTGCCGGCGGCGGCCGCCGTCGGCCTGATGACCACGGCTGCCCGCACCGACCACCGGGGCAAGGGCTTCTTCGTCTTCAAAGGCGGCTGGGAGTACGCCGGCGTCGTCGGCGGCGCCGCTGTAGCCCTGGCCGCCCTGGGGAACGGCAAGTACTCAGTGGACGCCCTGGTCCGACGTCAGTGGTCCGGCACCGGGGCGGCGATGCTCGCCGGCGGACTCGGCGTGGGCAGCGCCCTGGCGCTGTTGCGGGCGTGCTATCGACCTCACCGTGAACCGGAAGACACTACGGAGGCCTGACCGGTCCAGGTACTACACGTGGACGATCCGCCCGTCGCAGAAGGTCATCCGTACCAGATCCGCGGACGGTTCATCGAGCGCTACCGCACGCGGCGCATGCAAGAGGCACAGATCCGCCGGCGCACCCGGGCCGATCGACCGCAGGGCGTCGCCTGGGCGCAGAGGAGGGGAGAGCATGCCGGCGAGCGCCGTCGACGCGGACACGCTCTCGGTTGGCCCGAGCGGCACTCCGTCCGGGGCAAGCCGGTCACGGGCGGCGCGCAGCACGGCCCACGGGTCCGGGGAGCCGAACGGCGCGTCGCTGGATGCGACGGTCGGCACTCCGGCGCTGAGCAGCGACGCGTAAGGATAGAGGTATGGAAGGTCGCCGGGGTCGGCGTCACGACGGTATGCGTCTCCACGTTCCGCGACGAAGCCCGGCTGCGTGACAACCCGCAACCCGAGCGCGGCCATCTGCGCGGCGAGCGCCGGGGGCGCAACGGCCGCGTGCTCGATCCGGTCACCGGGCACGACTCCCGCCTCCTCCAGCGCCGTCACAGCGACGACGAGGCCTTCGAGCGTCACACAGTGCACCGCGACGGGGCGGGGCACCACCGGCCCGGTGCCCCGTGCCGTGCGGATCCGGGTCAGCAGGTTGTCGTACGGCCAGGGGACGTGGTCGGGGGGAAGCAGCTTGCGTGGTCCCAGTCGTACACGGTCGGTCGAGATATCGGATGGGAGCGAGTCGACGCCGAGCAGAAGCAGGCTCTGCGGGAGCCGTCCGTCCCGGACCGCCGACAGCAGCAGACGCAGGGTGCCAGGAGTCATGTCCGGCGTGGCATCGGTGACCCCGGTGATGCCGTACGCTGCCAACCGACGTCCCACCCGGGCGAGGTCCGGTTCGGGCTCGACGGCACCGACGGCATCGAGTCGCCTGCGCAGCCAGCCGTCGAGCCGCCAGAGTCGGCCGGTGGAGCGCCCGGCACCGTCCCGTTCGATGCCGGGCGGGGCGTCGATGCTGACGGTATCGAGCCCCAGCATGGCTGCGGCCGCGCTGTTAACGATCCACAGCGCCCCACCCCGGTGCTGGACCCGAACTGGGCGGTCACCGGTCAGCACGTCCAACTGATGTCGGTCGAGGAGTCCCGCCACCGACTCGTGATAGCCGATGCCTCGCACCCAGGCACCGGGCGGAAGCGCCGCGGCCCGGTTCCGCAGTGCCACCCCCAGCGTGGCCGCGTCACGGACGTTGGGAGGTCCGCATGCGACGGACATCTCGACCGCCGCCAGTGCAGTCAGATGAAGATGGTGATCGTGCAGCCCTGGCAGCAGGGCACCGCCGCGAGCATTCACCACCTCCTCGCCCCGGATGGAAATCAGCGCGTTACCGACGGCCACGATTCGACCGCTGGCGACTCGGACGTCGGCATGGTGGCCGGGGCTCACTTCCGCATTGCGCAACAGCGTTGGCTTAGCGGACTGCGTGGGCGATTCATCGGATGATGTGTCCGCGGTCACTGTGGCTTCCTGCTCGACGAGCCGGCCGGCGGGGCTCCTGCACGCACCGCCCGCGATCGAGATCCTGGTCGGCCCGGTCTCAGCCCCAGACTCTCGATCACCGCCTGGCTGTGTTCCCCATGAGCCGCCGCCCGTACCGAGGGAACACGCGCGACCGGGGGCAGTACGGGGTGCCCGGCACGCGCCGGAACGTTGTCGAAGTGAAGGGCCACTGCAGCGGCGGCCGACTCGCGCATGGCTACGTCCACCAGTCGGCCGCCGCCCGCGCCGATGCAGGCGAGCGCCGCGACTGCCGCATGAACACCGGCGAGTGGATCGGCTATCGCGTCCCCGCACGGCAGCGCGCCGATCTCGTCGCGCGCAACGAGGCCCGCGGCGACCGCGACGTCGTCACCGAAGCCGACCCGACCGGACCAGGGGCCGGTACGTCCGTACGCGGTGATGCTCACCCAGGTCAGACCGGGCGTCCGGGCGAGGATCGCATAGGGGTCGATGCCGAGTTGGGCCATAGCCCGAGGCCGAGAGCTTTCGACGATGACGTGAGCACGGTAAATCAGGGCACGCAGCACGCCGAGGTCGGCCGGGTCTGCGAAGTCCAGTGCGACGGCCTCGTGGCCTTCGTGCAGGAGGTCGTAAAACGCCCGCGGCCCACGGCGGGCACCGTCCGGCCTGGTGGTGCTCTCCACCTTCACCACACGGGCCCCGGTCAATCCCAGTAGCTGGGCGCAGAGCGGTCCGGCCCACAACGCGGACAGATCGACGACCAAGGGACGCTCACACCCCGTGAGGGCCTGGGCCTCGCCCGCCGAATTCAGCAGGAAAGGTCGTACCCGACCTCTCTGGGCGCGAGCCGCAAGCTGAGCGTCCGTCGCGCCTGGGGTTCCCAGCACGGAGACGGGGATGCCGAGCAGTTCTCCGCGTTCCGCGCATGCGTCGGCGGGCCTGCTCGCCGCCCAGGCAGTGACCGCTTCCCAGTGGGCGCCCTCTCCTACTTGGCGCTCGGTCAACGCCGGTACGAGGTCAAGGTCGTCCTGCCGTGCCAGGTTCACCCCGATCCAACGGCCGCCGAGCGCGCGCAGCAGCTGGAAGGTTCCGCCGGGCGCGTACGGTCCGCGCCGGGTGAACCCCGCTGTCGCCGCCCGCTCCCCCAGCAGTCGGAAATCGGGGAGCACGGGGCTGCGGCCCATCCGGGCAGCAAGAGCCTGAATGGCCAGCAAGCCACCGCGAACCGCCGTTGCGGGGCCGCCGGGAGCGGGCAGCGGCGGGCCGTCCGAGCGACCGGTCAGGGCCATGGCGCCGCTGGACGCCCAGTCGTCGAACGGGTGTGCCGCATCGTCCCCCGGCTCGATCACGAAGTCCGCGCGGTCAGACCGCACGCGACGGGCGCCGAGGCAGCCGAGCAGCCACGCGGCGTAACGCGCGCCGGGGTCGTTGCCTCGCGCCGCCACGCGCAGCCCCCAGAGCGGGCCGCGGTCGGCGACGGAGCCCGCAAACGTGTCCTCCACCCGCCGCTTGTCAGGCATCTGCCAGCACCGCGTCCACCAACCCCCAGAGGTGCGCCCGAACGGCGTCGACTCGTTCGCCGGTGAGCGCCATCCATGCCGTGCGCCAGCGGCCGATACGCCGGGGCAGACTGACAGTGCCGCCGGCGCCGGGCACGAGACCGAGGGAGAGTTCAGGCAGGGCGAAGTATGCGCCGGGGGCGGCCACTACGCGGCCTGCGAACGCCGGCACCTCCAGTCCCGCGCCCATGCAGGCTCCTCGCACATGAACCTGGACCCGGTCGGCGCAACGGTGCACGGCGTACCCGGCGCTGCGGGCCAGGCGAACCGCATGGGCGGTGGCCGGATCCGCGGCCGTGCCG
Source organism: Streptomyces sp. bgisy027 (assembly GCF_057710365.1). Taxonomy (NCBI): domain Bacteria; kingdom Bacillati; phylum Actinomycetota; class Actinomycetes; order Kitasatosporales; family Streptomycetaceae; genus Streptomyces; species Streptomyces sp. bgisy027. The sequence continues at coordinate 20,304 of NZ_JBYIVZ010000067.1, forward strand.
AATTCGTCCAGGTCGCCGCCACTGCAGAAGTGCGCCCCTCGGCCGCGTAGTTCCACGACCGTTATGCCGGGATCCTTGTCGGCCACGGCCAACGCGTCAATCAGCTGGTCCCGCATCTCACGGCCCAGGGCGTTGCGCCGCGCCGGCCGATTGAGAGTGACGCGCAGCCGGTCATCCATACGCTCCAGCAGCACGGCGTCCGCGGCCTCGGGCGGGATAGGGCGGGCCGGATGGGCACGCCGCCAGGCGGCGAACTCTGGTCCGGCCAAGAGCGTTGAGAATGCCAACGATTCGGCGACGAGCGCGTCCGGCACCGGAAGCAACGGCGTGAGCCGAAGAAGTCCGGCCAGTGTCAGGGCCGCCCTGGGGGCGCCATGAACGGCTTCGACAAGCTGATCCAGCGCCGCGTCCACGTCGTCCACTCTGACGTGAGCGCGTCCGGGTTGAGGGACGGAAGTGAGTGTCAACGTGCAAGCGTCGAGCACTGTCCCGGCGGCGGGCGACACACGACGCCGAGCCACACCCACGAGTACTCGGTGGGCCTGAGCCAGCGCAACGGCGGCCTCCCGCGGGTCACCCGTGTTGTCGAGATCCACCACCGTCAGCACATCGCCGACCGTGAGACGTTCGGTCGGCGTCGGGAGCAGCAGCTGCTCGTGCTCCGCGACTTCGGCCGCCGTCACCATCGGAATGTCCGACACCAGCCGCTCCCATCTGCCACTGCCCCGCGCGAAGCCACCATTGACCTGCCAAGACCATAACCGTAATGTTCAGGATGAACAAATATCGTTCAAGTCGTTCATTCCGGAGGTTACGTGTTCCAGTTCCTGCTCAGCGCCGATCTCATGGTTCCCGACCCGGACGCCACGGCAGCCCTCCTGGTGAAGACGCTCGGCATCAAGGAGCACCCGCGCTGGCGTCAGGCGTTCCCTGGCCATCCGTACGTCGCGCACTTCCTGCGCGTACACAAGTCCCTTGCAGTGGCGCCCACTCGGATCGAGCCGCAGGGACACCTGGACAAGCCGAATCACGGCGATCCCTACTTCCCAGCATTCCTGGAGAGCCTGGAAGTCTTCCAAGGTGAGCACCGGCCCATCAAGACGCACTCTCTGGTCCTCATCACCGACCGCCTCGACGATCTGGTGCAGCGGCTGACGCGCCGGCGTCTGCCGTTCCGTATCGCGCCCATGACACCCGAGATGCCCTGGGTACGGCTGTGGGTCGGCGTGACACCCGAGAACCCCCGCTACGAGCCCTCGGTCGACGGCGGACTCTGCGTCGAGGTGCTGCCGGTCGATCCGCTGCAGATGCCGGCGGAGACCTTCACCGTTCCGCCCCCGGAACCACTCGACCCCGCCCCGGGCGAGATGATCCGGGTGACGGCGCGCGGCGTCCTCGTACGCGATCTGGACGAGACTCTGCGCAAGCTGTCCGCCAATTTGGACTGGGAGCCCGCCGGACCGGTCGAGAACCTGCTCAACGAAGGCTACCGGCGAGCACGCATGGCCTTCACTCTGCAGCACAGCGCCTCGGTCGATCTGGTCCAACCCACCGCCTGGGACGGTGAGGCGGGGGCCTACCTGCACAGTTGGGGACCGGGCCCGTACTACACCAGGATCTCGGTTCATGACCTCGAGGCCAAGGCCGCGGACCTGGAGGCCAGGGGAACACCCTTCACCTGGGAGCCGGAGTCCGAAGCGGTCGGCGGGGCACTGATCAAGGTCGATCCGAGCGCGCTCGACGGCGCGCTCTTCGAGTTCCACGAGCATCAGGCCGACCAGTTCGTGACGACCTTCGACGGGGACACGGATTGACGGCACCGGAGGGCTGGAACACACCACGCGTCTCCGTCCGGACCCGAATCGACTCGGCCTGTGTCCATGTATACGGACGGCGCGCAGGCGACCGGGACGATCATCCAACGCGTCGGCTGCTGAACGCTCTCGCTCCGCGCCCGCAGGTCGAAGCGACAGCTCCGGCCAGGCCCATCGCGTGCTGAGCGCACCCAAGATCAGAGAAGGGCACGACATTGATTCGCACCTCCTTCAACGACGGCTGGCAGACCCGGCGTAAGGTGAATTTCTTTGCGGAACTGGTGGGCCCTGCTGCCCCGTTCCAGCCGGTCGACCTCCCGCATGACGCGATGATCAGTGAGGACCGCGTACCACCGGACGAGGGCGCCACGATCGAGGGTGGCGCGGGCGCATACTTCCCAGGCGGCGCCTTCGAGTACCGCAAGACGTTCTTCGTCTCTGAGGAGTTGAGTGGCAAGCGGATACTCTTCGAGTTCGAGGGCGTCTACCGCGATGCCACCGTGCACATCAACGGCGCCTACGCCGGCCAGCGCCCTTACGGGTACTCCCACTTCACCGTTGATGCCGACGCCTACCTGCGTTACGGCCAAGACAACGAGATCCGCGTGGAGGCACGCGCCCACCAGGACTCCCGTTGGTACACAGGGGCGGGCATCTACCGCAACGTCTGGATGCTCACCGGCGAGACTGTTCGCATCGCGCCGGACGGGCTGCGTGTGACCACGTTGGAAATGGAAGGCGAGCGGGCGGTGGTCGAGGTCGCAACTCGGCTGCTGAACGACTCGATCGCCCTGCATAGTCTTGATCTCACCGTGGGCATCCTCGACTCATCGGGGAACGCGGTGGCGCAGGACACCACCAGGGTCACCGTGCTACCGAATGAGTACGCCATGGCGCGGTCACGCGTGTATCTGCCTGAGGCACGACGGTGGGACGTGGACAGCCCCCATCTGTACAGCTGCAGCATCACTCTGAGCAAGGCCGGAGAGGTCGTGGACGCCGACAGCGTCACCTTTGGCATTCGCTCGCTGCAGCTCGAGCCCGATCGAGGACTGCGTATCAATGGCCGCAGTATCAAGCTTCGGGGCGCGTGCATCCATCACGACAACGGGCCGCTGGGCGCAGCAACCTACGCCCGCGCCGAAGAACGACGGGTTCAGATCCTCAAGGAAGCCGGCTTCAACGCCATCCGCATGTCCCACCACCCGATGAGCAAGGCCATGCTGGATGCCTGCGACCGGCACGGCATGCTCGTGGTCGACGAGGCCTTCGACATGTGGACGTCGGCAAAGAGCTCCTTCGACTACAGCCTGCACTTCCCCGAATGGTGGGAGCGCGACGTCGAGTCGATGGTCGCCAAGGACTACAACCACCCGAGCGTCATCATGTACTCGATCGGTAACGAAATTCCTGAGTCCGGGTCCGCGGTTGGCGCGGCATGGGGACGCAAGCTGGCCGAGAAGATCCGCTCAGTGGACAGCAGTCGTTACGTCACCAACGCCATCAACGGTCACCTGGCCGTCATGTCCGAGCTGGCCGCCCAGCGCGAGAAGCTGCAGAAGGAAGAGGACGGCGCGGGCATCAACACCCTGATGGCTGATGAGGCCGATCCGGCCGACGGCATCAGCGCCTCCGACCTGGTCACCGAACGCACCGCCGAGTCCTTCAGCATCCTCGACGTCGCCGGCATGAACTACGCCGACAGCCGCTACGCCCTTGACAGGGACGCTTTTCCCAATCGGATCACCCTGGGCACCGAGAGTTTCCCGACCCGCATCGACCACACGTGGCGGCTGGTGGAACAGTACAGCCACGTCATCGGTGATTTCACCTGGACCGGTTGGGACTATCTGGGCGAGGTCGGCATCGGCCGCCCCCTGCACGCGACGAGCCCCGACAACTCCCGGGGCGCCATCGGTGCTCCCTTCCCCTACCTCCTCGCGGGTTGCGGCGACATCGACATCACCGGCCACCGACGTCCCGCCTCCTACTACCGCGAGATCGTCTTCGGCCTGCGTACTGTCCCCTATATCGCCGTCCAGCCCCCCGAGACCCACGGCAAAACCTTCATCGGCAGTCCCTGGGCCTGGAGCGGCAGCATTGCCAGCTGGACCTGGCCCGGTTGGGAAAGCAAGCCCGTCACCGTCGAGGTCTACACCGACGCCGACGAGGTCGAGCTCCTCCTCAACGGCAACCGCGTGGGCCGGGCGTCGGCAGGCCCGGATCACCGCTTCCGCGCTCACTTCGACCTCCCGTACGAGCCCGGAGAGCTGTGCGCCGTCGGATACCGCAAAGGCGTGGAGACCGGCCGCTGCCGGCTCGCTTCTGCCCAGGGCCCGGTGACGTTGACCGCCCAGGCAGACCGGCCGGTGCTCACCACGACACTCGGGGACCTCGGCTTCGTCTCGCTCACACTGACCGATCCGCAGGGGACATGCTGGACGGGGGTCGACCGCCCGGTCTGCGTGGAGGTGTCCGGAACCGGTGATCTGATCGCCCTGGGCAGCGCCGACCCACAGCCGGTCGAGCGGTTTGACGCGGCCGAGTGTCCCACCTACGACGGACGGGCCCTGGCGATCGTACGACCTGCCGCTGCGGGCAAGATTCATATCCGAGCCACCGCCACGGGATGCGAAGCGGCCGAGACCACCATCACCGTCGAGTAGGCATCGGCAACGCGGGATCAGGGCGATGCGCAGTCCGTCCAGCCGCGGTCGCCTCGATTGCCAGAAGGGACGGGCAGGGGGCCAGCCGGCCTGGTCCGCGAGCGGGAGTGCATATCTGACGGCGGATCCGACGATCACGAGGGGAGAGACGTCAAGTGACTCACGCCGCCCTGGAATTGGAGTCGGTGGAGCCTGTCGAGAGCAACCAGTCCGGGCAGCCCGCACCCGTGTCCGACGAGCGACTGCTCACGGTGCTGGTGGAACGGGCCCGGTCGGAGGAGCTGCACCAAGGCCGCCGGACGGCGCCGTAGCGACCGGCGCCCGTACGGAATCGGACCTGCTCCCTGGGCGTTCTGGCTTTTCCATCGAGCGCGGATGCGAGACAGGAGACCAATAGATCATGTAGTGTATAATCCGTTCCGTATTAACCATGACTGGTCACGCATCGGACGGGGGCACCCCAAAGTGTCCACAGCACGCAGGATGGAACCCCGCCGCGCCACCTCCCCCGGGGAGGCCGGGACGGTGGACCGGATTCTCGACGGAGCGCTCAGAGCAGCCGCCCGTCGCGGCCTGCAAAAGCTCTCGATGAGCGACATCGGCGACAGCGCGAACGTCTCTCGGGGCACTCTGTACCGCTACTTCGCCTCCAAGGACGACGTCATCGCCGCGCTGCCCGACCATCTCCTCATGCGTTGGGAGCAGCACTTGCGCGGAGCCGTCGCCCAGCAGCCACGCCGAGAGGACCGAGTGCGGGTGGTCATGGAAGCCATCATCGGCTACGCAACCGCGTCCCCCGAACTGCTGCGGATGATCCAGCTGGAACCAGAGTTCGGCCTGGACTTCCTGGAGCGGAAGCTTCCGGACAGTGTGCGTATCGTCGCCGACTTGCTGGAGCCTGTGATCGATGATGCGGCCGTCGTCCACGCCCGCGTCATCACCGGTCCCGAACTCGCCGAGATCCTGCTGCGCATCGCCATGTCCGGCTTCCTCGTACCCGGCACACGCACCCGGCAACTATCCAGACGAGTCGCCAATTTCTGGGACTTCATGAACGTGGGAGTCGAGGAGACCGACCACGGCGAGCGCATGGCCGCCGTGGCACAGCTCTCACACGGCCAGCGTCGACGCCACGCCTGAAATCCACGGCGACGTCATCTGCATCCTGAAGCGCCGGGCGGACCGATGCGCGAACCGCTCGGCGCTTCAGGATGCGCGGTCAGAGGAAGATTGCGAGATTGGGCGTGCTCAGCAAAGTCTCATTCAGAAGAACCGTCCTCCGGGCGAGTCGCCACCCTTGCTCGGTGCGCCGAAGCAGGTCCCGACGCTCTGCAGCGATCACGTCTGGGGCGGAGTCGTTGAAGCGGTGACGGACCACCAGCAGATTGTGAGCACATGCGAACTCGTCCGGTGAGTCTGTCCGGTTGACCAGCAGGTTGGTCACCATCCGCCGGCATCGCGAAGGTGGGTCCTCGGCCCAGGCACTACTGGTTCCGATCAGCCGGTAGACCCGGCCAGTGAGCGATCCTCGGTCCTCGAGGAAGTGGTAGTTCCTGTCGGAGAAGCCTGCCCCATCGGCACGCTGGACGGTCTGCCGGACCGGGGCGCGGTAGTCCAGATCCTCGGTGAGCAGCTCCAGCCACTCGTGGAGGCGTCCCTGGTCGAGAAGGGACGCCTCCTCGTAAAGGAATTGCGTAAGCTCGTTGTAGACCGGGTCTCCGACGGGGACACGGACAGCCGCAGTCGTAGCGGTTTCAGTCATGGGTGCGCCTTCCTACCAGGGGTTGCCCGTCATGAACTGCAGCCAGCGCAGCCACCAGTTCCACTGACCGTCATCCTTCGAGAAGCCGTCGTAGACGTAGCCGCTGCCCGGCCAGTCGTCGGGCTTGTTGATGCCCAAGAGCGCCTGGTACTTCATCGTCTGGCGTCGCCCCATGGCCCCGTACGAGGACCGGTGCATGGACGGCCACGCCTCGGCGTCGTCCTGCTCGATGGTCCCGCTGCTGCCCACCGCCCGCACCGAGGCCTGGAGCATCCTCTCCTTGACCTCGTCGGAGGCGTCGCGTTCCACGAGCACCCAGTTGAGGAACTCGAACTCGTCGGGCCCCTTGGGCATGAAGGCGTGCCAGGTCATGGTCGAGCCCATGGCTCCGTCGGGTGAGGGCTGCCAGATGGACACCAGGCCGGTGTTGGGGAACAGGCCACCGACCTGGGGCGCGGACTCGGCGAGAATACGCATCTCGTCCTGGTTGAAGCGGCGGGGGAGATTTTCGACCAACTCGGGCGTCAGCCCGGGAGGGGGGAGGGCGCGCAGCCGTTCCATCGCACTGAGCCCCGCAACGTCTTTGCCCAACAGCATGCTGAAGGTCGTCTCGGCGGGGATGCAGCGCATGGAGTGTCCCTGCGGCACGCTCACATCGACGCCGTACATCGCCGGAGCCATCTCGACGACGGCTTCTCCGGTGGTCTCGGAGCCGATCACACCCAGCTCGAACAACGAACGATGCAGGGTGAGTGTGTGGTATCCGTCGGCGTTGAACTGCTCGCCCGCACACTTCCAGTTGGCCTTGACGGTGAAGCGCTGGGGAGGACCGAGCGCTTCAAGACCGCTCTCGGTACGGTCGTACATCAGGTCCAGGTACCACTTGTAGTCGCCGAACCAGTCGTCCAGCGAGGGTGCGGACGGGTCGAAGGTGGCGAAGAGCATGCCGCCGAAGCGCTCCACTCGAGCCTCGGGGAGGCCGAGTTCGGAGCGGTCGCGTACATCGCCCCACATCTGCTCCTTCTTCACCGGAGAGCCGAGAAAACGGCCGTCCTGGCCGTAGACCCAGCCGTGGTAGACGCAGCGGAACTGTTTGCTGTTGCCTGCGTCGACCCGGCAGACCTGCATGCCGCGGTGCTGACAGATGTTGAGCAGCACCTTGACGTCTCCGGTTCGGGTGCGCGTGATGATGACCGGATCGGCTGCAAGCGTTCGGGTGATGAAGTCGCCCGGGCGCGGGATTTCACTCTCGTGCGCCACCGGGATCCAGGCTTTCCGGAAGAGGCGTTCGAGTTCCAGCCGGAAGATCTCCGGATCGGAGAGCACACGCATCGACACCTCGCGTTTCTCCACGTCGACGAGGTCCGCGAGGGACGTCCCGTCGGAGAGAATCGGCACCATGCTATGAGCCATGCCGCCTTCCGCCACCATGATGAGCTCCCATCCTGACTGACGCACATGATGACGCGAAGATACGCCTTATACTACATCTGTTCAATGCGCTTCATGCATGCAGTTCCACACATGGGATCGACAGGTCCAGGCGAGGGGTCGACAGGCGGCCCCCGGCGCCGCCACCGGCCAAGATGCGCCATCACGGCCCCTCATGCACGACGAGCGCCCGTTCGGGGCACACGTCCGCCCCTTCCCTCGCCAGGACCTCCAGATCGGGCGGAATGATCGAGTCCGCTACGTACGCGAAGCCATCGTCGTCGATGTTGTAGACCTCGGGGCAGACCTCGTTGCACAGGGTGTAGCCGCAGCACTTCCCCCGCAGCACCTCGACGCGCATTCATGCCTCCAGATCGGCGAGTAGCCGTTCGACGTCCGAGACCGTAGCCGCCTGACCGCTCTGCAAGTGCTCGCGCGACCCCCTCAGTCGTGCGGCAGCATCGAAGCTAGATTACTGATCGAACGAACCATGGTCTATCTGTTCCATGAACCATACGCAAAGGGGCACCTGGATGAACATGTCGTCGCGCCGCCGAAGGGCGGGCCTCAAATCGACGGCGCAGCACCCTGTGACTCCCTCGATTTCCAACGCGCCGTTGCGCAGACCTCTCATACTGCTCATGGCTACCACCGCAGCGATGGCCGTCGCGGGTAACTACTACGTGCAGCCGCTACTGCCCACAATCGGACGCGAGTTCGACATAGCTAACACGACGGTCGCCCTGGCCACGACCCTCGGCCAACTCGGCTACACATGCGGTCTGCTGTTCATCGTGCCCCTGGCCGATCTGCTGGAGCGTCGACAGCTGGTGGTGATCATGTCGCTCGTCGCCGCTGTTGGTCTGGCCGTCTTCGGCTCGGCAACCTCGGTGGCCGTTCTGTTGCCCATAGCGTTGCTGGTAGGCACAGCCAGCGTGCTCGCCCAGTTGATCGTCCTTACCGCGACCGCGCTGGCAGACGACGCCGAACGGGGCCGCGTCCTCGGCACCGTGAGCGCCGGACTCACCCTCGGTATCCTGCTGGCCCGCACAGCGTCCGGTGCAATCGGGGACGTTTATGGCTGGCGGCTGACGTACTGGCTGGCCGCCGCACTGATGTTTGTTCAAGCGGGGGTGCTGGCGCGGGTCCTTCCCCGTTCTCAGGAGACGGCTCGGCGACTGCACTACAGGGCCCTGCTCCGGTCGATGCCTGCGCTGTTGCGCGACGAACCGGTGCTGCGGCTGCGCGTCGGGTACGGGACGGCGATGTTCATGTCGTTCAACCTCATGTGGACCGCGATCGTCTTCCTTCTCGCCGAGCCGCCCTACGCGTACGGGGCCGACGTGATCGGCTTGTTCGGCCTCGCCGGCGCGGTCGGCGCGGCAGCGTCGTCCACGACAGGTCGGCTCGCCGATCGCGGGCTTTCCGCCCCAGCGACCGGTGTAGCCTCTCTGTTGCTGTTCGCCGCCTGGCTCCCGCTGTGGTTCGGTGGGCGCTCGCTGGCGGCACTGGTCGCAGGAGTGATCATCCTCGATCTGGGCCTGCATGTGATGAGCGTGCTCAACATGAGCGAGATCCTGAGGTTACGGCCCGAGGCCCGCAGCCGTCTGCAGGCCGCCTACCTCATCTGCTATTTCGTCGCGGGGGGAGCGGGCTCCGCCCTGTCGGCCCTGCTGTGGACACACTTCGGCTGGACCGCCGTGTGCGTCACCGGGGCGACGTGCGGCGCGATGGGTGGCCTCCTCTGGCTTGCCACCTGCCGATCCCCACTGCTGAGCACTGTCCACCGGCCCGTCGGCTGAACGCTCCCCCGATATGGGGCCGAACGGCCCAGAAGCGGATGCCGCGAGCAAGCCCGCCGGGCAGGCCGGGCACGGGGCCGAGGGCCGTGTCTGCGATCGGAGAAGACTGATCAGCATCCAGAGCCGAGATCACCAGAGGGCTGACATGAAGCCACGCAGCGGCACACTGGTTGTGTATCGGCTCAGACGCCGAGGCCGAGCGCGGTGTCGGCTTTCCGCACGAGCAGGCCGTCGAGTGCGAGGCTGACCTCGATCCGGGCGAGATTGTGTACAAAGGCGCAAAGGGGCTGGATCGGCTGCCTCCGGGAACGCGGCTTCGTGAGGGTTGGCCGCGCCGAACGTCTGGTGCGGCATCCCCGGCCTCGACGACTCCGCGCACAGGAAATCCCAGCCAGCGCGGGAATCTCATCGGTTTTCAACGGTAGGTGATCGGGCAGTCCGGAGTCGGTCGCGCCGTGGCGGAAGATGCTACTCAGCACGAAGGTCGTGGTCTCGCTGTCGACGATCCCGGCAGCGGTTCCATCAGCGAAACCTTCGTGCTGAATGGATTGACAACAACCTGTATCATTTGTTCACTCCAATGTGGAGACCTCGCTCGCCCGATCGGTGCCGATGGAGGTCGGTTCGACACGGCATGCGCGTAGCTTGCCAGCCAAAGGACCCGGAGGTACCAGTACTCAAGGACAGATGCCACATCTGCGCGCTCGGCGCGAGCGCAACGGACTGAGACGCGCCGATTTCCTGCATCCCGCCAGCTCCTCAGTGCCTGCCCATCCGCTGATCCCGGCGGCCGGCCAGACCGCACAAAGCTCTGAGATCAGCTGAAACGACCTGAAACGGACCTGCAGAATGACCGAACCGACCTATCACCACGTGGGTGTTCTTGTGCCCGACATGGCCAAGGCCGTTGCGTGGTTCGAGAAAGTTGAGGGCATCTCTTTCCACCCGCCGCACCGCATGACGACGGTGGGAAGGGTCGACCCTAATGAGTTCGGCAGCGACGAACCCCATGAAGGAACGTCCTATCTCGCCTGGTCGAAACAAGGCCCGCCCTACTACGAACTCGTAGAGGCGAAAGGGAACGGTCTGCACTCCATCGAACGCCACGGAGCCGGGCTCCACCATGTAGGTCTGTTCGTGCCCGATGTCGATGCGGCGATAGCCCGGCTCGCGGCCCGCGGCGTCGGGCTCGAAGGCAAGGTTCTGAGCCCTGGCGGCACCACCATGGTCTGCTGGGCCTCCCCCACTCCTGCCACGGGCCTGATCGTCGAGTACATGGACGAGCGTCTCCGCGCTGGTATTCAGGCATGGATTGACACAGGCATTCCGCTGGCCGCTCCTGGGACCGTCACAGGCTGAAGTTTTGACAGTACCCGAACCCGTGTCGTTGCTGCGGGCTGACCTGGAGATTCGATCTGGTCGCGTTGCCGGTCGGTGGCGGCGGCGTGGGCCCAGCTCTGGGTGCCTCAGGGGAGCGCTCACATTCATGCCACCCACGCGAGATCAACCGGCAAGCGCCGCCCAGGACCACTCCGCTCTCAAGCCCCAGCCCCCCTCGTCTGCTGGCCGAGCGGCATCTGCGGCCCGTCGGCAAGGACTGTCTGGTCGCCTTCGCAGGCGACCTCTACACGGTACCGCCCGGAAGATCAGCCCTCGCCGGCTGGGCAAGGCCAGGGCAACGAGGTCCCAAGCAGGCCATGCTGCACTCGACCGTTCCCGACGCCAACGGCGAGACGTCCTGACCGCCCGTCCACGGGCGGTCAGCCACGGGACCGTAGTCAGGCAGGAGTTCTGGGTCGGTCTATCGACCGGCAAGAGCCGTCGCACGACGACCGGTGACGCGGCCCAGCCGCCACGTCGAGACCGTGAGCGCCGGCCAAGTCGGCCCGCTGCAGCAGAGCCTGTTGAACCGTTCCGCAGTTGCCCAGATCGAGTTCGGCCGCCGTCCCTTGTCGGTCTATTGACGAGCCGATCGACAGCCGCATCTGTGCTACGGCTGGCAAGCTCGGCATGGGGCTACCTCAACTTCCTCGACCTATCGAAGCTGCCGCACTACAAGACCCCGACGTTGGCGGCCGCGGCCTGCCGAGCTGGCTTCGAGATCTACTTCACCGGCCTCGACGACCTCGGCCGCCCCCTCAAGACAGCCGAGGCCGCCAGGCGGCTGCCCAGCAAGCTCGGCACCTATCTGCGGCCCAGCGTCCTCATGGTGCTGCCAGCCGCCGGAAACGGCCGGAAATCGAAGCCGGTTTCCCAGGTGATCTCCCTGCGCTATGAGAAGGGCTCCATCATCCTGACCTCGACCAAGACCCCCAGTTGAGTGGCCGAGGTTGACGTCCTCGGTGTGCTCACGGCCGGTCCAGGACCCCGCCTTCCCTGGAACGTCATCGGCAGCATCTGCAAAGTAGTCGACGGTCTCGCCGGTCATCGTCCGCTCCTCGATGCGAAGTAGCCAGGTCGCTTGTCGGCGAGACCCGCGTTGATGCGCCCCTGCAGCCAGGGGAGGAAGCCGTAGGGAACAGCTCGCGGCGGCGTGCTGACCTCGTCCAGGCGCGCCGCCAGCTCGGCGGGAAGGGTGAAGTCGAGGGACGCGACGGTGTCCTGAAGCTGGTGCGGCTTGGTCGCACCCAGGATGACGGAGCCGACCGCGGGCCGGTTCGCGACCCAGTTGACAGCCACCTGCGCCGGCGTCCGGCCCACCCGCTTTGCCACATCGGTCAACTCGGCGACGATCTGCCAATTGCGCTGCTGGTTACGTTTGTCCAAATCGGCTGGGACGTGGGCGGCGGTCACCGTGATCCGCCCGTCGGAAGGGTCTTGCGTTTCAGAGGAGTCCGAGTACTTCCCCGACAGCAGTCCATTCCCCAACGGCGCCCAGGTCATCAGGCCCAACCCGAGTTCCTGGCACAGATCCGGGAACTCGTACTCGATGCCGCGCTCCGCGAGCGAGTACTCCAGCTGCAGCGCGCACAGCCGCTCGTAGCCCCGCCACTCCGCCAGCGTCTGCGCGCGGGCCGCGTACCACGCCGGCACGTCTGAGAACGCCACGTAGCGCACTTTCCCGGACGACACCAGATCGTCGAGGCCGCGCATGACCTCCTCGACCGGGGTGAGTGTGTCCCAAGCATGCACGATGTACAGATCAACGTAGTCCGTACCGAGCCGACGCAGTGACCCTTCCAGCGCCCGCAGCATGCTCTTGCGGCCATTGCCCGCCGAGTTCGGGTCACCAGGCTGAACACCGAGCGTGAACTTCGTCGAAAGCACGATCTTGTCCCGGATCCCCCGCTCGGCGATCAGCGCACCAGTCACCTCCTCGCTCGCCCCGCTGCTGTAGATGTCGGCGGTGTCGACGAAATTGCCACCGGCGTCGAGGTAAACATCCAGTATCTTGCCCGCTGTGTCGCGGTCGCAGCCCCAGCCGTCCTGTGCAAACGTCATGGTGCCCAGAGCGAGCCGGGATACTCGTAGTCCGGACCGGCCCAGCGTGTAGTAAGTGTCAAGCGGCATTCGCATTCCTTCCAAACCAGTTGGCTATCCACCGATGGACGCCTGGCAGGCGCCGATTATCTTTCTTCGCGGTCTCACAGTTTTCCCCAGAACGCTGCCCCCTCGATGACGCCGGTCGAATCTCTTAACACCACTAACCATCCCGTACAGCTCCGCCGTTGCTCGTCGGGCGACCGCTCTCCCGGCGAATAGCTAGAACCCGCACATAGGCCGACGGCAGGCAGGAAATGTCATTAGTACGCGTTCAGATAGTACCGCCACGGCAGTTCTGTGGTGGGCCGGTTCCATTCCCTGGTCCGCCGCACGGCGAATGATGCACGGTCCAGCGGTAATCCGATCTCCTCGCCGGGTACAGATCACCCCGGGAAAGGGCGGAGTCAGTTTCGTACTGCCTTCAGGATGCGCTCTACTTTGTCGAGGGAGTCATCGACGCTGGCGGCAATGTTCATCATGTCCACGAACGCGTGGTCGACGTCGGTGTCCCGTCCGGCCCGCATGATGGTGTCCACGACCTGGTCGAGGCTGGCGCCGGATGCCGGGTAAACGCGGAGGACCATGCGGAGCGCGGCGGGATCACGCCCGAACTCCTTGGCCCGAGCACGAATGGACCGCATGGGCTCGTTGACGGAGGTGGGGTCGAACTGTCCGGCACCGGGGACGTGGACTGGGAGCCATCCATCGGCGCGCTGGGCCACCCGCTGCATCGCCGCGGGGGCGAAGCCGGCCAAGTAAAGGGGTGGGCGAGGGGCCTGAGCAGGTTTGATGTCAGCGTAGGTCTGCGGGATCTGCCAATACCGGCCCTGGTAGCCGGCCGGGTTGGCCGACCAGAGTTCCTCCAGTGCATCCAGGCATTCGTCGAGCCGTGCCCCACGCTCACCCATGGGAATTCCGACGGCCTGGTATTCCTCGGGTGACCAGCCCATCCCAAAGCCGGGCATGAGCCGTCCGCCGCTGATCCGGTCAATCGTGGTCAGGGACCGGGCCAGCAGGGCAGGGGCGTACCAGGGCGCGACCAGGACGTTGGAACCGATCCGCACTCGCTCGGTGACCGTGGCCGCCACTGTCATGAGCGCGAAGGGGTCCAGCACCGAATGGAAGGCCTCGGGGATGAGATCTCCGCCGGCGTATCCGACTGTGGGGTCGACCGGCGCCAGGAGGCGGTCCCCCACCCACAAGCTGTCGGCGCCGAGGGTTTCGGCCTCTCGAGCGAAGCGAGCGACTTCTTCCGGCTGGTGCGCGAGGGGGCCCATCTGGGGCAAGGTAAAACCGATCTGCACAATGCACTCCTCTAAGTGCGGCTGACCACGCTTCCGCGACACTCCGCACACGGCTCGCTGGTGCTTGGGACCATGCCTGTTCACCGCATTGGGAAAACATGCAGGCCGTGCTTCCGGCCTCGAGAGGGCGTGCCGCCCATGGAAAATCCACGCCCCATCGGCGTCACAGCATGTGCGGTTATGTGGTTGCGGTGAGCTGATACAAGAGGCCCGTACATCACGATACAACTGGTATGCGCGTTCCACTTACCTAATGGCCTGCCGATATCGTGAGCTGCGTCACAGCTTCACAGGACGATGGCTATCTGGTCATTGGCCTCTCCTTCGGCCTCTTCGCCGAATCTGCTACACGCCGGACGCAATTCGCGTCTACGGAGCCTCTTTCATCCCGAATACGTGCAGGTCATGAGGGTGTGGACGGCTTGGACCATGGTGCCGATGCGGCGGGTGGAGCATCTGGCCCGCCGGAGCAGTCGCCAGGTCTTGAGCTGTGCGAAGGCACGCTCTCCGGGAGCCCGCAGTCGGGCGTGATCGCGGTTGAACTCCTGATAATGCACCGGTTGTTCGCGGCGGTGGTAGTAGGGGGTGCGAACGGTGGCGCCGGCTCCCTGAAAGGCCCAGCCAGCGAGCACGAGGATCTGCCGGGGGAGGCACGCTTGGACGATGCCGCGGGCGCGTGCTGCGGTCAGGTCGCGTGTGCGTCCCGGTGCCGCACGCGAGAACCAGAACGGGGTTCCGTCCGGCCGTGCGATGACCTGGACGTTCATGCCGTGTTTCTTATGTTTTTGTGGGAGTAGTACGGCTCGTCCGCCCTGATGCGGTCGGTGGGGATGAGGGTGCCGTCGACGATGACGAAGTCGCCTTCGCCGAGTCCGGTCAGGGCTTCGTGCAGGCCGGGTGCTCAGGAGGCTAGTGTCTCGACCGTCTCGTCGACGTAGCGTCAGGCCGTTGCCTCGCACACCCCGAATCCGGCGCCGACCTGCCGATACGTCTCGTTCTTGCGTAGATGCGCCAGGGTGAGCAGGGCCTGCAGAAGCAGCTCAACTTCCGTTAGGGCGATCACAGTTCACGCCTTCGTGCGTAGATGAGCCAGGAGACATGCTCGACCAGCTCGTACGGGACGTCGAGCATGGAAGGATACGGAACCAACAGGGCCCCTCGGTTGCCGGTGTGATGAGTGAGATCACCACGCCAACGACGAGGGGCCGTGCCCTGTCACGCCCCCGCCCACCAGGTCATTTCCCTTGCGGGGCAGGATGAAAGAGGCTCACTGACGTTCAGTTGATCGGGCACCACGGCGACGGGCCCGCTTCGAATACCCGCCCGATGCTCTCGAGTACGCGCGGGTGCAGGTGGACGACGAGACGAAATACGCCAAGGTCCTCTTCCCGTTGAATTTCGACCACCGGATCCCAGGCGCCCTACCGCGTCAACTCAGCGCTGGTCCCAGATGTTCACCGCCGCCTTCCCGGCGATCGACGTCGGCGTGCCGGTGAAGGCATTGGGGAAGTGGGCTTCGATGGCCCGTCGCATACCTTCCGCCCAGCCGACCCGGCAGTCCCCGATCAGTGACCGGCGCCTGGTGTTATCCGAAGCGTATGACTGCCGGGACTCGGCGCTCGGGACGAAGTCGACCTCCAGCCCGGCTTGCCGGGCGAGCAAGGTGCAGTACCCACGAAGTGAGAGAGCATCGTCGCCGGCAAGGTTGACGATGGTAGGCGCCATCGAGGCCACATCCCACAGACGGGGCAGGAACATGGTCACGTCGTCAGTACTGATGGGCGAGGACCATATGTCGGATCCGTCTTCCGGAAGCCAGACGGGCTCGCCGGCAAGGATGCGGCCGAAGAACTCGACCGGCACACCGCCCCACCCGGTGGGGCCGTAGCAGACGTTGAGCCGCGCGATGGTCGTGCGCAGGCCGAGGACACCGGCGAACGCACGGACGGCGGCCTCGGCAGCCAGTTTCCCGATCGGGTAGGTCGGCGCGTACGGGGCGTGCCCGCCGAGTGGGTCACTCTCCGCGATGCGATGGTCCGGGCTCGGCGGCTGCTTGTAGACAGCGAACGCCGAGACGAAGACGAATGCATCAGCCGCACGGCAGTGGTGCATGAGCATGCCCGCTGCCACCGCATTGGCCTGAGCCGCGGTGTCCGAGTCGGGCTGCCCCCGGTACGGCGCGGCGTGGACGACATGGGTGAAGTCCGACGGCAAACCGACGACGTTGCCGGCGCCCATGACCCAGGGGATGGTTTTGATGCCGACGGACTCCAGATCCCGCCTGACCACCGGGTCCGTGAAACGCGCCGCGCACCAAACCTCGTTGTCGCGCGCCAGCGCCTCCGCGGCTGGCCGGAACGCCTGGCCAGTCGCTCCGGTGAAGAGAATCTTCCTGTCCGTCAGCGTCACCGCTTCCTCCCAGAACACTCGCGACGGTTCGCCCGTCGGTCACGCGCCGGACCTGGTAGTCCGCCGCAATCCGCAGGTCGAGCCGTTCCTCAGACAACCGCCGCACCACCGGGGCTCGGGAACCGGAGCAGTGACGGGAACATGGTCCACAATGGCCCGGTTGTCCATTGGCCCCTTGGTATCGATCACCCTGGGCACGCGGCCCGCTCACCCCATTCCCGTTCGGCGTTTCAGCGTCCAGCCGATGGCCCCGCTCGAGCTCCGGATCGATCGGTCCAGAAGTCCTGCCCCGGGATTCCTTACTCCCCCCGCCAGATCGGGGCCCGCTTCTCTGAGAAGGCCAGCGCCCCTTCACGGGCGTCGGCCGAACTCCGGACCGGGTCCACGATCGCCTCCTGCCGGTCGAACGCTTCGGTGGACGACCAGTCCTGTGACTCGACCACGACGCGTTTGGAAGCGGCGACCGCCAACGGTCCGTTGGCGGCGATGCGCTCGGCCAGGCGGCGTGCCTCCGCCAGTGCGCCGCCGGGCGGCGCCAGCCGGGTGACCAGGCCGAGGTGTTCCGCGGCCTCGGCTCCCAGCCGTTCACCGGTGAGGATGAGCTCCATCGCCCGGTGATAGGGGATGCGGCGGGGCAGCCGAAGCAGGCCACCACCCGAGGCACATTGCCCCCGCTGCACCTCGGGCAGTCCGAAGACCGCGTCGCGGGCCGCCACCACTAGGTCGCAGGCCAACACGATCTCGAAGCCACCACCCACAGCGAAGCCTTCGACAGCGGCGATCAGCGGAGTGCGCGGCGGCTTCCAGACGACCCCGGCGAAGCCCCGCTCGCTGCGCGGCAGTCTGCCACCGGCGGCGAAGGCTTTCAGGTCCATCCCTGCGCTGAACATTCCGTTGCTGCCTGTGATGACAGCGACGGAGAGTGACGGGCTGGCGTCGAGTTCGTCGAAGGCGGCGGAGAGGGCCTGTGCCGTGTCGTAGTCGATGGCGTTCCGCACCGCGGGACGGTCGATGGTGATGACCATGACGGCGTTGTCGCGCTCGACGGCGACCTGCCCCTGGGCCACGGTCACCGCACGCCCCACACGACTGCCTTGGTCTCCAGATACTCCTCAAGGCCCGCTTCCCCGAATTCGCGCCCGATGCCACTGCGCTTGTAACCGCCGAACGGACCGTGCGGGTTGGTCCCGCCGCCGCCTCCGTTGAGCACGAGCATGCCCGTACGCACCTGCTGGGCGACGGCGAAGGCACGCTTCGGGTCGCGTGCCCAGACCGCACCGGAAAGTCCGAAGACGGAATCGTTGGCGATGGCTGCGGCCTCGGTGTCGTCATCGAACGGGATCACCACACCTACCGGGCCGAAAATCTCCTCCTGGGCGATACGCATGGAGTTGCTTACGTCCGCGAAGAGCGTGGGCTCATGGAAGAAGCCCGAGTCGAGGCCGGCAGGCCGCCCTCCGCCGTGCACGAGCCGCGCTCCCTCCTCCTGCCCGATCCGCACATAGCGCTCGACCCGATCACGCTGCGTCTCCCGGATGAGTGGCCCCATGTCGGTGGCAGGGTCGCCGGGGTCACCGACCTTGAGACCGGCCAGTGCGCCGGAGAGGCGTTCCACGGTTTCCTCGTACCGACTGCGGTGCGCCAGCACCCTGGTCAGACAGGCGCAGCCCTGGCCGCTGTGGCGCGTGAAGCCGAGTGCGGCGTGAGGTACGGCTCGGTCCAGGTCCGCGTCGTCGAGGATGATGTTGGCGGACTTGCCACCGAGTTCCAGCACGACCTTCTTGATGCCTGGCGCAGCCTGGGCCATGATCTTGGCGCCTACGGCGTCCGAGCCGGTGAAGGTGACGACGTCGACCCCGGTGTGCGTGGTCAGGCGCTCCCCTGCCGCGATGTCTCCGGTCACGACATTGAGCACACCCGGCGGTATCTCCGCCTGTTCGGCGATCTCGGCGATCAACAGCGCGGCGAGCGGGGTGTACGGCGAGGGCTTGAGCACGATGGTGCAGCCGGCGGCCAGCGCGGGCACCACCTTGCTCATGTTGGTCAGGAACGGGTAGTTGAACGGCGTGATGGCCGCGACCACCCCTGTGGCCTCTCGGAGCACCACGCCTTGGCCGATGCCCACTCCGAAGGTGGGCGGCATGGGCCGACTGAACGGGAAGGTGGCCAACACCCGCTCCACCATGTCCGCCAAGTGGTCCAGCGGAGACTGCACTTGGAGAGTCTCCGCGAGTTTGCGGGGCGATCCCGCCTCAGCGATGGTGAGATCCACGACCTCGGCCTTGCGAGCGACCAGCAGGTCGGAGAACCTGCGGAGAACGCCGACCCGCTCCGCAGGGCTGGTACGCCCCCAGGGCCCTTCGTCGAACGCACGCCGGGCCGCCAGGACCGCGTCCTCGATGTCCGCGACCGTCGCCTGCGGAACGTTGGCGAGTTCTTCGCCGGTCGCCGGGTTGATCACGGCGAGCGCCGTATCACCCGAGCCTTCGGACCATTTGCCGTCGATGTACAGGCGACGTTCCACGGCTGCTCTTCTCACTTTCCGTCGGACAAAGCGAACAACAAGGTGATGGCGCGCTCCGGGCAGGCCTCAGCGGCCTCGGCTGCCTCCTTGACCGCTGGCCCCGAAAGTTCGCCCGCCTCTGCGTGGGCGAAGCCCATGTCGTCCAGCCGGAACAACAGCGGGGCCGTCTCGGTACAGATGCCGTAGCCGCAGCACTTCGTCCGGTCGACGTGGATCTCCGCGGCCTCCGAAGTCATCAGAGGTTCTTGAGCAGTCGCAGCGCGTTACCGCTCCGGATCCTCTCCCGGTCGGCCTCACTCAGACCGAATCCGTCCGTCAGGTCACCGACGTGGCTGTCGGAGCCGGAGAAGTTGTCGCCGTAAAGCAGGTGGTCGACGCCGACGATCTCGGTGACGGCGCGTCGCATGGCAGGGTGGTGGACGTCCAGGTCGTAGTAGAAGTTGGAGGCGTACTCGATGACGTCCTTCTTGTTCTTCGAGTCGGGCGCCATGGTCTTGTTGGTTTCGTTGAACCGCCACAGCTGGTAGGGGATGAACCCACCGCCGTGGGTGATGTAGATCTTGAGCTGCGGGAAATCGTCGAGGACGCCACCGTTGACCAGATGCCAGAAGAACAGCGTCTCGTCATGGTTCATGCCCACGATCGAGGTGGTGTCGTACGGATCCGTAGATGCCTTCTCGCCCCAGGTGACGGATTGGTTGTAGCCATGGACGAAGACCATCACGTCCAGCTCGCAGAGCTTCTCCCACAGCGGCCGGAAGGACGCGTCGGAGACCTCCTTGCCACCGAAGTTGGCGCCGCCCATGCTGATGCCGGAGGCACCGAACCGCGTGACCGTACGCTCCAGTTCGGCCGCGGCGGCCTTGGGGTCCTGAGCGGGTACGTGCGCCCAGTACTTGAAGACCTCGGGGTCGCCGGCACAGTACGCCGCCAGGCTGTCGTTGACCTCCTGCGCAAACCGGATCGCGAACTCCGGTTCGGTGTGATAGTTGACCATGTGGAACGGCATCGACAACACGGCCTTGTCGATGCCGGCCTTACGGAATGACTCGAGCCGGAGTTCCGGAGTCCAGCGCTCTTCGTAGATCTGCTCGATCGTGGGCGCCTCGGGATTGGTCGTACCCAGGGTCCAGTCCCCAATCCGCAGGGTTCCGTTCTCCCAGAACGGCCCCCAGTGAGGGTGCTTGTTGAACATCTCCGTGGTCAATTGGTGCGCGTGGAGATCGAGAAGCATGGTGCGACTCCCTAATCGGATCGGAATCGGAACACGGTCCTGCGCGCCGTGAGCCGATGCCCGTACGTACGAAGCTAGTTAGCCACAATGAACATTATTCGTCAATGATGTTCCACGAGCCTCGGTGACGACGAACGCCGGGATGCCCGGGGATCGCAGCCAAGCGCTCACCCACAGGCGCAAGCCGAGCACGTCCAGCGCGCGCCCAGGTCTTGCCACAACACTTGCCGTGACCCTGCGCTTCTGTCGGGCGTCAGGCATGGACGTGACGGCGACATCGGCGATGTCCGGATGCCTTCGTAGAAGTGCCTCGATCTCGGCGTCGGATGCATCTTGATCCCGACTTGCGGGGGTATCCACCCAGTCGCCAAGGAAGACGTAGCCGGCCCCGTCCCTCCAGGCCCGTTCATGGAGCCTGCACCAACCCGTCGCACTGGCACCGACAGCCCCGGAGCGGCTCACCCACAGCTCACCGGTCTCCCGCGGAGGGCATGACCGCCCTCGACTGTCCCGAACCTCGATGTCAACCCCGGGCCGTGGCCGACCGATCGAGCCGATCCGTTCGCCTCCAACCCGATGCGTCTCGGGATCCAGCACCGCCACCACCGGATGGGCCGGATAGGGCGTATAGGTGCGGACGAAGTCTGTTTCCGGAAAGAGCCGAAGTGCTCGCTCCAGGAGCGACGGCGGCAACGGCTCGCCGTCATACACGATCACTCTCGGCGCAGCTGCACGCCGATCCGATCCGTACATCTCCCAGTGTTCGACAATCCTGCCGAGCATGGTGGGCGCCACCAGAGCGTGCGTGACGCCCCAACCAGCGACCGCCGTCAGCCAGGCTTCGGGGCTGAAGCCACGCAACCGAACCAGACGGCGCCCCGCGCAGAGGCTGCCGAGCAGTCCGATCAGGCCAGTGAAGCGGTACGGCTCCAGGCACATCAGGGATACCTCACCAGGGTCGGCAAGGGCGAAGTCCGACGCGTCGAGAACAGGTCGGCACAGGTCTGCATGACTCAGCGGCACGGTTCCGCCGTCGTCGCCACAGATCAACAGGGCGGCGGCGTGCGGGTCAGCGAGCACTGGACCAGCGGCCCGAGGCGGCAGGGCGGACGTAGCGGCAAGCCAGTCCGTCGAGGCGAGCACACCAGGTTCCGAAAGCAGCCGGGCGCCTCGAGCGGCGCCGTCCGCAATAACGAGGCCCGGTCCCGCCTTACGCAAGACGTTCCGCAGCCAAGGCGCCCCCAGCCTGTGATCGAGAGGCAGCAGAGGCCGTCCGGCGAAGGCACTCGCGAAGAGTGCCACCGCGAAGGCAGGGCCACCCGGGCCGATGAACACAACGGGCCCCGGGCCCGCCTTGTCCACCATCGCCGCACCGGTCAGCGCCCGGCGCCACAGATCAGAGAGCGAGAGTGTCGGCCCTGCGAGCCCGAAGACCTCACGGTTCGGAGCATCCCGCACCGCTTGCTCGAGGAGCATGCCGATACTCACTCGACTCACCTCCACAGCGGTCAGTCGGATGAGGGAAGCGGTTTGGCGGCCTTGGCGCCCAGCGACCGTCCGTCAACGACCAGGGGGCCGGCACCGCTCTTGGTACACAGCAGCTCCAGTCCGGACGTCTCGTCGTGATAGCGCTTGCCGACCAGGACTGTTTCGCGATCCGGCGCTGGGCCGGGGATTGCCGACGCGGCCCTTTCAAGGGGAATCAGAGCCTCACCCGCGCAGGTAAGAACGACCGGCTGAGCCGCGGGACGTACGACCACCACCTCGACGCCGGAAGAGAGGCTCCTCAACCGCGCGCCCACGGCGAACGTCATGGAGGGGTCAACGGATTCTGTATCTGGGGTGCCCATAAAGAGGACAGTACAACTATTACGAATTCTGTTCAAGCAGTCTCATTTAAGCGCAAGCCCAGGAATCGCTCGGAGAGGTGTCGTCACCCGGGAAGTACGGGCCCCCATGCCCTCGACTTCCCGTGCCCGGCCACCGACAAAGGCCCAGAAGGCATCGACACGTTGATCGACCGAGCCGGCCCGACCGGCTGGAACAAGGACGTCGGCCAGGGCGATCCGAAGCGCGAGTTCCGCTGCCTCGTGACGGGTGACGGCCCCGGCCCTCACAGCTTCGGCCGCGTCCAGAACTGGTTCCAGAAAATGGACAACCACCTGGACGATCTCCGGAAAGTGCCGCTGGACATGCGAGAGTACATACGCCGGGTCATTGTCGAAGAGCATCTGCGAATCGGGCAGCACCTCTGCCATGCCCGGAAGACTCTCCATCACCAAGCGCACTCGGAGTTCCACCGCGGGCTCGGCCCGCACCGCCTCGTGCAACGCTCGCTCCCAGCAGTGCTGCACGCGCTCATTCATGCACTCGAGCAGAACTTGTCGGGTGCCGAAGTAGCGATAGACAGTCCCGCGAGACACGCCGGCTGCGGCGGCGACGTTCCCCATCGAGAGGGCTGGGACGCCCTCGTGGGAAGCCACCAGCAGCGCGCCCGCCAGGATGCGCTGCACCATCTCCGTCTCCCGGGCCGCCGCCTTGGCGTCCGCCGCTGCGAATCTGTGGTCGGCCTGTCGTGACCCGTCCCCGGTCGCGTTCATGCCGCATTTCCTCCTCGCCTACCGTGGCGCGGCAACGAAGCCGCACTCCCGGCAGGCCAAGCTGTACGGAAATGCCGAAGTGGCGCGGCGACTCTGCCGGAGACATAGGACGTTATGCGCACTACGTCCTGCACAAAGCCTAGGTTGGCGTTCCGGAGACTTCAATCCAGTTGCGTCAGGAATCTTGCATCAGCATGTCACGCGCGTGTCACCGCGCGCGATCCAACCTCATCTTCGCCGAGACGTCCCGGCCCGGGTCACCGTCGGCCAGATAGGAGCAGTCCCCGCGCCGCTGACGGTCAACCAGCTCCTGGTGGACCTTGCGGAACCGCAAGCCGGCGGCGTCGAATCGAGAATTCATGTCCTTTTCGTCAGTGCCGTGGTCCAAGTAGAGCGGGTTCTGCGGACGCACAGCCCAGTTGTCCTGGCTGCCGACGATGTGCGTGCTGAACGGGAAGATGTTCCGGGCCAGCTTCGTCGTGTGCTGGACGTTGTAGGTGACCGGCGTGCGAGTACGTCCCGGAGTTTCCGGATTGGCCGGGTGCAGCATGCGAACCGACATGCCGGGGTTGAAATCGCCGTGCAACAAGCAGACCCCGCTGCGCACATGCACCATCGTGACCAGGCAGGCGTCCTGGGTGTCGGACTTGGCGAGCCCCCGCTGGATCTTGGGAGTGGGGCGGCCGACGGCCGTACGGGTCATGGTGACGGTCTCGGAGGTGGATTCGACCGTGATCTCGTCGTGCTCCGAGAGGGGGTCCCCGGTCAGCCATGAGTGCAGGAAGTCGGCGTGAGTGAGGTCGAGCAGGTTTTCACAGATCAGCTCGTAGCTGCAGTCGAAGATGACGTTCTGGTGGAAGTGGCGGGGCAAGCCACCGGCTTCCGGCAGGTGCGGGACGTGCGGTACCAGGTCCGGTGACGCATTCGCCGGGTCCCCGTACCAGACCCAGGCGTAGCCGTACCGCTCGACGATCGGGTAGTGGCCGGTACCTCCGGTGAACTCGCTGGCGCGCAGCCGACCGCGATCGCGATCGCGCGGGGAATCCTCGGTCGCGACCAGGACGCCGTTCTCACGCGTCAAGTAGACGGGACGCCCGTGGATCACCCGCAGCTTGGGACGGCGCCCGATGAAGACGGTCTGAATGACTGGGAACCAGGTGTCCCGCAAGGCGAACGATCCTGGCCGGAAGCCCGCGGTGATCGATGCTGAACGGTTCTTGCGCTTGTCCTCGGATTCGGCGGATGCGGGAACCGAGAGGTCGGTGGTTGTCATGGCCCTTCCTTCCTTTCGCAGCGGGGGGTGGGCATTCCGTCGGGAGGCTCAGGCACGTAGTGCGCGCAGCTGATCGAGAGCGGGATCGAAGGCCGTCTCCACGGCATCCGCCGCGGCTTCCAGCGGTCGCCCGGCACGGCCGGTTAGCTGCTTGGCAGCCGCCGCCGCCCGACAAGCGGCGAGCAGACTCCGAGCGGCGTTTCCGTGTGCCTGGACGCGCCAGCGCACGGTGGTACGGTGCGGTCCCGTCGGCGTCAGCGCGGCCAGCACTCGTACGGAACCGCCCGCCGGAGTGTCAGCCACCACAGTGGTGAAACCGGTGGCCACGAGGGTCGTGATCTCGCTGACGGTCGTGACCCCGCCGAGGGGGGCCTCGAACGTCTGGATCCGGGGCAGGTCCAGCGTGAGCCGGTCCCGCCGTACCGTGACGGCACGTCCCTCCCCGTCGGATTCTTGGTCCGGGCCCAACACCTCGTCACCGGAGCCGAGCAGCGGGCCGAGGTTCAGAGCAGCGCCGGGGTTGAGCAGCAGCGCCTCCGAAATACGCTCGTACGGTGCGCGCACCAGAGCCGTGCCACACACGACGGCACTGCTCGACGTCGCCGGCCCAACAGACAGCGGAACCAGGCCGGAGGGCGACTCCGGATCACCGGCGCTCGTCCAGAGGAACACCAGCCCCTCGTTCTCGGTGATCGGGTATGCGGCAACCTTGATCCGGGACGAGGGTGTCTCCCCCGCTTTGAAGTTGGGGATCAGCGTGCACTGGCCGTCGGCGCCGTCGAACGTCCAGCCGTGGTAACCGCATTGCAGTCCCTCGTCGATCACCCGGCCCATGGACAACGGCAGCCGCCGGTGCGGGCAGCGGTCCAGCACAGCGTGGACCGTGCCGTCCCCGTCCCGGTACACGGCGACCGGCTGGGCACCGAGCTTCACCGGTCGGGGCTTACCGGTGAACTCGGACGCGTGTCCGATCGGCCACCAACCGACGGGCAGGCCGAACCCACGGTCCGCCTGCCGCTCCGCGGGCGCCCGCGACGGGCCGTCTTCCCGCAGCGTGCTGATCTGTTCCTGGACTGTCACCGGTCCACCTCCGTATCCCTTCGGTATTCGTATCGAGCTGTTTAGCGGGTGAGCAGGAAACAGCCGCCGAGCGGGCCGCCACCAGCCCCCACGAATGCCGTCTCCGCGCCCTCGACCTGGCGCTCGCCCTGGTCGCCTCGGAGCTGCGCCACGGCCTCGTGGAACAAGCCGTAGCCATGCAGTCGTCCGCCGGACAACTGCCCTCCGCCGGTGTTCAGCGGCAGTTCCCCGCCCGGCCCGATCCGCTTGCCTTCCGCGACGAACGCCGCGCCCTCCCCACGACCGCAGAAGCCGGCTGCCTCCAACCACTGCAGTGCGAGAATGGAGAAGCCGTCGTAGAGCTGCGCGACATCGACGTCACGGGGGCGCAGCTCGGTGCGCGACCAGAGATGACGTGCGGCATCACGCTGCGGCAGGTCCAGTGGGTCTGCCCATTGGTCCCAGAACGGGCGCGCACCGAGTGCACTACCCATCGCCTCGACGCGTACCGGCGACCGGAGGTCTGCCTTCGTTTCAGCGGCGGACACGATCACCGCCACGGAGCCGTCGGCGGGCACATCGCAGTCGTAGAGACACAGCGGAGTGGTGATCATCCGGGCGGCGAGGTAGTCCTCGATGGTCAGTGCCTCCCGGTAGACGGCTGCTGGGTTGAGCCTGGCCCAGCGGCGGGTGGAGACGGCGAGTCCGCCGATCTGCTCCCTCGTGGCTCCCGTCTCGTGCAGATATCGCTGGGCGACCATCGCCAGCCAGTGCGCGGCGGTGACGGCACCGAAGGGGCGCAGCCACTCCTGGAGGCCGGTGACTCCCGTGACGTCTGCGGGGCTGGTGGTGTTGCGGCCTGCGCCCGCCTGGCCGGTCGCCTCGGACGTGGTGCGGTAGACCAGCACATGTCGGGCGTATCCACTGGCCACGGCCATGACCGCGGACATCACGGCGGCCAGCTGGCTGGGACCGTCCTGTATCCCCGCATGCCAGACCGGCTCCAGGCCCAGCGCGTCCTTGACCCGGCCGAGTGCCGGGCCACAGAAACCGGGTGCCGCCGGCCACTCCCCCGGCCACGCCACCAGCCCGTCGATGTCACCGACCGTCAGCCCGGCGTCGACCAGGGCACGGTGGCAGGCCTCCAGCGTGAGATCCAGGTCGGAGCGGCCCAGCCGACGTCCGACCTGGGACTGTCCGATGCCTGAGATGAGTGCCCTCTTCTCAGTGCGCTCCAGCATCTGCTCCTGCCTCCCCGGCGGGCGCGAACAGCGGCAGGTACACCTCGCCATGTCGTTCGAAGACCACCGCGACCCGCATTCCGATGCGCACGTTCTCTGGGTCGACATCCACCAACCGTGTCGTCAGATGGATGTCCGGTTGCTCGTCCAGAGCCACGATGGCCAGGATGTAGGGCGCCGGCAGCCATGGCACAAAGGTTTGGTGGTTGACGGTGAAGCTGAAGACCGTCGCTCGTCCCGACACCGGAACCGGATGTGGTGCGAACGCCCCGCAGGTGCGGCATTCCGGCGTGGGTGGGTGGGCGTAGCGCCCGCACTCCGCGCAGCGCTGGATCCGCATGAGACCGTCGGCACCCGACTGCCAGAAGAATGCAGTGTCGGCGGACAGGCGCGGAAGCGGAGTGCGCGCGCCGTCCGCGATGCGCACCGAGGCAGCGGTCATGACTCGCTCACCAACAAGGCCCGCTCGGGGCAGGCGGAGACGACGTGCCGCACGCGGGCTTCGTCGGCTTTGACGACGTCGGTCGGTTCAAGGGCCGAGTATCCGAGGTCGTCCAGAGGGAATGTATCGGGGTCGGACATGCTGCACAGTGCATGCCCCTGACACCTCTTGCGATCGACCGTGATGCGCATCGCGGGCCTTTCCTGTCCGGTTCGCCTACCTGCGGCAGCCATCAGCCGAGGAAGCAGACGCCGCCGTCGGCGATGAGCGTCTGCCCCGTGATGGCAGCGCTCTGGTCGCCGGCCAGAAAGAGCAGCACCCCGACCATGTCGCCGGTGTGCAACTGACGGCCTATGGCCTGGCCGGAGACTGCGCGGGCAAGGACGTCTGCCGGCACGCCCGTCAGCGTGGCCTCGGTGTCGATGGCGCCGGGCGCAATGCAGTTCACCCGCACCCCGTCCTTGCCGAGCTCCTTGGCGAGGGTCTTGGTCATGCCGTGGATGGCTTGCTTGGTGACGTTGTAGTGCAGCCGGTTCGGACTGTTGTGGTATGCGGCCGTGGAGCCCTGATTGATCACCGAACCCCCGCCGCGCGCCCGTAGATGCGGCAGCACGACGCGGGTGGCCAGGAAGGTGCCCTTGACGCCGACCGACCAGACGCGGTCGAACCTCTCGACGGGCATGTCCTCGATGCTTTCGAAGGGCAGACCGGCGAAGATCATGGCGTTGTTGACCAGGATGTCGATGCCGCCGAACTCAGCGACGGTGCGCCGGGCCATCTCCTCCACAGAGGTCAGGTCGGAGACATCGGTGCGGACGAAGAGCGCCCGATGTCCGTCCTTGCGAAGACTCTCGGCGACCTCCTCTCCCGGCCCGGTCTGGACATCGGCGACCGTGACCGCGGCGCCGGCCCCGGCGAGCCCGCGAGCGTACTCGGCCCCGATGCCCTGCGCCGCTCCCGTGACGACGGCGACCTTGCCCTGCAACTGCATGACACTCCTCGGTTCCACTGCGTTCCTGTCCGACGACCACACGCTACGAGATAGTGAACGACATGTACATAGTTCGTCGATTCTGTTTATATGAGAGCCATGGAGCCGCTGCAACTACGACATGCCTATGTGGATGGAAGCTGGGAGCCGGCCACCGACGGCAGAACCAGGCCCGTCGTGAACCCGGCCACTGAGGATACGGTCGCCTTGGTCGCCGAGGCTTCGGCCGACGACATCGACCGGGCGGTGCGGGCCGCCCGACGCGCCTTGGACGAAGGGCCGTGGGGACGCACCTCGCCGCGGGACCGGGCCCTGCTTCTGCGGCGGTTCCTCGACCAGCTGGTGGAGCGGCAGGACGAGGCGGTCGACCGGGTGATCACCGAGGTCGGAACCCCTGTCCGACTGGCCCGCGGCCTGCAGGTGAGCGTCCCGCTGGAACACCTCGCGGACATGGTGGACCGGGTGCTGACGACCTACCCGTTCTCCGCTCCCATGCCGCCGACGTTCGGGGCCGGAGTCGGACAGGGAGTGGTGCTACGCGAGCCGGCCGGCGTGGTGGCCGCCATCACCCCGTTCAATTATCCGTTCTTCACCAGTCTGTCCAAGGTCGGTCCCGCTCTCGCGGCGGGCTGCACCGTCGTGCTCAAGCCTGCCCCCGCAACTCCGCTGTCGGCGCTGCTGCTGGCCGAGGCCGCCGAAGAGGCGGAGCTGCCGCCCGGTGTGCTCAACGTCGTTCCCACAGGGGATGTCGAGGCCGGAAAACGGCTCACGGGACACGACGGGGTCGACGTCGTCAGTTTCACCGGCTCGGCCCCTGTGGGAGCGGCGATCAGCGCCCAGGCGGCCCCCGGTGTCAAACGCGTCGCCCTGGAATTGGGCGGCAAGAACGCCGACGTCGTACTTGAGGACGCCGATCTTGAGCAGGCCGTGGCGCACTTCGCCTACGGATTCACCCGCAACAGCGGCCAGGGATGCGGCTGCATGACCCGGCTCGTCGTGCACGAGAGCCGGCACGACGAGGCCGTCCGGCTGCTGCTGGACAAGGTCGCCGTCATGCGGGTCGGTGACCCGCATGACCCCGACACCGATCTCGGCCCGTTGATCAGCGCCGCACAGCGGGAGCGGGTCGAAAGTCATATACGTGCCGGGATCGCCGAAGGCGCTGTACTCACTGGCGGAGGTGGGCGACCGCGGTACCCGGAGCGCGGCTTCTACCTGGAACCCGCCGTGTTCACCGGAGTGAAGAGCCCCATGCGGATCGCGCAGGAGGAGATCTTCGGGCCCGTGGCCGCGGTCATCCCGGTAGCCGACGACGACGAGGCCGTCGCCGTGGCCAACGACTCCCGGTTCGGCCTGAGTGGCGCGGTGTGGAGCGGCGATCCACAGCGCGCCTACGCGGTGGCCCGCCGGATCCGCACCGGGCAGGTGACGATCAACGGCGCTGGTGGCGGGACCAACCCCCACGCACCGTACGGCGGTTACAAGCAGAGCGGCGTCGGCCGTGAATTCGGCGAGGCCGGACTGAAGGAGTACCTGGAGACCAAAACCGTGCTGTGGGGGCTTGCGTCGGGATGACAGGCCGACGGCACGTACGGATCGGCTACACAACCACCGAGAGGACCGGGAAGCATGACCACGAGTGACACCGCATCGACGGGACAGACCAGGCCGGCGTCGCTGGACCAGGAGTCGGGTCCCCGCCCTCTGACTCCCGACGAGGTGGCCTACTTCGCCGAGAACTTCGACCACCACCACCCGGCCTTCGGCCAGGACCCGTATCCGGTCTACGAGCGGATGCAGGCCAAGTGCCCGGTCACTCACAGCAGCAACTACGGCGGCTTCTGGATCGTCACCGGCTTCGACGAGGCGCGCTACGTCTGGCAGCATGCCGACCTCTTCGCCACCCAGCCCTCGGTCAGCGTCCCGCACGGGCTTGGCAACAAGCGGCCCTTGCTGCCGCTGGAGGTGGACCCACCTCTGCACACGAAACACCGCATGCTGCTCGCCCCGGTCTTCGCGCCCAATCGCATCACGGCCATGGAGCCGAAGA
Organism: Streptomyces sp. bgisy027; assembly: GCF_057710365.1. Taxonomy (NCBI): domain Bacteria; kingdom Bacillati; phylum Actinomycetota; class Actinomycetes; order Kitasatosporales; family Streptomycetaceae; genus Streptomyces; species Streptomyces sp. bgisy027. The sequence continues at coordinate 50,389 of NZ_JBYIVZ010000067.1, forward strand.
TCCGCCGTATCTGCGACGAGCTTATCGACACCTTCATCGACCGTGGGGAGTGCGAGCTCGTCGCGGAGCTTGCGCAGCCCTTCCCGACGAGGATTTTCGTCGACATGCTGGGCATACCGCAGGAGGAGGCGACCGACTTCCGCAACTGGAACTACGAGATTCTCCACGGCCAGCACAAGGATCCGTCCGGGGCGTCCCGCGCCAAGGCGGGTGCCGCTGCCCGAGGACGGCTCACAGAGCTTCTGGCCGAGCGCAAGCGCCGTCGCGAGGACGACATCCTCAGCGTCCTGATCGACTCCGAGATCGACGGGCAGAAGCTGGACGACGAGGAGATCCTCGACCACGCCTTCTTGCTCTTCCTGGCCGGCCTCGACACGGTGCAGGGCGCGATCAGCTACCAGTTCGCATTCCTCGCCCAGAGCCCCGGCCACCGCGACCAGTTGGTGAATGAGCCGGACATCATCCCCCAAGCCGTGGAGGAGCTGCTCCGCCATGAAGGCCTCAACACTTCCGGCCGCAACGCCACGCAGGACGTGGAACTGGGCGGGGCGACCATCCGTAAGGGGGACCCGGTCGTCATCGTCAACCGGGCCGCGAACCGCGACCCGAAGGTCTTCGAGAACCCGAACAGCGTGGACTTCGCCCGCAACCCCAAGGGCACCCTTGCCTTCGGTGCCGGCCCGCACCGCTGTGTCGGGTCCCACCTCGCCCGGCTGGAACTGCGGGTCATCCACGAGCACATGCACCGCCGCATCCCGCACTACCGGTTGCGGGAGGGCCACACGGTGAGCACCCATGGCGGCAATGTCGCAGGCGTGGACTCCCTGCCCCTGGTCTGGGACTGAGCACAGCGCACAGCGAGGGGAGGCCGTCCTGGCCTCCCCTTCTTTGTCTTCTCGTCGTTCAGTTGATGGCGCCGCTGTCCTTGTACGCGATGATCTGCTCCCAGGTCAGCCCGAGTTCCAGGAGGAGTTCCTCGGTGTGTTGCCCATGATCCGGGGCACCGGACGTGTGGGGCTGCTTACCGTCGAACTGCACCGGATTGGCCGCGACCGCGAGAGAGCGGCCGCTGGTGGTGTCGAGTTCGCGGATCAAGCCGTTGGCGGTGATCGCCGGATCGTCGTGCACCTCCAGCGGTGTCTGCAGCGGCGCCCAGACACCCTCGAAGTCCTCGAGTGCCGCGCGCCATTCGTCCAGGTCGCGGGAGGCGATCACCTGCTTCAGTTCCTGAGTGCATTCATACGAGTTACGGCCCCTGGCGGCATGGTCGGCGAACCGCGGATCCTCGGCAAGATCGGGGCGCCCGAGGCGTTCGGTGAAGTCCCTCCAGTAGCGATCGGACTGCAGCAGGGTGAGGTTGAGATGCCGCCCGTCCTTAGTCCGGTAGATGCCGACCGTCGGATTGACCAGATTCTCCGGGTCGTAGCGGAAGACGTCGTCGTTCGGCCGGAGCTTCGCGGAGGCCACGTCGACCGAGATGTTCCACAGAGCGACGCCGAGCAGCGAGACGTCGACGACGGACGCGACTCCGGTCCGCTCCCGGCGGAAGAGGGCGGCGGCGATACCTCCCGCGAGCGACAGGCCACCCATCACGTCGCCGAAGGCGGACCGCATGCGCACGGGGTGTTCGTATTCGGGCGGGGAGACGGTGTAGCCGATGCCTCCGCGCGCCCAGTAGGTCGAGGAGTCGAAGCCGCCTTTCTCGGCGTCCGCGCCCCGCTGGCCGTTGCCTGATCCGCGTACGTAGATGATGTCGGGGTTGTGCTTGCGGATGTCCTCCACCTCGATGCCCAGCGAACGGCGGGCGTCGGGGAGGAAGTTGGTGAGCAAGACATCACAGTCCGCGGCCAGGCGGTAGAGCAGTTCGCGGCCCTCGGGGTTCTTCAGATCGATGCCGATGCTTCGCTTTCCCCGATTGGGCACCTCCATCATGTAGTTCAGGCCGCCGGCCTCCTCCGGTAGAAAGCCGGAGTTGATGAGGCCTCGCTGTGGGTCGCCGCTCACTGGGTGCTCGACCTTGATCACGTCGGCACCCCACTCAGCCAGAACGGCCCCCGCGGACGGTACGAACGTCCACATGGCGACCTCCAGCACCCGCACACCGGCCAGCACGTCTGTCATCGGTACCTCCATAGATGTTCACGCATGGTCAGGGGTACGCCCGTACGCTCAGCTCCCCGACGATGGAGTCGCTGGTCTGCCGCAGAACGAAGAGCAGTGCTTCGGCGACCCGCTCCGGAGACTGCGGTGTCACTCCCGAGACACGCGCCCGGAAGCCGCCCGCCGTCCAGGCGTGCAGAGCTTTCTCCAGCTGCTCGGGATCCCAGGCGTCCTTGAAGCCGGTCGCCGTCTGTCCGACGCGCAGGAGTGTGCAGCGGATTCCGTCGGGACGCAGCTCCTGCGCCAGCCCTCTCGTGAGCGTCTCCAAGGCGGACTTGGTGGCCGCGTACACCAACAAAAACGGGTACGGGTCCGCGGTGGACTCCGAGGAGAGGTTCACGATATGTGCCATGTCGGACCGGCGCAGCAGAGGCACGGCCTCGCGGACGGTGTACAGCGGGCCGAGCAGATTCGTTCCGACCTCACGGTCGAGCTGGGCATCGTCCGTGTCTTCGATCCGGTGGGGGCGGGCGGTGGCAGCGTTGTTGACCAGGTAGTCCAGACTGCCGAACTCACGCCGCAGGGCAGCGAAGGCCGCGCGGACGTCGTCGGGGTCGCACAGGTCGGCGGGCAGCGGCAGCCCGGCCTCGCCGAACTCCTTGGCCGTCTCATCTAGACGAGTCATTCCGATGTGATTAGTGGTCGTAGGCGATCAGGGATCGCGTGACCGGCTGTCCGGTCTTGTGGTTGTGCCAGATCGCCGCGGCCAGCGCGAGGAC